>NZ_JAQVKA010000011.1 GCF_028694895.1 Sulfurimonas sp. | reverse complement strand
AGAGATGAAGACATCAAAAAAGACCTAGAAAAAGTAGGCTTTAATGATGATGAAATCAATGAACTTGAATCAAAAGCAAAATTAATAACTGTAAATGCTAAATTGGAAGCTTCGGCCCTGAGAGAATAAGTTATTGCGGATGCTAAAGAGTTAGCAGAGAGTAAAATAGAAGCAAAACGTGCTGAATTAGCTAATCAGTATTTAGAGTTTGAGCAATTACTTGCTCGTACTCGTGAACAGTTAAGTGGTGATTTGAAATCACAAATGCCACTGTTTAAAGAAGCTGTTAAAGCTAAATTTAGTCAAATATAAGGATGTAATGTGAGTAGAATTTTAGTATTTATGCTAATGATATCAACATATGCATTGGCATCTAGTGGTAATGCAGATACTGATATTGTTCAAAGAACGGTTAACTTTTTATTGTTTGCTGGACTTATTTGGTACCTAGTTGCAGAACCGGCAAAAAACTATTTTGCGTCCAGAAGCAATGCTATTGCTAATGAGATGAAAAAAGTTCAAGATAAGTTAAAAGAGTCAGTGTCTCTAAAAAAAGATGCACTTTCTAAAGTTTTAGCAGCTGAGAAGTTTGCTACAGATTTAGTTGGTAGCTCAAAAAAAGAGAACAAAGTTTTAAATGACACAATCATGGCACAGTGCGAGGCTGATATCGAAATAATGGTAAAACAGCAGGCTGCGCTTATGGAATTTGAACAAAGAAAAATGGTTCGAAGTGTTGTTGAAAACACATTGAGTGAAGTTTTAAGTCAAAGTGATGATTCTTTTGACAAAGAGGCTATGGCTAATGTTATCTTAAAGAAGGTGGCATAGATGGAAGAGTTGATTGCAAAGAGGTATCTCAAAGCTATTAAGCAGCGCTCTAGCGGGGAAGCAATGCAGGAAATAGCTTTGATATTTTCTATATTATCTGAAGCTTTTAATGATAAGAAATTTATTCAGATCATTAATAATCCAGATGTAAGTAGAGATCAAAAATCAGAAATTTTATTAGCAGCAGTTAAATCAGCTGGTTATAAAGATGTTGAGAATTTAATTAAACTGCTTGCTGAGCATAATCGTATAGATATAATTCCTGCATTAGCAGAGGTTATGAGAAAAGATATTGCTAAAACAAATAAAGTTTACAATGGTATCGTATATAGCGATAGCGTTGTTGACTCAAAAGTTATAACAGACTTAGGCAATGGATTAGGCAGCAAATTCAATTCTAAAATATCTTTAAAGTTTGTAAAAGATAACTTTAATGGTATAAAAGTAGATGTTGAAGATCTTGGCGTAGAGATAAGTTTCTCAAAAGCAAGAATCAATAGTCAAATGATAGAACATATTATAAAAGCAATTTAATTTTCAACGAGAGGAGACGTGTAGTGGTAGCAAAAATTCAAGCTGATGAAATCAGCTCAATAATTAAAGAGCGTATTGACAACTTTGAACTAAGTGTTGATATAAATGAGACAGGTAAAATCGTTTCATATGCTGATGGTGTTGCGCAAGTTTATGGACTAAGCAATGTTATGGCAGGAGAAATGGTAGAGTTTGAAGAGGGAACAAGAGGTCTGGTTATGAACCTTGAGGAGAGCACAGTAGGTGTTGTTATTCTTGGACCAGGCGCATTATTAAAAGAGGGTATGTCTGTAAAAAGATTAGGTCGCCTTCTTCGTGTTCCTGTTGGAGATGCGCTTCTTGGGCGTGTTGTAAATGCACTTGGCGAGCCAATTGATGGAAAAGGCCCAATTGAAACAACAGAAACTCGTTTCGTTGAAGAAAAAGCTCCTGGTATTATGGCTCGTAAATCGGTTCATGAGCCACTTGCTACTGGTATTAAAGCAATTGATGCTCTAGTTCCAATTGGTAGAGGTCAAAGAGAGCTTATTATTGGTGATAGACAAACTGGTAAAACAACAGTTGCACTTGATGCTATTATCAATCAAAAAGGGAATGGTGTAGCATGTATTTATGTTGCTATTGGACAAAAAGAGTCAACTGTAGCTCAAATTATCCGTCGTCTTGAAGATCACGGTGCAATGGAATATACAATTGTTGTCTCAGCAACAGCTTCTGAAGCAGCAGCTCTTCAATTTTTAGCTCCATACACTGGTGTTACAATGGGTGAGTATTTCCGTGATAACGCAAGACATGGCTTAATCATTTATGATGATTTAAGTAAGCATGCAGTTGCATACCGTGAGATGTCACTAATCCTTCGCCGCCCTCCAGGTCGTGAAGCATATCCTGGTGACGTTTTTTATATCCACTCTCGTTTATTAGAGAGAGCTGCAAAAGTTTCTGATGAGAGAGGAGCTGGTTCTTTAACTGCTCTTCCAATTATTGAGACACAAGCAGGGGATGTATCAGCATATATTCCAACAAACGTAATCTCTATTACTGATGGTCAAATTTTTCTAGAGACTGAGTTGTTTAACTCAGGTGTACGTCCGGCAATTAACGTTGGTCTTTCTGTATCTCGTGTTGGTGGTGCTGCTCAAATCAAAGCTACTAAACAAGTTGCAGGAACACTTAGACTTGACCTTGCTCAGTATCGTGAATTACAAGCATTTGCTCAGTTTGCATCTGATCTTGATGAGTCATCACGTAAGCAACTTGAGCGTGGACAAAGAATGGTTGAAGTTCTAAAACAACCACCTTTTTCTCCACTTTCTGTTGAGAAGCAAGTATTAATTATATTCGCTGGTAATGAAGGTTTCTTTGATGACATGGCGCCATCAAATGTTGTTCGTTTTGAAGCTGAGTTGTATCCATTTATTGAAGCATCTTATCCTCAAATTTTTGAAAATATTAGAAGTACTTCTAAAGTAGATGATAATACTAGCTCATTAATGAAAAAAGCACTTGAAGAGTTCAAAGCTAGCTTTATAGTGGCGTAAGGGATAACTTATGGCAAACTTGAAAGATATTCAAAGACAGATTAAGAGTGTTTCTAACACTCAAAAGACGACTCGTGCAATGAAGCTTGTATCAACTGCAAAGCTTCGCCGTGCTGAAGAGCTTGCAAAACGCTCTCGTCTTTATGCTGCAAAAATGAATCAGGTAATTGCCGAAATTGCTGGACGTATTAAATGTAATAAAGTTGGAGGGATCGACAATCGAAGTTTTTGCAAGCTTGAAGATCCAAAAACAATTGACATTATTTTTGTAACTGCTGATAAAGGTTTATGTGGCGGATTTAATATACAAACTATTAAGGCTGTTAAAAAACTATTAGCAGAGTACAAAACAAAAAATGTAAAAGTACGTTTACGTGGAATCGGTAAAAAAGGTATTGAATTTTTTAAATATAATGAAGTTGAACTTTTTGACTCTGTTGCAAATCTTAGTTCAAAACCTGACAAAGAGCTTTCAGATCAATTTATCTTAACTTCTATAGAAGATTTTAAAGATGGAAAAATAGATGCTCTTTACCTAGTTTATAATGGTTATAAAAACATGATAACACAAGAATTGCATGTAAATAAGGTATTACCTGTTGATGCAACTCAGTTTGAGTGTAATGAAGCAGAGAAGTCAATGCTAGAAGTTGAAGCTCAAGATGAAGAGAAGATGCTTGATTCTTTAGTGAACAGATATGCGCAATATGCGATGTATTACTCATTAATTGATTCAGTTGCTGCTGAGCATAGTGCTAGAATGCAAGCAATGGATACAGCAACAAATAATGCAAAAGATATGGTCAAGTCATTAAATGTACAGTTTAATAAAGCTAGACAAGCAGCTATAACTACTGAACTTATTGAGATAATAAGTGGTGTGGAGTCTATGAAATAATGGAGAAAAATATGATTGGTAAAATTAGCCAGGTTATGGGCCCGGTTGTTGACGTTGATTTTGATGGTTATCTTCCAATAATTAATGAAGCAATCGAAGTTAATATAAATTTAGAAGGTACACAAACTCGTTTAGTACTTGAAGTTGCAGCACACTTAGGTGATGGTCGTGTTAGAACAATTGCAATGGATATGAGTGAAGGTTTAGTTCGTGGAATGGATGCAACTGCTACAGGTTCTCCTATTAAAGTCCCAGTTGGCGATAAAGTACTTGGACGTATTTTTAACGTAATTGGTGAGACTATTGATGATGGTGAACAAGTAACTGACGCACCAATGTGGTCAATCCACCGTCAACCTCCAGCTTTAGTTGAGCAATCAACTACAACAGAGATGTTTGAAACAGGTATCAAAGTTGTTGACTTACTTGCACCATACTCTAAAGGTGGTAAAGTTGGACTATTTGGTGGTGCTGGTGTTGGTAAAACAGTTATCATTATGGAGCTTATTCACAACGTTGCAATGGGTCATGATGGTCTATCTGTATTTGCTGGTGTTGGTGAGAGAACTCGTGAGGGTAATGACCTTTACCATGAGATGAAAGACTCTAACGTTTTGGACAAAGTTGCGCTGTGCTATGGTCAGATGAGTGAGCCTCCAGGAGCGCGTAACCGTATTGCATTAACTGGTATTACTATGGCTGAGTACTTTAGAGATGAAAAAGGTCTTGATGTATTGATGTTTATTGATAATATCTTCCGTTTTGCACAATCAGGTTCAGAGATGTCTGCACTTCTTGGACGTATCCCTTCGGCCGTTGGTTACCAACCAACATTAGCTCGTGAGATGGGTGCATTACAAGATAGAATTACATCAACTAAAAATGGTTCAATTACTTCTGTTCAAGCTGTTTATGTTCCAGCGGATGACTTAACTGACCCAGCACCTGCTTCTGTTTTTGCTCACTTAGATGCAACAACAGTTCTTAACCGTAAGATTGCTGAAAAAGGTATCTATCCTGCAGTTGATCCACTCGATTCATCTTCAAGATTACTTGATCCACAAGTTTTAGGTGAAGAGCATTATAGTGTAGCTCGTGGTGTTCAACAAACACTTCAAAAGTATAAAGACTTACAAGATATTATTGCAATTCTTGGTATGGATGAACTTAGTGAAGATGATAAAAACGTTGTAGAGCGTGCTCGTAAGATTGAGAAGTTCTTATCACAACCTTTCTTTGTTGCAGAAGTATTTACTGGTTCACCAGGAAAATATGTATCTTTAGCAGATACTATTAAAGGTTTCAAGATGATACTAAGTGGTGAGTGTGACCATATGCCAGAAGGATCTTTCTATATGGTTGGTGGTATTGATGAGGCTATTGAAAAAGCTCAAAAAATGAAGTAATTCATAAAGGACTGATATGGATAAGTTAAAACTTGAAATACTAACTCCTAATGGCGTCATCTATAATGGTGAGGCTCTTAGTGTAACTCTTCCTGGTGAAGAGGGTGAGTTTGGTGTTTTAGCAGAGCACTCTTCATTAATTACGCTGCTTGAAGCAGGTGTGATTGATATAGAAAAAGAAGATAAATCAGTCGAATCAATTCTTATTAACTGGGGAGTTGTCCAAGTTGATGAGAAAAAAGTTATAGTGTTGGTTGAAGGTGCTGTGGCAATTCGTGGTGATAGTGAAAGCGCTGTAGCAAAAGCTATTAACGATGCTAAAGAACTCATTGAATCTATTAAAGATAACAATCCTGCAATAGTTGCCGTAACTGCTAGACTAGAGTCTGCTGCCCAAAGTTTACTGTAAATATAATGATTAACGAAATTATTGATTTTTATATAAAAAGTCATCCAGTTACGCTGGGTGTATTGTTTCTTTTGGCTGTGTACTTTATAATACTTAACTGGGTTTTTTTCTACAGATTTCTCTCTATAAATAGTTGGCTTGAAATAGAGAATAGATCATTAGAGAGTCTTTTAATGGGGGCTTCAACTGTAAGCACTCAATCGTATTTAAATAATTTTTTGAGATCTAGCTCAAATGTTACTAAAGATATATTATCACTAGGTTTAATAGCTGCTACAAAAGAGGCAACAAAGGGACTTTCAGTTCTTTCTGTTTTTGCATCTACTACTCCCTTTATAGGCCTTTTTGGAACTGTTGTCTCTATTTTGGACACATTTACTCATATAGGACAAAGTAGTGGCGGTATGTCAGTTATTGCTGGCGGAGTTTCCGACGCACTTGTGGCGACTGCTGCAGGTATTTTTGTTGCAATTTTTGCATATACGTATCATCAGATACTCAAGAGAAAATCATATGAATTGATTAGTTTTCTTGAGATGCAAAGCGATGCTATTATTGCTAGAAAAGCGTAATACATGGCGTATAATTGGGATGAAAAACCAGAGTTAAACATTACTCCTTTAGTGGATGTAATGTTGGTACTTTTAGCTATTATGATGGTAATTGCGCCAAATATGATATATGAAGAAAAAATTAATCTTCCCCAAAGTTCAAAAACTAAATCGTTATCCAAAATTCCGCCCGTACATATCACAATAGATAAAGATAAGAATTTAAAAGTGAACAAAGATAATTTTCAAATAAATGCATTTTTAGATAATTTTTTTCTATATTCAAAGCAATTAGACTTAAAAGCTACGGTTTTGATAAGTGCAGATAAAAGTTTAGATTATGGTGTTGTTATGTCTGTTCTTGCTGCAGTAAAGCAAGCTGGTTTTACTGAGGTTTCATTAGCTTCTAATGGTTAATAAAGACTCATATTTTTATATAAGTGGTTTTATATCACTCTCACTCTTTCTTTTTTTTACAATTATCTTCTTTATAGCTATTGTTATATCTAAAGATGTAAAAAGTTATGCGTTAAAAAAAGATGATTTTGTTTCTGTCTCATTAGATATGGTAAATGTTCAATCAACAAACGTTAAAAAAGCAATTGATAAACCGGTTGAAAAAGAGATTGAAAAACCAATAGTAAATCAAGAGCCTCAAGAAAAAACAGAAACTATACCTCAAAAAAAAGAGATAAAGATAGATGATTTATTTAGTCAAATTTGGACTAAAGATATAAAAAAAGAAGATAAAAAAATAGAAAAAGAGTTAGACAAAAGAGTGATGCAAGAGTTGTCTAAAAAAAGTCAAAAATCTACTGAAAACAAAGTTGAATCTATTAGTAGTAAGATAGAAAAAGTAAACTCAAAAGATAAAGCTGAAAAAAACTCTAAAAGCTCGACTGGTTCGGAAGTAAATGAATATTTTGCTAAAATTCAGGCACTTGTTTATCAGCACTTTTCACCACCAGAAAATTCTGAAGGTAAAATGGTACAAGCTGTTATAGAACTAGATTCATTTGGAAAAGTAATTGACTTTAGAATACTTAGATATTCTGATAGTGATAGTTTTAATAAAGAATGTGACAAAATAAAAGCAAGATTAACAAATGTTCTTTTTCCAAAAAATCCTGATAATAAATCAGGAACTTATAAAATAAATTTAATTTCGCAGGAGTAAATTTTGAAAATTATTGTTTCAATTTTATTGGTTATCATGTCTATGTTCGCAAGTGATGCTACTATAGACGTCGTAAAAAAAGCTGACACACTACCCTCTATCGCTCTAGAAGATGCATCTGTAAGTTATGATTCAACTTTTAAAATTAAGTTTTTTAAAGCACTTGCTGCAGATTTAAATGTACTCTCTATTTTTAATGTGGATAAAGCTCAAAGAAATATAGATTTTGATGCAAGCAGAGTTCTTGTTGAAAATAAAGATATGAATTATGTGTTGAGATATAAGTTAAGCCAAGATGATGCAAGAGCTCTAAATGTTGAGATGAAACTATTTAGTAAAGATGGTATTGTATTTAACAAAAATTATAAAGTTAATAGTTCTGATATATATATGTTTGTTGCTCACACAATAGCATATGATATCAATAACTTTATGGGAGAAGGTCCAGTTGAATGGATGAAAAGAAAAGTAATTTTCTCAAGAATGATTTCCCCTCAAAGAAGTGAGTTAGTTGTTACTGATTATACTTTAACATATCAACACGTTATCGTAAAAGGTGGCTTTAATCTTTTTCCTAAATGGGCTAATAAAGAGCAGAATGCATTTTACTACACATCTTTAAATGAAACAAAACCAACCTTAAAACATATAGATTTAAGAACTGGAAAAAGTAAAACTATAAAATCATCAGATGGAATGATGATATGTTCTGACGTCAATGAGGATGGATCAAAGTTACTTTTAACAATGGCACCAAATGGTCAACCAGATATTTTCTTATATGATACAAAAACAAAAGGTGCTAAAAAGTTAACTAACTTTGGCGGAATAGATGTTAGTGGACAATTTATGGAAAATGACAAGATTGTTTTTGTTTCAGATAGACTTGGATATCCAAATATATTTTCTTTAAATATAAATACAGGCAGCGTTGAGCAGGTAGTTTATTATGGAAAAAGTAATTCAGCGTGTAGTGCTTATGGTAAATATGTAGTCTATAAAGCAAGAGAGAGTTCTGATTCCTTTTCAAATAATACATTTAATCTACATTTAGTTTCAATGGAAAGTGATTCTATAAGAAGACTTACAGCTGTTGGCGTAAATGAATTTCCTAAATTTTCTGTGGATGGAGATGCAATAATTTTTGTAAAGAATTATCAATCACAGAGTTCTGTTGGTATTATAAGATTAAATCATAACAAGAATTTCCTCTTTCCACTACAGTTTGGGAAGATTCAGTCAATTGATTGGTAATATATTTATATTATAAATAAAAATTAATTTTATTTTGGTATACTTTCGAAAATAAAACATAAGGTAGTAAATGATGAAAAGTATAGTTCTTGCAAGTGCTGTAGCAGCACTTTTGGTTTTAAGTGGATGTGGGGATAAAAATCCTCAAGTTGATGCTAATGATGGTGCTGCTGTTTCAGAACAAGCTGCTCCTGTTGCTCCAGTACAAGCTTCTACTGATAGTTCAGAGACAGCAGCTGAGTATATGGCAAGAATAGAAAAAGAGTTAAAAACAATCTATTTTGATTTTGACAAATTTAGTATCAAATCTGATATGCAAGCGGATCTTTCAGCTGATGCTGCAGTTGCAAACGCTAACGCAAGTAAATTTCAATTAAAACTTGAAGGTAATTGTGATGAGTGGGGTAGTGATGAGTATAACTTTGCACTTGGTTTAAAAAGAGCAGAGAGTGTTAAAAAAGCTTTAGTTGCTGAGGGTGTTAATGCTGATCGTATTTCTATGGTAAGTTTTGGTGAGAGTAGTCCAGTTTGTACAGACAAAACAAAAGAGTGCTGGGCACAAAATCGTAGAGTTGACTTTAAACTTTTACCATAATTAATGAAAAGTTGTAGAGTAGTTGCTTTATTTGCAATAACCTTATATACACACTTACTAAGTGCCGAACCATCTGCGTTCGGTGCTGGTGACCTAAATAATCCAAATCCTTATGGTCTCTCTTCCACTGAGACTACACTACTTGAAACTAAAAAAAATCTTCAAAAAGTTGTTGTAAAAAGTAATAATCAAGCAAACGAAGTTGACTCTTTAAGAGAAAGAATTGATGGACTTCAAACAATAATTGAAAATATAAGTGCTACAAGTCGCGAAAATAAGCTTAAATTAAAATCACAAGAAGATGGTGTAAATAATAAGAGTGAATATGACAAACGTGTTGCAGAATCAATCCAAGTAAATAGCAAAGATATTGAAAAAATAAATCTTCAGCTTGCTGAGATCTCTAAGCTTATTGATCGCATCAATAAGACTTATGTTACTAAAGATGAGTTTAATTCATTGGTAAGTGATGTTAATAAGTTTAAAGATCTGCTAGCAAAAGAGCTTAAAATAGCTCCAAAATCAAAAAATATCCAGAGCAAAGAGCTCTCAAATGCAGAGATAGATACAAAAGCAAAAGATTTTTATAATAAGAAACTATACAAAGAGTCCAGAGAGCTTTATAAAGAGCTTATATCAAAAAGCTACAAGCCTGCATATTCTCATTATATGGTTGGAGAAATTGAATACTATACTAATAACTATTCTGAAGCAATAGCGTACTTTAAAAACAGTGCAACTCTTTACGATAAAGCAACTTATATGCCAACGCTTCTTCTTCATACTGCTATATCTATGGAAAAAAGTAATGATAAAAAAAATGCTAAAATATTTTATAATGCTGTAATGAGCCAATATCCTGATAGTTCTCAAGCTGGTATTGCAAAAAAGAAATTAAGCTCAATAAAATAATAGTTAGATAAAATCTGAAAAATAAATTTAAAGGCAAATAATATGGCAATACAAAAAGATCAAATCGTATCAATTGAATACGAAGTGAATGACGGAACTAAAGTAGTAGATAGTAACATTGGTGGATTGCCACTTGTCTTTATGTTTGGAAGAGGTCAAATCATTCCAGGTTTAGAGAATGCGATTACCAACATGTCTATTGGAGAAAAAGCAGATGTAGTTGTTAAAGCAGAAGATGCTTATGGTGAGTATGATGCAGCGGCTAAGCAAGAAGTTCCAAAAGATCAATTTGCAGGGATTGATTTAGAGATTGGAATGAGTCTATATGGACAAGGCGAAGATGGTGGTACTGTTCAAGTTGTAGTACAAGAAATTGGTGATGAGAATGTCATTATAGATTTTAATCATCCTTTAGCTGGTAAAGAGTTGTCTTTTTTAGTTATTGTAAATAATATTAGAGAAGCATCTGCAGAAGAGTTGATGAGTGGCATTCCAGCAGAAAATCAACAAGATGATTGTTGTGGCACTGGTGGTGGCACGGGTTGTGGATGCTAAAAATATAGCAGCTTCTGCCTCTTGGGCACAAGCATTTAAAACAGCCACTCTTTTAAAAACACTTAGTGTAAATGCTCTAATAATAGGAGAAGAAGGTGTTGGAAAAAAGAGCCTGGCTAGCTACATTCTTCCAGATGCAACTATTTTGGATGCATCAAATTATGAGGAACTATTACTTGCTCTTGAGAGTAACAATAGTATCATAATTACAAATTTAGAAAATTCGCCAAATATCAAAAAAATTTTTGAACTTATTACGCTAAAGAATATAAGAGTAGTTGCAACTGCATCTAATCTATATAAAAATGAAATAGTTGATAAAGTTTTTAGTATTAAGCTTGATATTCCATCATTAAAAGAGAGACCTGAAGATGTTGATATTTTAATTGATAAATATATTAACGAGGCTGCATCTCTTTTTGGCCAATCAGAAACACTTAAAATTAGCAATATTAATCCTGACTTGAGCAGAAATTCGTACTCGCTAAAAAAGCAGGTGGTGATACACTATTTGCTTCAAAATATTGGTGAGAGAGAGTTAATGGATATTATTGAAAAGTATCTTTTTGAAAAACTTGGCTCAAACAATGATTATAAAAACTTTTTACATATTTATGAAGTACCCCTAATAAAAGCGGGACTTCATAAATTTAAATCACAATTACAGCTATCAGATAAGCTTGGGTTGAATAGAAATACATTAAGAAAAAAAATATCTGAAAATTCTAAATACTTCTAAAGGATACATATGAAAAAAATAGCTATGATTTTTGCTGGACAAGGCTCACAAGCAACTGGAATGGGCAAGGATTTTTATGAAAATTCACAACTAGCAAAAGAGATGTTTGAAGAAGCTGGAAAAAGAGTTGGACTTAATTTTGATGAGTTAATATTTGGTGAGCATGATCTGCTTGGTCAAACTGCATATACACAGCCAGCTATACTTCTAATCCAGATAATTGCTTATACTCTATTTAAAGAAAAATGTCCGGATATTAAAGCAGAACTGTTTTTAGGACACTCTTTAGGTGAGTTTTCAGCACTGTGTGCAAGCGGAGCAATTGATTATGTAGATGCTGTTGAACTTGTTCATAGACGTGGACAACTTATGCAAGATGCATGTGCTGATATTGAAGCTGGTATGATGGTTGTTATGGGTCTTGATGATGAGAGTGTTGAGAAGATTTGTAAGGATGCTCAAAAAGAGAGTAAAAAAGTTTGGCCAGCAAACTATAATCAAGATGGACAACTTGTTGTTGCTGGTATGAAAAATGACTTGGCTTCACTAGAGCAGACCTTTAAAGATGCTGGTGCTAAACGCGCATTATTATTAAATATGTCAGTGGCAAGCCATTGTGAACTTCTCTCACCTGCTCAAATTCCTTTAAGAAGTTTAATGGAGAGTATGATACATGATAGTTTTGAAGCTCCAATAATCTCAAATGTAACAACTAAGCCTTACAGAACTAAGGACGAGGCAGTAGAACTTTTAACTGAACAGTTAGTAAAACCAGTTAAATATAAACAATCTATTTTAGAGATAGCTAACAAGGTTGATATTGCCATTGAGTTTGGTAATGGGGCAACTTTAAAAGGGTTAAATAAAAGAATAGCTCCTGATCTTGAGACATATACTATCTCGGATATGAAATCTTTACTTGAAGTAGTTGAACAAATCTGTAACTAGTATAAGAAACACTTTTAGAATAACTAAGATATTTGTAATATAAGGAAAAAAATGAAAATAGCGATAATGGGTGCAATGCCAGAGGAAATCTCTCCAATATTAGAAAAAATAGGCTCATATAAGACAACAGCTTATGCTGGGAATAAATATTATGAGGCGACATATAAAGGCGTGGAGCTAGTTATCGCTTATAGTAAGATTGGAAAGGTATTCTCAACTCTTACAGCGACAACTATGATAGAACATTTTGGAGCTACAAAACTGCTTTTTTCAGGAGTTGCTGGTGCTATTTCTCCTAGTTTAAAAGTTGGAGATCTTATAGTTGCTACAAAACTATCTCAACACGATTTAGATATTACCGCTTTTGGACATCCGTATGGTTATGTTCCTGAAGGCGCTGTTTTTGTTGAAGCTGATAAAGATATGATTGAATTAAGTAAAGTTGTTGCTTCAGAGATGGGTAAAAGTATTCAAGAGGGAATTATTGCGACAGGTGATCAATTTGTAGCTAATGAGGAACGAAAGAACTGGATAGGAAGCACATTTAACGCGGATGCTCTTGAAATGGAAGGTGGGAGTGTTGCAGTTGTTTGTAATGCGCTAAATATTCCATTTTTTATCCTTCGCTCAATTAGTGATGCAGCTGATATGGATGCTAGTTTTAGTTTTGATGAGTTTTTAGAGAGTAGTGCGCAAGAGAGTGCCGAATTTATCATAAAAATGGTTGATAAGCTTGTCAATTAAAATTTCTAAAAAAATTATGTCGAAGCTTGGCAAGACAAATGCACAGTTCAACTTAATAGAAGAGGGCGATAAGATTTTAGTTGGTCTTAGTGGTGGTAAAGATTCACTCACACTAATACATGCATTAAAAGAACAGCAACGTCGCGCTCCATTTAAGTTTGAATTTATTGCAGTGACTGTCTCTTATGGGATGGGAGAAAATTATGAAAAATTAAAAGCTCACTGCAAAGAGCATGATATAGCGTATGAGATTTATGATACAAATATTTATGATATTGCAGAAGATAAAATAAGAAAAAATTCGTCATTTTGTAGTTTTTTCTCAAGAATGAGAAGAGGTTCACTATATAGTGCCGCTGAAAAGTTTGGATGTAATAAATTAGCACTTGGTCACCATATGGATGATGCAGCTGAGAGTTTTTTTATGAACTTTATCTATAACGGGCAGCTTAGAAGTCTTGCTCCAAAATACAAAGCAGATAGAGGAGTGACAGTTATTCGCCCTCTTATAGAGATGAGAGAGCGCCAGTTAGAAGCATTTGCTCGTGATAATAATATAGAAACAATTGGTGATGAGGCTTGTCCATCCATGAGGTTTGATATAAAAATGCCTCACGCAAGGGCGACTACAAAAGAGATGCTATCTAAGATGGAAAAAGAGTTTCCAACCCTCTTTACAAGCCTTAATGCTTCATTTAAAAATATCTCAAAAGAGAGTTTTTTTGATAAAGAACTTTTTAATATTTAGATCCAATACCCTCTTCATCCTTTGCAATTTGTGATTTTTTCTCATGAAGAGTCTCTTCTTTTATAGATTTTAAAAACTCTATTATATTTTTTTGATAAGCAAGAGTATCACTATTATGTGAGATATTTAAGAGTGGTTCTAAAGATTCTACATCTATTTTCTTAGCATATCTTGGTGATAGCTTTAACTCTTTTTGAATATTTGAAACAAGAGTGTCTATATCAAGGCCATTATCTTCTTTAACTCTTAGAACAAGTTCTTTTGTTAATAACATAAGTATATTGGCTCTATCTTCATCATTTTTGTATATATTCATACCTATGTTTTTGACAATGGTGTAATTATCTGGTTTAATTTCTTCATTTGCCAAAATGATTAGTGCCAATATCTTTGCTCTAAATTCTAGTGAGCCGTGATGGTGAACAAAAAGCTCACGAAAGGCATTAAAAAAATGGTTTTTGATCCTAAAATTAGAGAACATTTAAATTCCTACTGCATTGTATTATGCTATTATACATTTTTGATTTTAAAATCAGTCTAAATATAAAATAACATATATAACAGGTAAGGAAAAGTCTATGGGAAGAGCCTTTGAGTATAGAAAAGCATCGAAATTAAAAAGATGGGGAGCAATGTCAAAACTGTTTCCAAAACTTGGAAAGATTATTACAATGGCTGCAAAAGATGGTGGTGGTGACCCTAGTATGAATGCTAGACTTAGAACAGCAATCATTAATGCAAAAGCTGAAAATATGCCAAAAGATAATATTGAAGCAGCTATTAAAAGAGCTTCTTCTAAAGATACTGCTAGTATGTTAGAGGTAAGTTTTGAAGCAAAAGCTCCTCATGGAGTTCAATTTTTTATAGAGTGCATGACTGATAATAATACAAGAACGGTTGCAAATGTAAAAAATATATTAACAAAACATGGCGCAGAGATGCTTATAAAAGGCTCTTTAGAGTTTATGTTTGATAGAAAAGCCATCTTTGAATTTGCATTAAAAGATGCCATGGATCTTGAAGAGTTAGAACTTGAGTTGATTGATGCTGGGCTAGAAGAAATAGAAGAAGAAGAGGGTGTAGTTATTATATCAGCTGATTATAAAAGCTTTGGCTCAATTAATAGCGCTTTAGAAGATATGGGTATAGAGATTATAAAAGCAAATCTAGAGAGAATGTCAACTTCTCCTATATCACTTACGCAAGAACAACAAACAGATATAGACAAAATAATAGATAAATTAGAAGATGATGAAGATGTTCAAAAAGTGTTTACAAATATAGCTTAAAGATAATTTATGAGCAAGTAGAATTTTTTCTACTGTTTGCCCATAACTGCGTTACCCATATCCCACATCGGTAAAAATATACCAAGAGCAAGTAGTAAAACCATACTAGCAATAATAAATAGCATAATTGGCTCAATTGATTCTGATAAGCCATCAATGATTGCATCAAATCTCATCTTGTAGTATTCTGCTACTTTTCCTATCATTGTGTCTAGCGTACCACTATCTTCTCCAGCACTTATCATTTGAATAATCATATTTTCAAAAAGCTTTGTATCTTCTAAACCTACATGCAAAGAAGAACCTTTCTCAACTGCAAATCTAACAGAAGAGAGCTTGTTTTTTAGAGGAAGATTGTCAATCATAGATATTGATGTCTCAAGTGCTTCAGCTATTGGAATACCAGCACGAATTAGTTCTGAGAAAACAAGAGTAAACCTGCTTAGTGTTGCATACATAATGATATTTTTAATCAAATATGTTTTTAGTAAAACTTCATGCCAGCCATATCTTATGTTCTGGTAATTAGTTATTAGGTATTTAAAAACAACAAAGCTTATAAATAGTATAGCTAGTACATAAAGTCCATAATTATTAAAAATATGTTCTAATTTTAATAAAATAAGTGTTGGCAGAGGAAGATCTGCATGTAACTTTTCAAACATAGTTTTAAAGTTTGGAACAACATAAGAGATTAGGATAACAAAGGCAACTGCCATAGCTATCATTACATTTCTTGGGTACGCCATGGCTTTTTTAAACTTAACAACATTAGCGCGAATCTCCTCAAGCATATTAGCAAGAGAATATAGTGCATCATCAAGATTACCTGTTTTTTCTCCAAGTTGAACCATTGCAATTGCAAGATTTCCTAGCTCAAAACGGAAGTTGTTCATTGATTTTGATAGTGAATGCCCAGAGTTGATATCTTCTGCTAGTTTTCCAAAAACAAGTTTTAGTGTTTCATCTGTTGTTGATTTAGATATTTCGCTAAGTGAATCATAGATAGAGATACCAGCATTTGTCATAACGGCTAGTTGCCTAATAGATGCAATTAAAGCATCTTGTTTTATCTTCCTTTTTTTTATATTGCTCAGTAAATTTGTTTTAAATCTCTTTAGCTGTGCTTCAAGAGGCTCTGCCTCTTCTGATACTTTTAGGATAATCCCTGAGTACTTTAATTTCACGAGTTCATTAGCTTGCTTTCTGTCTTCAGCATACATTCCAATTTGCTCTTTTTTACCTTTTGTTAGTATAGTTGCTACAAAGTACTTCATTATTTAGCCACCCTTAAAATTTCTTCTATACTTGTAATCCCTGCAAGAGCTTTGTCTATACCGTTTTGAAACAGTCCTACAAATCCATCTTCAACCGCTTGAGTGTGTATAAGTTCAACTGATGCATTTTTTGCAATAAGAGATGAGATTTTTTCATTAACAACTAAAACCTCACAAATCATCTCTCTTCCCATATATCCCGTCTCTTTACACTCTCTGCACCCTTTGCCAATATAAAACTTACTATCAACAGGAGCTAAACCTCTTAACTCTTCTAAAACAGATGCTGAAACTTTTTCTTCTGTTTTACAATGAAGACAAATTTTTCTTACAAGTCTTTGCGCTTGTATAGCAACCAAAGAACCACTTATAAGATAAGGAGCTATTCCCATATCTACCATACGAGTAATTGCACTGATAGAGTCATTTGTATGCAGAGTTGATATAACTAAGTGACCAGTTAAAGCAGCTTTTACAGCAATTTCTAACGTTTCTGAGTCACGGATCTCACCAATCATTATCTTATCTGGATCTTGTCTTAAAATTGACCTAAGAGCAGCTGCAAAAGTAAGGCCTACTTTTGGGTTTACTTGTACTTGCTGGATTAGGTTCATTCTATACTCAACAGGGTCCTCAACAGTTATTACCTTATCTTCTACGTTTCTTAGCTCATTTAGAGCACCATAAAGTGTAGTTGTCTTTCCACTTCCAGTTGGTCCCGTTACTAGTATGATACCATATGGAGTTTGGAGTGATTTTAAAAATTTTTGATAACTAAATGGATCCATTCCAGCATCTTCTAATTTAACAAGAGCTTTTTGTTTATCTAGAACCCTCATAACTATTGATTCACCATATAAAATAGGCAGTGTAGAGATACGAAAGTCATATTCTCTTGGGCCAACCATTGTAGAAAAACGACCATCTTGAGGTTTTCTTTTCTCCGCGATGTCTAGATTTGCTAGTAGCTTGAGCCTAGAAGCAAGAGGAGGATAAATATCTTTTTCAAATATAAAGATTTCAACTAATTTACCATCAATACGTGTTCTAACAACACAGTTTTTCTCAGTTGGTTCAATATGCACGTCACTGGCACGATCTTTAATACATGCACTTAAGATAACATCAATTAAAAGAAGTATAGATGAAGCTTCTTGTTGCTCTTCTAATGAACTTATAGAGTTTAATTCATCACGAATTTTTTTAACAAGTCCTTTTATACTATCTTTTAACTCTACTTTAAAAAGATATGAATCAAGCTGTCGTTTTGTAGCCACTGCAATTTTAATTGGTTTTTTTGGAAAAAGCCTTTGTACTGACTCTTGAGCTTCTATATTTAACGAATCATAAAAAGCTACTGTTACACTTAAATCATCCTCTGAAATTGGAAATGCATAATATTTTTTTAGTTGTGTAAGTGAAACTTTTTCAATAAGTCTATAATCCACATCAATTGAATCTAAATCTAAAAATTGAATATTTAATTTTTGAGCTAACTTTACAAGAACATCTTTTTCTTGAATATAGTCATAGTTATTTATAATTGATAGGTGATACTCCCCAGATTGAATTTTATCTACAATAAACCGTACAAGCCTATCCATAGTCATAAATCCAGATATTGTAATATCTCTGAGTATTAAGTTGCCATCAAGCCCTTTAGAAATTAACCTATCAACCTGGCTCTTCATAATGGAGCCATTTGCCAATAAATCTAATGTAATTCTGTCCATTATGTCCCTACCAATAAATATGTTTTTTTATACTAATGGAGTTATAAAATTCTTCAATAACTACTTTGTATGTACTGTTTTCTTTTATGACATAAAGTTTATATTTTAATGTAGCATCATTTTCATCATCAAAAAAATAAAACTCTTTTTTTTCACCTTTGGTATTTTTTACATATAAATCAAATACCTTCGATAGTACATAATCAGTTTTTGGAAGAATTAAGTTAGATATATCATAATCATCAACCATTGCATGATAGAGAAGTTTTTTTTGTAAAAGTATAGTAGAGAAGTAAGCCGCATTAGCTCTTGCTTCTTTGGAATATTTTAGAGCTGTAAGAGATATATAGAGGCGATCAATATAGTCAATATTTAAGCATGCAAGTGAGTATAGTGACACATATTCTTCATCTCTTGAGTTATCAAAAAAGTTTTTAAAACCAATATTGCAGGCCTCTTCAAAGTTTTTATTTTGATAAAGATGAAGTATCTCTTGTTTAACATCTGCATGTAATATTATTGCTATACAGATAAGCAGTAAAGTCTTCATTTGAATTTTCCTGAAGTTATTTCATCTAAAAGTTGCTTTGCTTGAGATGAGTTAGAGTAAGAGATATATTTTTTAAGAGTCTCAATTGCTAACTCTTTTTTATTCATTTTAACAAGTGATTTTGAAAATATAATCCAACTACCTTCTATGTTGTTGTTTAAATCATTTGTCATTAGGGCGTAATTATATGCTTGTTCATAATTACCTAATTGATAATATTTTTTTGCTATAAAGAGGCTAAGTGCTGGATTGTGGTTAATGTTAAATCTTTTTATAACATCTGCAATATCACTCTCTTCATCTTTTCTTTCTATATTTATAGAAGTTTTTTTATCTTCTATGCGAGGTAGAGTTTTTTCTATACTCTCTATCTTATTGTTTACTATAATTTGCTCTTTTGGCTTAACTTCTTCAATTATTGGTTCTATATTTTCTACTTCAACCTCTTTTATATCTGAAATAACATTAGTTATATGTTGTGTATTACTTGATTCAATTCTATCTATAAAGCTTAATGATGGGGTAAGAAGCACTCTTTTTTCTTCTAAGATACTGCTATTATCTTCAATTTCTTTTGTCTCTATAATAGGTATTATTTTTTCTTTTTTTGAGATATTTTCTTCTACAATAATTAGTGTACTATTTGAGTCCTGTGTGATAGAGTCATTTTTTTCTTCAATAATTGGAGTTATTATGGCTTGTTGTTTTGTAGTTTGTATTTCTACTTTTTCATCAAATAGAGTAAATAGTAAAATAGGTATCAACCCTATTATAACTACAGAAAAAATAATTAAATATCTGTAATAGAAGCTTCTTTTATATTTTTTATGTTTAAATTCTAACTCACTAACATTAAGCATTTATCAATCCTGTATGTATTGCTGCCATCTCAATATATTTTGTTGAAACTTCACCTTTGGTTATTTTACTTGGATTTGTGTTTGCATAATATAGATATATATCAAAAAGTGTATATACCAACTTATTTGCATTTCTAAAGTTCCCATCAGTTAGCTTATGAATAAGGTTTATAGATTTTTGAGTAAACATGCTTGCTGTATCTATACAATTTGCCTTCATAAGTTTCTTTTGGATATATATTTTTAGCTCTGAATTTGAGGAGTTCTCTAGTTTTATACTCTCCCATATTCTTGTTTGAAAATGCTCTTTTGCGATAATATCTTCTTTGTCTGTTTTATGAAGAGCAATTAAAAACTTTACTTTTCTAGTATCTGAGAGAAGTCTTATCTTCTCCATCATTGCTGTTGAATAAAGTTGAGCTTCATCAAGGAGTATTAGAGGAATGGCTGTGTCTTGTAATTCTCTGTTTTCTAGAATTTTTATGAATTGTGTAAAATTTAGCTCTCCATCATACGCAATGCCATAGAGATCTTGAGCTAATGTTTTGAAAAATTCACTCTCATCTAAGATAGGCGTGCTATAAAGGTATACTTTTTGCAAAGGCAGAAGATTTTGATAAAGTCTTGATAAAAACATACTCTTTCCTGTTCCTGGCTTTCCATATAAAAGAACCATTTTAAGTGGCTTTTCAATGGAATCTTTTAAGGAATCATAAATAGCCGAAATTCTCTCAAGCTGGATGTAATCTTTAGCGTTAACAGTATCTAAAAAAACATCTCTAGAGTTTTCATAGATACTTGGTTTCAATCATCCTCTTTTATGCTGTTTGTAGTGGTAGTTATAGCATCTTTTGTGCTTTTTAAGATATCTTCTGAGAGCCCGCTGTATCCTAGTTCTGAAAGAGATAAATCTTTTTTCCCTTTTGCAACAATACGAGGTTCAATTACTATGACTAGTTCTTGAGTGATTTTCAATTTGTTTTCATATTTAAAAAGATAATTAATGATAGGAATGTCACCTAAAATAGGAACTTTATTTATATCTATACTGTTGCTTGTGTTAATTAAACCACCTAATATAATACGATTTCCATCCTTGACAGTTACAACAGATGAGAGTTGGCGTCGACTAAGATCTGGTGGCATTGTTCTGTCCTCACCAGGAATTGTTGACATGTCGGTTGCTGTTTCTGATAGTGAAGGATTGATTTTTAGTGTTATCATATTGTCATCAGAGATTTCTGGAGTAATATCAAGTAAAACACCTGCAAATACTGATTGTAAATCCTCACTTGTACTTTGTGTACCGGTTGAGCCACCTGCTAAGGTTTCTGTGCTTGTTATCTTATAGAAGTACTCTGTTCCTGCTGTTATTAAAGCTGGTTGATTGTTTAGAGTTAAAACTTTTGGGTTTGATATAGAAGATACAGAGCCTTGAGTTTTGAGGAACTTTATAACCTCATTTAAAGAACCTTGAGCGCTAATTTCTATAAGATGTGAGTTTTCACTAGCTCCACCACCTGCAAACGCTGTTGTAATTTTACCATCTTCAAATTTTGATACATTTTTGTGGAAAAGTTTATCTACACTAAGATCAATATTTTGAAGTTTATATAGTTGCGACCAATCAACTCCCGTGGTTTTACCATCACTTAGAGTAACTGATAGTAGCTGAACGTCTATAAGAACCTGAAGTTGAACTTTATCTTGAAGCTTTTTAAGATATCCTTCAAATCTTTCCATCTGCTTTATAGTTGCTGTAACTGTAATAATTCCAGCATTTTTATTTATAATAGGTGCTTCTGCAGTATAAACATCTTGAGGTCTGTTTAATACATTTTGAAACTCTAAATCTAATTGATGCCAGAATTGAACTTCATCAGTACTATTTACATTCATTCCAGATTTACCAGCAGATCCACCACCAACTTCATCTACGCCTGCTGTTCCCGTAGTTCCAGTAGTACGGGAAGCAGCTCCCGTCATAGTAGAGGTTCCTGCTCCTTCTGAAGAGAGAGTAATATTTGTTTTGGATTCACTCTTTCTTTGTGAGAGTATATAGTCAATGTTAAACATCTTAGTTTCTAGATAAGAAATTTTTAGTAGATTGTTTTGAAGAGAATATGTTAAATTGTTCTCTTTTAATACAATATTAAATACTTCATCTATTGTGAGGTTGTTTAGGTTTGTCTTATTTAAGTTTGTATCCAAAAATTTTTGTGCATTTGGGTCAGTAACTATGATACTAAAATCACACTCATCACTAAGCTGCTCAATAAAGTCAATTATCTTAGTATCTTTAGTAGAACTAATACTAAAGAGTTCATAAGAACAATCTGCTGCATAAACGTTACTTGAGACAAGAAGCGTTAGAAGAGTTGAGTACATTGTTGTTTTTATAAGTTTCATAATATCTGCCCTACTTATTTTTAAATTTTAAAGTTTGTTTTTTTGTTGTTGTTGATAAAAGAATAAGTTTCTTATCTTTTTTTAGAATTACACCATCTTTAGTTATTTCGGAGATAGTATATCCTTTTACAACATCGTCTACTTTGTACCAACTACCATTAATCATAGCTGAAGAGTTTATGATTGCGCTTAAATCAAAACTAGAAACACTAATGACTTCTAGTTTTGGTTTTTCTATGCCAGTATCAACAACACTTGACTTTTGAGTTGATGCAGAAGAGGTGTCTTTTTTGCTGTCTTTTGGCATATTTTTTTTTAAAAAGACAAAAGGATTTGACACGCCGGTTACTACAACACCTTTTCTTGGAGGTTTAATAGCCTCGATTTGCTCATTAACCCAGTCTAATTCAGATGAAAGAAGGTTATTTGATAATAATAATGTTAGCAATATTGTTAATGTTGTTTTCATTAGTATGTAATCCCCCAAACTGAAATATCAATTTTTGTGTTGAGTGCATCTTGAGCCTTTAAATCTAAGTCATGTACATCTACTACCAATTCACTCTGTTCTAGCGAGTTGATAAATTTTATAATGTCTAGATAATTCCCAGTAACATTAAGAGAAATATCAAGAACATGACCAAAGGAAGCTTCATTATGTAGTGAATATGTGTTAATAAATTTGACAATATTAATATTGTGATTTTTAGCATGGATAGAAATAGAGTTTAAGTATTCACCCCAAGCTTTTTCATTATATATAAGTGATGAAATTGCTTCTATTTTCTCTTTTATATAGCTGTTTTGATCTTTTAAGATAACCAAATCTTTTTCTAAACCAATAATATCAGCACCAAGCTTTGCCACAACAGCTTCTGTATTTATTTTAAGATACATTTTATCAGCATTTATTTTTGTTGTTACTTGGGTTACTTTGTCTTTTATAACATTAAATTCATTAGTTGAGCTATCATAAAACGGATAAGCCAAAGCAGATAAAATAACAATAATCATAATATATACCATATAGGTATCTTTTTGAGATTTTTCTTTAAAGAAGGCGTCCATTCTTTGTAATGTCTCTTCAATCATTAATCTAAAATTCATATTAAATTCACCTTTAATTCACCAAAGTACAACTTTTCATCTACATTGTACGATATTTCATTTATAGAGAAGTGAAATTTATCCCCATAGGTCTTAGTTAAGTATTTAATCAGATCTGTTATTTTTTTATCATTTGAGGAAACTAGACCAAACTTGAACTCTTTATAAGCCTCACTTTTTTCACTTTTCTCTTGTTCAGAGTAAAAAGCACTCTCTAGATTTACATTAAAAGTATTGAAATCTTTTGTGAGGATTTGTAATAAATCAGCTTTCATTGGATAGTTTACTTTTACATCATGAATTTTTATAAGTGTATTTTTTTTACTTAAATACTCTTCTTTTTCATGTTCTACAAGCTTATAAACTTTATCTTTTTCTGCCTCTTTATTTTTTATTATTGCTTCTCTTGTTGTCTTGATATTGTGTACATTTCTATACTCTTCTTCAAGTAATTTGTATTGAATAGTTTGAGCGTACGTTAATGTCCAATAAGAAACAGGATAGATAAAGGCTATAACTAAAGCTGCTACGGAAATAAGTATGGCACGACCACTCTCTCTTTGTGCAAATTTTGGAGGACGATGATATAGAGTGAAATTACACTCATATCTATCCTTTTGTGCAAGAGTCGAGTAAATATGCATAAGAACATGAAAGTGATCTATATGAGAGTCATTACTGATAAATCCATAGTTGAAGTTAAAACTAGAACTTTTGATTCCAAGCTCAACTTCTGCCATCTCATATATTTTAGTAATAGAAGGGAGTTGAGTGTCTATATACACACACTCTATTTTTTCTATATTTAACGCTCTTTTTACATAGGTTAAAATATCATTTATGTTTGCAAAAATTTCTTTATATAGTTTAATAATAAAAGTTTTATAGTTACTATCAGTAGTTTTTAAATCTTCATAAGATAAAAAATTAATAAAATCTTCATATTCAACCATCTCTCCATAGAGTTCACAAAATCTCTCATGCATCTGCGCAAACGAGTAGTTTATGGATTTTGTATATATAAACTCTTTTTCATTATAGATTGTAATGAAGGTATCATTTTCTTGGAAGTAAATAAAACAGTGAACACCACTATCTTCTATTAAGTCTTTAGAGTAGAGAGATTTGAGTAAAAGAGGAGAGGGGATAATATAATCAATATATTTAATTTTATCAACCGCGCCTTTAAAAGCATCCCCAACAGTTATAGGGTCTATAATAAATACGTGAAAATTTCTATTTGCTTCATCTAACTTATTAAAAGTTTCAATGTACTCAATTTGGTACAAAATTGCTTGATCAAGGCCTAGCTCATCATATGCTTTGTTGTATATAGCATCATATAAATCCTCTTGCGGAATATTTTTGCTTATAGCTATTTGACTATTAATAAAACTTTTTGTATTTAAATAAGAGATTACATATTGATCTTTATTGTATATAGGAGTTGTTACCACATTCAAACTGCTTGCAGTACTCAAAACATAACTGTTTTTATATGGATTTATAGAAAGTACACTAGAGAAAGAGTGCTGTTCTTTTTTACTCATTTTGTATTATCCTCTTTAAAATGAACTTTGGACATAAAACAAAATTCACTGTTTTTATAAAACTCAATTCTATAAACTCTTTCATCTATATCTATTGAGAATTTTTTGTCAAAATCTTTAAGCGAAACAGTTATATCACTCTCATCAACTCGACCAATTGCTTTGTAACCAATAATATTAACACGGTATTCATCATCTTTAACAATTTTAAAATCGTCATTTACAAAAAATTCTGAAGTATTGTTTAAAGAAACTCTCTCTTTATCAACAATTGCTTCAAACTCTTTTTTACAAGGTCCTCGCATCTCAAAATATTGTGGGGCAAGAATGGTTACTTTTTTATTGCCTATATAAACAACAAAATTTCGCCCATCTTTCACAATGTTTCCTAACGTGTTAGAAAATTTAAACACGTTATTTTCTGATTTTATCGGAACAAAGCTTAAAATATTTTTTATATTTGTTAAATCTATAGAAATATTACTATTTATTATCAAACTACCGTTATTTTTTAGTATTTCATCTATATTTTGTTCACTTAGCTCAAACTCTCTTTTAAAAGAAATATTCATAATATTCATAAATTCTTCGATAGCAAGTAGATGATAAAAAACTTTTTGAGATAATGAAGGTAGGTTTTTACTACTCTCTATTGCAAAAGCTGGTTTATTGTTTGTTACGGCAAAATATGTAAGAGAGAGTTGCATTGCTTCATCATCAAACTTAGTATTTGTATTTTTTACATCAAAAGTATGATGTTCTTCAATTAATCTTTTGTTGACCGCTTCTTTTACATCTAAAGCTATCTTATTTAGATTACCAAATGGTTGATCTATAGGTAAAGCACATTGATCTATAACACATGTTTGTCCCCATGCATTTGGATTAAATATATTTCCTTTATTAGTTTTTCTATAAAATCCATTTCCATCATGCAGGTTCAAAACTAAAGAGACTTTTTTTTGTAAAATAATCTCTTTGATATCTTCTACAGTTTGTTTATCTTTGTCATTTTCTTTTATAACAGAAAATTTTCTATTCATATCTCCATTTAAGCCTCTATTATCACCAACAATACTATCTTTATTTAAATTTGGAACTACCCATAAGTTATTTGAGTCTATTTTGTAATGTGTTGCTAATATGGATGCAGCAAAATATCCACCAGGTTCATCACCATGTATACCGCCTATTACAAGAAGAGTCGTGTCTGAATTGTTGTTTTCTTGTTTAATAAGTTGAATATCTCCAAATAGTGGAGCAAGAAACGCTAAAAAAAGAGAGAGCTTTAGTGTAATATTTTTCATAAGATACTCTCTTTATTTTTCTGTTAATATTTTTATTTTTTTATTCTTATCTAGTTCAATAATTAAAGTTTTATCTCCATTAAATTCAAAACTATCAGATTTATAATGTTCTTGAAATGTTATCTCGTAAGTATTCAAACTATTTGGATAAGGAAGAATATTTATCTCATTGAAAAGAATAGTTTTTTTCTCATTTTTTTGAAAAACTCTTGTTTTATAGCTTCTAAATTTTTCGATATCCATTCCATCAAATCTAACAAAATTTGAAGCATAAAAACTTAAATAACTTTTTATATCATCGTATAACCATGCATATCTCCAAGCATATAACTGTGCAAGGATAGTAACAAGGTCTTCTTTGAGAACATTTTGCTTAACTTCAGTGTCATTAATTACAAGAAGTGTTTTAGAGATATCAATGTTTTTATTTAAACACTCAATGCTTGAGTTGTTTATCGCTATACAACCTCTTGTAAACTCATCTCTATCTTCTGATGGAAGGCCGTGTATCCATATACCAGAGCCATTTTTTCCTTTATATGAGTCATAAACGTTTGGGTATGACGTAACAAAAGCAAATGGTCCATAAAAAGGGTCTAGTTTAGTCTCTTTAGAGAGTTTTTGAGTGATTTGATAAATTCCAGTTGGAGTTCTTAAATCTCCCTCTTTTACTTTGTCACCCTTCATTTTTCCTGTATATGCACTGTACTTTTTTCTAAATTTAAAACTTTTATTTTCATCAAGTGAGTAAAGGTTTAAAGATGATTGCGCTTTGTCGCATGTAAGTATATTTTCAAATGATTCAATATATCCAAAATCCAGATCTTTATCTTTAACCTGAGTTTTCCAATACTCTTCATTTGAGAGCTCTAAATCCATCTGCTTCTCAATGTCAGCAGTACCATTATTTCTGTAGCTTGTTAATATATCAACAGCGTAAACATTTAAACTAAGTAGTATAAACAGTAGTATCTTCATGATGTGTAACCTATCTCTTGTAAATATGATTTATCTTTACTCCAGCCTTTTTTTACAACAACTTGTAAATCAAGGTATGCTTTTTTTCCACTTAGCATCTCTATCTTCTCTCTTGAGTATTTGCCTATACGTTTTATGCCTTCTCCACCTCTGCCGATAATTATCCCTTTTTGAGACTCTTTTTCTACAATGATAGTTGCAATGATTTTATCTACATTTTTTTCTTCTTCTATTTTTTCTATAATGACATCAGATTCATAAGGAATCTCATCACTTACATTTTGAAAAACACCTTCACGGATAAATCCAGCATATATGTTACGCACAAGCTCACTTGTTAAATCCTCTGGATCAAAAAGAAATGGAGACTCCGGAAGCAACTTTGAGATAGTCTCAAGCAAATCTTTGTGCCCAATTTTTTTTGGAACAGCCATTGGGATAAGTGCTTCAAAGCTATCTGAGAATTGATTGTATTGTAATATTTTTTTGAAGAGCTTGTCTTGTGAGACTTGATCTATCTTGCTTAAAACTATGATATGTTTTACCTTTGAGTCATTAAGCTTTAAAAACTTCTCATAATTCTCAACACTATCAGTAATAGGAGCTAGATAAACTATCAAGTCACAATCACCCATAGCTTTTAGAGCTTCATCAAGCATAAACTGATTTAGTACTTTTTCTCTCTCATGTAGGCCTGGCGTGTCAACAAAAATAATTTGAGTATCATTATGCATAACTATCGCATTTGATCTTTTTCTTGTTGCATTTGCTTTTTGGCTTACCATGGCAATGTTTTCACCCAAAAGAGAGTTCATAAGAGTACTCTTTCCTGCGTTTGGACGACCTATTAGAGAGACAAAACCCGCACGGGTTTCTTTAGTTAAACCAGCTTTGGTTTGTTTAGTTGAGGCGGAGTTTGCCATGTTTTTTCCTATAAGATATATCTAGAGAGATCGTTGTTTTCTACTATGGTGTCTAACTTTTCATGTACTAACTTTGAAGTAACTATAAACTCTTTATCTTTGTACTCGTTTGCATTAAAACTAACATCTTCTAAAATCTTCTCTATAACTGTATGGAGCCTTCTAGCTCCTATGTCTTCAGCTATCTCATTTGCACGATATGCTAATTTTGCAATGGCTTTAATCGCTTCATCTTCAAAAGTTAGTTTCATTCCCTCAACACTAAGAAGAGCTTCGTACTGTTTTAAAAGAGAGTTTGTTTTTTGAGTTAGTATTTTGTACAGAGTCTCTTCTGTTAGAGATTCAAGCTCAACTCTAAGTGGAAATCTTCCTTGAAGTTCCGGAATCAAATCACTTGGTTTGCATAGATGAAAAGCCCCAGCTGCGATGAAGAGAATATGATCAGTATTTATAACGCCATATTTTGTACTTACGCTACTTCCCTCAACGATAGGGAGTAAATCTCTTTGGACTCCCTCTTTACTTGGGTCATTCCTACCTTGTGACTTCTCACTAATAGCTATTTTATCAATCTCATCAAGAAAGATAATTCCGCCATCTTCAGCGCGTCTTAGAGCCTCAGCGTTTATATGAGTAGAGTCTATGAGCTTTATACTTGCTTCGCTTCTTAAGATGACTTTTGCATCTTTTACACTTAACTCTTTTTTGTTATCTTCTTTATTCATTTGAGAAAATACACGAGAAAATGACTCTTGTACTTTTGCCATCTCTGGAGGAAGGTTTGTATCATTGAACTCTACGTGAATCTTCTCAACTTCTAACTGAATGATTTTATCATCCATCTCACCTGAGAGAACTTTCTCTTCCATGACACTAAGAAGTCTTTGATAGTCATCTTTTTTACTCTCACTAGCTCCATAGGGAAGAGGGGGAAGAAGTTTTTCAACTATCTTGTTTAAAACATAGTTCTCAATCTTCTCTTTGTTCTCTTCTTCTTTTTCAGCTTTAACGATAGCAATAGATGCAACAACCAAATCTCTAATCATAGACTCAACATCACGCCCTACAAAGCCTACTTCAGTGTATTTACTAGCTTCAACTTTGATAAAAGGAACCTTCATCATCTTAGCTAATCGTCTTGAAATCTCTGTTTTACCAACTCCTGTTGAGCCAATCATTAGAATATTTTTTGGTGTAATGTCATTTTGAAGTTCAGGACTTAGCTGCATTCTTCTATATCTAGTTCTAAGAGCAAGAGCGATTGTTTTTTTAGCATTATGTTGAGATATTACATATTTGTCTAAATAATCAACAATCTCTTTTGGTGTTAAATTCACTTATCTTCTCCATCTAATGAAAGAATTTTGATATTGTGATTTGTATAGATACACAAATCTGCTGCTATACTTAAACTCTCTCTAACCAAAGCTTCTTCATCGAGTGATGAGTGTTTTTTAAGCGCGCGCGCTGCTGAAATAGCAAAGTTTCCACCACTTCCAATGGAAGCAATCTCTCCATCTTCTGGTTCAACAACATCACCATTTCCAGTAAGTATAAAAATGTGCTCAGAATTTAGGACAATCATCATAGCTTCAAGGCGACGAAGAACTTTATCTTTTCTCCACGCTTTTGAAAACTCAACAACAGACTTTAAAATATCGCCTTTTTTTGCTTCTAGGAAATCTTCAAACATATCAAAAAGATTAAAAGCATCAGCAGTACTTCCAGCAAAACCAGCTAAGATTTTGCCATTATATAGTGTGCGGATTTTCGTAGCATTTGCTTTAAGGACACTATTTCCAAAAGTAACCTGTCCATCTCCACCGATTACTGCTCTGTTTTTACCTTTATATGCAAGGATAGTTGTTGCATCAAACATTATTCGCCTACAACATCCACATGTAGTGTTGCATGGATACCATGACCTAATCTTAGGTCTAAGTCATGTTCACCTACACTTTTAATAGAGAGCTTATCTGTTATATGTTTTTTATCAATCTCTATACTATGCTGTTCTAAAAGTGCATGAGCAACTTCATCTTTTGTAATTGATCCAAAAAGTTGGCCATTTTGCCCTAGTTTTTTAGTGATAACAATCTCTGCTTTATCAAGCTTAATAGCTAAATCTTTAAGTGAAGCTATCTCTTTTGCAAGGTTCTCTGCCGCGATTTTTTCATCTTCTTTATGTTGCGCTAAAATTTCAGCAGTTGCATGTTTTGCAAAGCCTTTTGCAATTAAGAAGTTTTGGCCATAACCATCTTTGACCTCTTTTACTTCACCCGCTTTTCCAAGTGTTTTTACATCTTTTATTAAAAGTATTTTCATTTTTATCCTTATCTCTCTATTTCGCCGCCATAAGAGACGATTCCATAAGTTAAGTTTCCTACTTTTTTGTATCCCATGTCGCCTAATATTCTAGCACAGTGAGCACTGCGGCTTCCTACATGGCAATAAAGAATTATATTTTCTTCTTTATCTAGTTTGGCATCATCAAGTGCTGCAAAAAAGCTGCTAGTTGGGACAAGCTTATCAGCGCCATTTATATGACCCATTTGCCACTCCATGTGTTCGCGAACATCTACTAGTTTAAAGTCTACCATTCCTAGTTTTTTTGCTTCAAGAAGAGAGATTAATTCATCGCCATCTATCTCTTTTTGGTTTAGTAAAAGTATCGCTTCTTCTTTAGATAAGCCACGAGAATGTGTATGAGCAACTTCTTCCATGCCCATCTCAGCTCTCTTATTTGCTGCATATTCAGGTGTACAGAAGATTCCACAGTGACAAACACCATCTTCTGGAATTTCTATCTCAATTGCTGGTTTGCATGGACAGATTCTATCTTCTACGCTTCTAGGCTTTTCATCAACAACTTCGACCATAAAACATGGGCAAAAACGCTTTGAGTACATCATCTTGTTTCTAGCAAGACCCATTTGTACGCCTTCATTTACCTCTTCTTGAGGATTGTACACCCAGCCAAACTGATGATTTACCTTGTCAGTAAATCTTATAGTTTTTTGCATTTCTTCTTTAAATTCAGGTGAATTCATATCTATTTTAATTATGCTCATGTATGTCTCCTTAAGGGTTTTATTTTTTTCTTGCTTTGCCAGCAATGATGAATCTTAATGCATTTAGCTTGATAAATCCTGCTGCATCTTTTTGATCATAAACAGCATCTTCTTCAAATGTACAATACTCTGGATTGAAAAGTGAAGAGTCTGATTTGCGTCCAACAACACTTACTGAGCCTTTGTAGAGTTTTAATCTAACTTCTCCCTCTACATTCTTTTGTGTTGTATCAATTGCAGCTTGGAGCATCTCACGCTCTGGAGAGAACCAAAAACCGTTATAGATAAGTTTTGCATAACGAGGCATTAACTCATCTTTTAAGTGAGCCTCTTCACGGTCAAGTGTTAATGACTCAATAGCGCGGTGTCCTTTTAACATGATAGTTCCACCTGGTGTCTCATAACATCCACGGCTCTTCATACCTACATATCTGTTCTCAACAATGTCAGCACGGCCAATACCATGTTTTCCAGCTATTTTGTTAAGAGTTGCAAGCATAGTTGCAGGAGTTAATTTTTCGCCATTTAAAGAGATTGGGTCACCATTTTTATAGCCTATTGTAATGTACTCAGGAGTGTTTGGAGCGTCTTCTGGTTTAGTTGTCCAAAGCCACATGCTATCTTCTGGCTCTGCATTTGGATCTTCTAAGATACCACCTTCATAAGAGATGTGAAGTAGGTTTGCATCCATAGAATATGGAGATTTTTTACCTTTTTTCTCTATCTGTATACCATGTTCTTCAGCGTAAGCTAACAGTTTCTCTCTTGAGTTTAAATCCCATTCTCTCCATGGAGCGATAACTGTTAGAGTTGAGTCTTTGCTAAGGTATCCCATCTCAAATCTAACTTGATCATTTCCTTTTCCAGTTGCACCATGACTTACACCATCAGCTCCAGTGATGTGAGCGATTTCAACTTGTCTTTTTGCGATAAGTGGTCTTGCTATTGAAGTTCCAAGAAGGTACTCACCCTCATAGATGGCATTTGCTCTAAACATAGGGAAAACATAATCTTTTACAAACTCTTCTTTTAAATCATCAATAAAAATATTTTCAGGTTTTATACCTAGAGCTATGGCTTTAGCACGTGCTGGTTCAACCTCTTCGCCTTGACCGATATCGGCAGTAAAAGTTACAACTTCACACTTATACTCATCTTGGAGCCATTTCAAAATGACACTTGTATCAAGTCCACCTGAATACGCTAAAACTACTTTTTTGACTTCTTTTTTCATAATAAAACCCTTACAAACAAAATAATTGTCGCGATTTTACTACAAAAGATATTAAATAATGGTTAGCAGAAAAAGATAAAGGGGAGACAATTAAAAAAAAGGTGGGTTTATAGTGGATTTAAAAGGGTTTTTAATTACCCTTTTAAATCAAACAGTATACCTGTAACTTCTTGCATTTTTGGTAGAAAATCAGCAGCTTGCTCAGCTGGAAATCTTCTTATTATTTTGCTTGTTTCAGACTCTACAACTGAAACATAAAAAACATCTTCTTGGTCAACACCAAATCTTATGTTTGTATTCATTGGAGCAAGCGCTTTGTTTAGTTGGTCTACTAAATCTATAACTTGTTCTTTAGAATCTATTTTTTGAGGACTCTCTTGTTGTATCTCTTTGACTACATCTACCTGTCTTGGTTGTTCTACTTGTGATTGCTCCATTTGAGCAGATTTCATCTGAGTTTGTTGTTGTTTTGCAACATTTGCTATGCCATCCATGACTTACTCCTTTGTTTTTAAAACATTATTAGACCTTAAATCGACATAAAGAAGAAACACTTTAATTAAATAATGTTTTATATTTCTTTTTTTTAGAACTATTTATGATACCCTTTCATTTATGAATGATTATATAAAATTATTGCAATCTCAGCCTATCTTAAGGCGCTTATCCACTGTACAATTAATAGCATATTTTGGGGCATGGTTTAGTAATGTAGCTATATATACACTTTTGTTAAATATGAATGTATCTGCAGAAGTTATTGGATTTACGGCTATGCTTCATTTCTTATCAGGGATTATTCAAGCTCCATTTTCAGGCTCTATAATTGATAGTGTTAAACCAAAAAAACTTCTTTTATCTCTTCTTGTTTTTGAGATATTTACAACTCTTTTTCTTATCTTTGTAAACAATGTTGCAGATTTATGGCTTTTATATATACTTGTTTTTTTAAAGATGGCAGCGGCTAGTTTTTATTTTACAACAGAGATGTCACTACTGCCAAAAATCCTTGATGGTAAGAAGCTACAAAAAGCAAATGAGATACACTCAATCATCTGGTCATTTTCTTATACTTTAGGTATGGCACTTAGTGGATTTGTTGTTTTTTGGTTTGGTGTAAAGGTTGCATTTATGCTTGATGCATCTATGTTTGTTGTTGCTTTTTATATTCTTTACAAAACAGAAATAGATGTAGAGTTTATAAAAACAAAAGAGAGTTTTGCTCAGATGATAAAAGATACTTTTAAGTATCTAAAGAGAACACCTAGAGCTATGCATCTTATGTTACTTCATTCTTTTGTTGGATTTACGGCTTTTGATGCTTTGGTTGCTTTGATGGTAGATAAATATTATGCTTCTATAATCGCTACTTCTTTAGCACTTGGGATGATGCATACTTCTAGAGCTATTGGGCTCGTGATAGGTCCTATGCTTTTATCAAAATGGGCAAACAATAAAAAGTTCTCATACTTCTTTTTATCTCAAGCTTTGGCAATTTGGCTCTGGGCTTATTTGATGAGAGATTTTTACACATCACTTTTTGCTAGTGTCTTTGTAGGACTATTTACTACAACACTTTGGTCATATACATACACACTTTTGCAACAAAATATTGACTCTAAATATTATGGACGAATTGTCGCCTATAACGACATGTTGTTTTTAGCATCAGCTACTTTTACATCATTTATGATAGGTTTTTTAGCAACAAAAGGCTACTCCTTAGAGTTTATAACATTTCTAATTGGTTTTATGTTTATAATTGGCGCGCTTTATTTTAGATGGATAATTAAGAATCAAGATATAAAAGATATAAAAATTTAAAATAATTTTTTAAAAAGAGGATAGATGGCATCAGGGATTTTTTTACTTTTAGATGATATTGCAGTGCTTGCTGATGATGTTGCTGTTTCTAGTAAGGTTGCTACTCAAAAAACAGCGGCAATTTTGGGCGATGATTTGGCAGTTAATGCCCAAAAGGCAACAGGGTTTGAGCAATCAAGAGAGTTAGCAGTGATTTGGGCTATAACAAAAGGCTCACTGAAAAACAAAGCTATTATCTTACCAGTTGCATTTTTACTAACCGCAATAGCTCCTACATTAATCACGATTATACTTGTTTTTGGTGCGCTGTTTTTGCTTTATGAGGGTGTTGAGAAGATTGAAGAGTATCTGTTTCATAAAGAGAATCAAGAGAACCATGAGGAGCTGTTAAATTCAACTCCAGAGACAATTTTAGAGATAGAAAAACAAAAGATAAAATCAGCAGTCTTAACAGACTTTATACTCTCTATTGAGATAGTTGTAATTGCTCTTGCAGCAGTTGCAGCGAAGCCATTTATGATACAAGTATCTTCTACACTCATAGTTGCTCTTGTTGCTACTTTTGGAGTTTATGGGCTTGTTGCCATGATAGTTAGGATGGATAATGTCGGTTTTTATCTTATAGACAAGAAACATCAAAAAAGTGGACAATTACTTATAAGTGCAATGCCAAAGCTTATTAAAGCATTGGCATTTGTTGGTACATTTGCAATGATTTTAGTTGGTGGTGGCATACTTGTTCATAAAGTAGAGTATTTGCATAACCACCAGATAGATGCGCTTCCTGCACTACTAAATGATATGCTAGTTGGATTTGTTATTGGAATTATAGTTTTACTAGTTGTAAAGATTTTTAAGAGATAACTACTTTAGTAGATATCATCTTTCATGTTAAATTCTTTATAGTAGATATCTATCATATCTCTTAATGTTTTGTCATCTAAGTTGCTTTTGTCTTTTATGCCAAATCTGTTTATATACTCATAAGGCAGGATTGCCTTCTCGATAGTTGGTTCTCTTAAGTACTCAAACATGGCCTCTTTGATTTTCTTCTCACTACTATATTTTTGGGTATATTTTTTTATTATCAAAGTGAATTTAAAGTCATTTTCATGGCAACTTAGACAATTCTCTTTAAACGTAGAGGCCTCAAGTATGCCCAAAAATAGAGTTGTTACAAGCAGTATCTTTACCATTTCAGTGTTACCTTTGTACCTTTTTGAAGTTCTGATTTTATATCTATATCTATATAATACTCATCAACTATGGATTTGATGATGCTGTACCCTATGCCAAAACCGCCTTGTGTTTTATCAAATCTCTTATATCTCTGAAATATCATACCTATCTCTTTTTGGCTCATTCCATTGCCTTCATCAGAAATCAAAAGATATGAAGGTGTTAAGCGTATGGTTATAGTAGTTGCTTTGTTTGTATACTTTATGGCGTTTGAGAGAATGTTATCTATGAGTTTTTCTATCTTTTTCTTATCTGCATAAAAGGTAACTCCTTCATCTATATCAACGTTAAGAGTTAGCCTTTTTGCGTTTGCCATAAAAGAGAAATAGCTAACTCTCTCTTGCAAAATCTGTGATAAGTTAAGCTCTTTGTTTTGTGATGAGACTTGATGGTTTAAGAGTATATAGACTAGATCTTCATATAGGTTAGATATGGTTGCCGAGGCGCTTTTTATCCTTTGTAGTTTTTTCATAGATTTTTCATCACAATCTTTACTCTGGAGTGTCTCAATGTTAGCCATAATCGTAGTTATAGGCGTGTTTAGTTCATGTGTAGTCTCTTTTATAAAGTTATCAAGAAGCCTCAAGTTATCTCTTAGAGGTTTTAGTACGGCTCTTACAAGAAAATAGGAGGTTATGAGCGTGATGATGATTACAAATATAGCGGTTGCAATTAAATCGTTTAATATATTTAGAGGTTTTGTATCTTTTTGTATAACTATAA
>NZ_JAQVKA010000065.1 GCF_028694895.1 Sulfurimonas sp. | reverse complement strand
GCTCATGAGAGGCTTGATTCCTTATTTTGAGGAGTATTCATCTACTCTTTACATATTATCTGCGCTGCTTTGGGCTACACCCTTTGCACTTTATATAAAGCAGTTTTCTAGTTTTTTAATGGCTCCTAGAGCTGATGGCATTAAAGGCTAAAACTTTTATGTTAGATACTAAACTTTAGTATCTAACCAGCGTCTTTTTTTATAAATATATACGTAAATAATCCCTTTTATAAGGGTTTCAATGTTCATAATTATAAATATAACAGCTATCCCATATCCCATCTTATAAGCTATATATGATGGGATAACTCTAAATACCCAAAGAGAAAATATACTGATTTTTAGTATCGTCTTTGTAGCTCCAGCACCTCTTAGTGCCCCCGAATATACAAACATAATAGCAAGAGGAATCTGAGCGAGACCAACAAATATAAGATAATAAGAAGCTACTGCTATAGTCGGAGCATCGTCTGTAAAAAAGCCAACTAAAAACTCTGGGAACATTACAAGAAAAAAGCCAACAAATCCCATAAATATATAGGCAACTCTTCCGCTAATAATCCCCATATTATAGGCTTTTTCTATCTTATTTGCACCCAAACTCTGGCCAACTAAAGCAGTAGCTGCTATGGCAAATCCAAACCCCGGCATAAAAGCAATTCCCTCTATGCGAAGACCTACTTGATACCCCGCTAATTCCGCTGTTCCATAAGCCGCAATGATAGAGACAAAAAACAAAAATGAGATACTAGATATCGCTCTCTCAACCGTAGCACTCCATCCCACATGCCAAACTCTTATCAAATCTTTTATACGAATAAGAGGGATGAGATTTAGATACGAATGTGGTTTTTTTAGGAGTATATAATATGCGCCAATGTTGAAGCAGTAAGCGATAACGGTAGCATAAGCAGCCCCCTCAATCCCCATAGCGTCAAATCCGTAATGGCCAAAGATGAAAACATAGTTTAAAAAACCGTTAATTGCAGCTGAGACTAACTTTATATAGAGTGAGTTTTTTGTATCCCCTGCTGCTGAGAGTGCATTATAAAGAAGAGTATCTATAAAAATGACAATAAATCCAAGAGAGAGTATCTTAAAATAAAGTGCTCCTTGCTCTACAACATCGCCCTGTGAGCCCATTAAGAGGTAGTAATGCTCAGCCCCAAAGTATCCGCCAATACTCACAAAGATAGATAAAACCCCAGCTACTATGATGAGCGAGTAGAGAAGCGCTGATGCTCTTCTCTTCCTGCCCTGCCCTATAAAACGGGCTATAAGAGCATTTCCGCCCACAACATAAAGCGTCATCAAAACATTTATAACCATCATAAACTGCATGCTCATACCAACAGCTGCAAGAGCCGATACGCTAACTGCTCCAACCATTAACATATCTATGAGAAGTTGTAAAATATCTACTAGTTGTTTAAGAGCAGCAGGAACTGCTATATTGAGTACTTTGCGGGTATCTTTTGAGATTACTCTTGGAAAAATTGTGATACCTCTTGCATAGCTTCAAAGAGTTCAGCTTTTGTAGCAAACTCTAAAATCTTTTTATCTTTTTCTTCTTGATGCAGTGGTGTAAAATCAAAGACGAGGACGTAAGAGACAATTTTTACTTTATCTCCATAAAGACCTACCCACTCAAGGCTCATCTCGGCAACTTCACCATTTGAGTCTACAACAACAGCAGGATAAAGACGAATCAGTCTACTTAAATCAATCTCACCGATACTTGAGTCATAAATCATATTTTTCATATAAAAACTTCTATAAATTTATTTTTCGTATGGTAGCTAAGAGCAGTTGATGATTGGCTTATCATATATAACAAATAAAAGATACTTAAGTATATGAATTCAGATATACTATTTTTAGTAAGTTTTTCTTACAAAAGAGAGGTCAATAAAAAAACAACTCTCGTCTGTCTCTACAGTAATTTCTTATAACTTGAAATTACTGTACTTTAAAATATGTAATTAATCAAATGATTAATTCTGCTCTTTAAAAAGGAAAATAAAATGCTTGAAACAGTTGCAATTCTATTAATTATACTTTGGTTGCTTGGGCTTGTAAGTTCATATACTATGGGTGGATTTATCCATCTTCTTTTAGTTATCGCTATCGTGGTAGTTTTAATTCGTGTTATACAAGGCCGTCGTGTACTCTAAGGTAGACAATACCATTTTAATGGGTATGAAAAAAAAGGATATAAAATGAAAATATTAGCAATTATACTAATCGTAGTTGGCGTACTTAGTTTGGGATACACTAGTTTTAGTTGGACTCAAAAAACAGATGAAGTCAATCTTGGACCAATTGGCGTCTCAGTAAATGAGAAGCATACTGTGCAAATCCCTATTTGGGCTAGCATAGGAGCTATAGCAGTAGGCGGTGGCTTACTACTTTCTCTTTAACTAACATTACTTAGACTTTATGCATAAAATCCATAAAGTCTAAGTAGCAGATACTCTTACAAACCACAAATTCCACAAAAATTTCACAAACATAAGACATAATACACTTATAATTTTTATATAAGGGAAATCTTTTATGAGTAAATTTTTATCTCTTTTTTTAGTTCTTTTTCTCTTTGGCCTACATGCGCAGACATTAACGCTAGATGAGTGTATTGATAAGACACTAAAAAATCATCCAGATATCAAAAAGCTATCACTTAACGTTTCAAGAAGCAATGCCTCTATTGATATTGCTAAAGCTGATTATCTTCCTCAGATAAATGCAAGTGCACAATATAATCCTATCAACACTTTTGTAATGCCTCAAAATGGACAATTCAATACCATTGAAGATGACAATTGGCTCGTTAGTGCACAATTAAATCAGAAAATATATGATTACTCAAAAACAACATCTACTATAAACGCTTATAAAAAAGACAAAGAGATAGCTGCACTCTCATTAGAAGATAGAAAGGCTCTTCTAGTTTATAATGTAAAAATTCAGTATGACATTGCCCTTTTACAGACTAACGCAATAGAAGTAAGACTAAAAGACCTTCAAACTAAAGAAGAACTTTATAACCAAGCTGAAGCATTTGTAAGAGCGGGATTAAAAACACAAGCTGATGCGCTAAGTTTGCTTAGTGCAGTTTATGTAGCTGAGGATAATCTTGCAGCTACAAGAGCAGAGCTTGATAAAGCCATCTCAACACTCTCTATTTACATAGGAGAGAAGATTGATCCACAGACTTCATTAAGAGATGATAGCGTTACAAATAAAAATAATAATATACAAGACTCAGAGATACTTTTTGAAAATGTCATAACAAAGAACTATGAGATAAAAAGTTATCAAGAGCAAATATCTAGAGACGGTTTTATATATGACGCTTCAAAAGCGCAACATTATGGCTCAATAGATGCAGTAGCAATATACACTCATCAAGACTCACTAAATGCTTATGATACGTCATTAGTCGGCGTAACTATCAATGTTCCTATATACAGTGGTGGAAGAATAAGTGCGCAAACACAACAAGCTCGTATAGCAAAAGAAGAATCACAAGAGGCTTACAACTCAAAGAAACTTCTACTTGAAGAAGAGACACAAGCGTTAGTTATTGATTTGCAAAAATATAGACATACACTAAAAGCAAAAGAGGCTTTAATAGAGTCTTCACAAGCGGCTAAAGAGATAGTTGAAGCAAGATACAAAGAGGGGCTCTCTACTTATATAGAAGTTCTTGATGCATCATCAACATATCTACTTGCTGAATTAGGGCTTCTTGAGGCTAAATTCAACATTAACAATATTATGAACAGACTAGATTACTTACAAGGAAACATACAATGAAGAAATGGATAACATACGGTGTTATTGCAATATTAGTAGCTCTTGGAGGCGCTGTTTTTTACAATAAAGTATATATAGTAAAATCAACATTTAAGACTATAAAACCAACATATGGGGACCTATTTGTAACCGTGCGTGGCATAGGAAACGTAGATGCTAAAAATATATATACTATAACAGCACAAAGTGGTGGAGAGATAGAAAATATATACTTTGACGAGGGAGAGTGGGTAAAAAAAGGCGATTTACTAGTAACTATTGACCCAGTAGATCTTCCTATGCTTCTTGATGAGCAAAAAGTTGGGCTTAAAAAAGCAAAACAAGAGGTGCAAACAACACAGAGTGATCTTGCTAGCTTAGAAGCTCAAAGAGCGCTTATCTTAGCTACTTTTAGCCGTTATAAAAAACTCTTAGAACAAAAATATGCTACTCAAGCAGAATTTGACAAAGCAAACAGCGACTTACAAAATATAGATGCGCAGATAAATGCCTCAAATGCCAAAATAGCGTCTGCTAAACTTGAAATCTTAAGACTACAAAAGAGCCAAGAAGCAATAGAGGCAAAATTTCAAAGACTAAAAATATACTCTCCAGTTGATGGGTATATCATCTCAAAGAGTGCAGAAGCAGCGCAGTATGTACTTCCTTCAGCTCCTATTTTTAAGATAGTTGATCCTAAAACATTATGGGTTGTAGCAAATGTAGATGAGAGAGTTGCACAGAGTATTGAGCTTGGTCAAAAGGCCTCAATTGCGCTGAGATCAAAACCACATGAAACTTTTCAAGGAACTGTTCAAAGAGTAGTTGCTATGAGTAATCTTGTCACACTTGAGAGAGAAATAGCTATAGGATTTGACACTATCCCTACTCCGTTTTATATCAACGAGCAGGCTGAAGTAAATATAAAAGTTGCAAAGCATGAGAATGTATTAAAAGTACCTCTTAAACTCCTTATTATAAAAGATGGCAAAAAAGGTATTTGGGTAGCAAAAGATGATAATGCATATTTTACGCCAATCACCATCTTGGCGCAAAATGATGAAGAGGCTGCTGTAACTTCTGGGATTGACAGAGATGCGGATTTACTCATATACAACGAGAGTAATAAGCCACTTAGTAACGGCATGAAGATATATAGATGATTAATTTAGCTGCAAGAGATATAGAACACTCTCTTGGCAAGTTTATCGTCACCACAATGGGTGTCGGAATGCTTCTTGGGATTGTTTTTATCATGATTGGTGTTTATCGCGGGATGATAGTCGAAGCTGAGATATTGCTAAATGATATAAGTGCAGATTTATGGATAGTGCAAGAGGATACTCTCGGGCCTTTTGCTGAATCTTCAAGAGTCCATGAAGATTTAAAAAATATCATTTATGTAATGAAGGGTATAGATAAAAGTGAAGCTATGACTTTTCAAAACATTCAGCTTCCAAGTAAAAAAAAGCCTGTGCGTGTTGTTGCAGTAGGATACGATATTTATGGAACAATAAACCCTATAAATCCTGATAGATTAATACAAGGTCGTGAGCTTAAAAATGACCATTATGAGATTGTCGTAACAGATAAGACAGGCTTTAAACTTCACGATGAGATAAAGCTAGGAAGAAACTTCTACAAAGTTGTCGGCATCACTACAAAAACTGTCTCAAACAATGGAGATCCTTTAGTATATCTAAGCCTAAAAGATGCACAAGAGTTACAGTTTTTATACTCCAACAAAGAGATTCAAAACAATGTTGCAAGAGGAGTAGTAAACTCCGAATCTCTCATGGTAAACACTATTGTTGCTAGAGTTAAAAATGGTTTTAGTATAGATGAAGTAGCAGAGGATATAAGAAAATGGCAACATAAAAGCGTATATACCGCACAAGATCAAAAAGATATATTAACAAAAAACTTGATTGAAAAATCATCAAAACAGATAGGCCTATTTACAGTTATTTTGATTATTGTCTCAACTATTATCATAGCGCTCATCATCTATACCATGACGTTAGAGAAGATGAAAGAGATTGCTATTATGAAGCTTATGGGGCTTCCAAATAGTCTAATAATTTCCATGATTGTAAAAGAGACTCTTCTGCTGGGAATTTTTGCATTTGTCTTTGGAAATATATTCTCACATATAACTTATGATAAATTCCCTAAACTAGTAGTGCTTCAGATTCCAGATGCTTGGGCACTCTTTGGAATTATACTAGTAGCTTCTGTACTAGCCTCTTTTGTAGGAGTTAAAAAAGTTATTAGTGCTGATCCAGCAGCGGCTATTGGAGGATGATGTGAATAATCAAAGCGCTATAAAAGTTAAAAACCTAGTCAAGAACTTTGGTAAAGATGATAATCTTGTCAGAGTAATTGAAAACGCCTCTTTTGAGATACAAAAGGGTGAAGTAGTTGCACTGATTGCTCCAAGTGGTGCAGGAAAAACAACTCTTTTGATGATGATTGGATGTGTAATTGAGCCTACAAGCGGAGAGATATGGCTTGGAGATAACATGGTTTATAAAAACAAATGGTTAGCTAAAGATACACGTCGCATTCGACGTGAGAAGATTGGTTTTATTTTTCAAGCACACTATCTCATACCATTTTTAAATGTACTAGAGAACATAACGCTTCTTCCTCAGGCAAACAATGTAAGTCCAAAAGACGCACAAAAAAAGGCTTTTGAGCTACTAGAGTACTTTGAAATAGCAGATAAAGCATATAACATGTCATCACAACTCTCAGGTGGGCAAAACCAAAGGGTTGCCATTGCAAGAGCACTTGCAAATAATCCTGAGATTATTTTAGCAGATGAGCCTACAGCTGCACTTGATGGAGAGAGAGCTGTTAGCGTTATAAAAATGCTTAAAAAAATCGCAGTTGAGCAAAATGTTGCGATTATCACTGTTACACATGACGATAGAATTCTTCCATACTGTGACAGAATAATGAAGATAGAAAACAGAGGTATAGTTTTTCATGATAAAGATGCCAAAGGAATACTATAAAGTTCTAGTATCGTTTCACAATTATTTCACTTATACTGATTAAAATAAGTTAGTCTAAATTATAGTTCAAGGAATATAGTATGAAAAAAGTAGTTATCCTCTCTTTATTAGCAGCGAGTTTATGTTTTGGCGCGGATTATTCACAGATGAGTACACAAGAGATGCAAAACATGCGTGCCAGTGTACCATCTGCTGATAGAGATGCATTTCAAGCTGAGATGAAAAATAGAGTTCAAAATATGAATCAAGAAGAGAAAGACTCTTTTATGAAGAACAACTCTAAAGATAGTTCAAAACAAGGTCCACAAGATGGAACTGGCAACATGTACAAAGGCTCTAAAAGCGGCGGTGGAAGTGGTAGTGGCACAAGAGGCGGTGGTGGAGGAAGAAGATAATTCTTGCTTTTTACTTTGCCTAGCCAAAACAGGGCTCTAAATATCTTCATAACAATTTTATAGGTATAATTTTTTATGAAAATTTTATACCTTGAAGATGATATAACTCTCTCAGATACCGTTGCAGAATTTCTAAGCGATGAGGGATTTAAAGTTAGCCCTGTTTATGATGGCGAAGAAGCGCTAGAGCAGACTTACGAAGAGAGTTTTGATCTATTTTTATTTGACGTAAATGTTCCTAAAATAAATGGATTTAAACTCTTAAATGAACTAAGAGAAGCAAATATCTTTACTCCTGCTATTTTTACAACCTCGCTCAAAGGTATTGATGATTTATCAAAAGGTTATGAGAGTGGGGCTGATGATTATATAAAAAAGCCTTTTGCCCTAAAAGAGCTACTTTTTCGCATTAAAGCCCTTCTAAAGAGAGAATTCAAATCACAAAATGAGACAACCAATATAAGTGATGATATAAAGTTTAACGCTTTTACAAATGATCTCTATATTCAAGAGAAAAAAACATCGCTAAATCCAAAAGAGACTCTTTTGTTAAAACTTCTATTAAAACATCAAAATGAGTGCGTTCTCTTAGAAGATATCTACTCCGAGCTTTGGTCATACGATGAACTTTACAGTGATATGAGCTTAAGAACATATATAAAAAACCTACGCAAGCTCATAGGTAAAGAGAGAATTTTAAGTATAAAAAAAGTTGGGTATAAACTTGTACAGTAGTGAAAGAAAGAGTATTTTTTATGTCCTTGGGCTTTATCTAACCTCTACTCTTTTGCTCATTGCTACCTTATTTGGCAGCTACTACATTTACAAGCAAGATGAACTTATGCACTTTGAAGAAGATGCACTAAAAGAGTACAGCTCAAAGTTGTTAGAGAAACTTTTTTATGTTCATGAAAACAGTGATACAAGGTATGAGTATCCAAGATTTGAAGAGTTTAAGAGTGCTATTTATGATATTGATAAAAATCTTATCTTCTCTACACTTGATGTAAACATAGATAACCTAGATAATAAGCTATTTATAAAGGACTCAAAAACATACTATATATCTTCAGTAAATCCACACTACCTTGGTGCTGCATTTATAGTTATACAAAAAGATACAAAACCTCTAAATATATTAAACGATTTAATTGCAACCGCTATATTTGTAATCATCATCACGCTCATAACCTCCTATTTTCTTGTAAGAGCTGTACTAAAACCTCTAAGAGATAACTTGAGGCTTCTTGATAACTTTATAAAAGAGACTACACATGAACTAAACACGCCTATAACTACTATTATGGCTAACATTGAGACACTCCAGAGTAAAGATTGTGATGAAAAATCTATGAAAAAACTACAAAGGATAAAAAGCGCCTCGGCAACCATATCTAACCTATATGAAGATCTA
>NZ_JAQVKA010000064.1 GCF_028694895.1 Sulfurimonas sp. | reverse complement strand
AGAGATATAGCAATAACAAGCAAGTATGAAGATAGATGGAAGAAGATGCAAAAAAACTTTTATGATGTAACTATGATAAATTCTGAGCACTCACCAGAACTCTCACTAGAGGGAAATTTTGATTTTTCTGATGTAAATTTGAGTGTTCAAGGCGTTATTGATCTTTATAAAAAAACTCAAAGATTTGATAGTGGTTTTATAAACTTTGAAAGATGTTATACATTAGATGATGGGGCAATGTTACGTCTATCTATGGGAAGTTTTGATAAGCCAGAGCATCTTTATGTGATTGTAAAGAAAAATGAGGCTTACTACTATCCAAAAACTCCGCTTAGATCAAAAAGCAATCTGATAGCACATAAACTTTTAAATGAGGTACTCTGTGGATAAAGTAATAATAGCCAAAGATTTATCTTTAGCATATTCTAACAACGAAACTATTATAAACAAGGCAAATTTTTCTATAAGTTCTGCTGATTTTGTATTTATCACAGGTGCTAGTGGTAGCGGAAAATCTACACTTTTAAAGTCCTTATTTGGAGCGTTAAAGTTAAAACAAGGTTCTTTAGTAGTTGGCGGTGTTGAGTTAAATAATATCTCTCGCTCAAAACTAAATTTTTTAAGAAGACACGTAGGTATAGTTTTTCAAGACTATAAACTTGTAAAAGAGTGGAGCATCGATAAAAATATAATGCTTCCTCTTTTGATAAATGGATATGTAAAGAGTGTTGCTCAAAATCAAGTTGATAAACTTTTAAAACATGTAAGACTTAATCATCAAACAGGGAAATATCCACTAGAGCTTAGTGGTGGTGAGCAGCAAAGAGTAGCAATGGCAAGAGCACTTGCACACAACCCTATATTAATCCTAGCAGATGAGCCAACTGGTAACCTTGATGAGTACTCTTCTCAGCTTATATGGAACCTTTTAGAAGGCGCGAATGAACAGCTCAAAACCACCGTAATTGTGGTTACTCACAATATACCAAAAACTCTAAAGGTGAATTATAAACATTTTCATATTGAGTATGGGAGTGTTCATGAAATCTGTTAAAAACCATCTATCCTTAGTAATAGCTCTTTTGAGCATACTTTTTTCTATGCAGGTTTACTTTATTGTTGAACGTGCTATTGACGCTTATAAAATTACTCTCTCAAAGAATTACTCAGTTATTGCTGTAAGTAAAAAAGAGTTGAGTTCTGATGAGTTTAAAAAAATCAATAAGATAATCTCAAACGCACAAGAGATATCACCAGACTCTGTTATAAAAAGATTAACTAGTGACTTAAAGAGTACAAATATAGAGCTCTTAAAGCTCACTCTTCCAAAATTTTATAAACTCTCTCTAGAGTACTATCCTTCTCCAACAGAGGTAAAGAGGCTAAGAGATGACCTACTTAGAAATAGCTCTATAACCAAGGTAGAAGACTTTTCTCATAATCATGACACAGTATATAAGTTGCTTCTTTTATTTAAAAAAGTTGTCTCTATCTTCTCTGTATTTGTTTTGATAGTAACTGTGCTACTTATATTTAAAGAACTTAGAATTTGGCAGTATAAACATAATGAGAGGATGAGCATAATGGGGCTTTTTGGTGCTGCCTTGTGGTTACGCTCAGCTGTTTTGTTTAGACTCTCAATTGTAGATGCACTGATAGCGAGTGTTATATCAATCGGAGTTTTTGCATATCTATCCTCATATCCATGGATAATAGAGCAGTTTAGAAGTATTGGAATTGATGTTGTGATTTTTAACCCAGTAGATGATTCATTAATCATTGTTGGAGTTTCTATGTCTATCTCAATTATTTTGGCATCACTAATCGTTCTGGGTCACAAAGAAGAGGCATGATAAGGTTATTTTTACTATTTCTCATTGTCTTTATATCTGTAGAAGCAAAAGTTAATATTGATTCTAAAATAGAAAAAACAAGCTCTCAAATCGGTACTTATGCAAAAACGCAAGAAGCAGTAAGTAAGAAGATGGACGAGACTGCACAGGCAATCATTAAGCATGAAAAAGAGATAAAAGCTCAAGAAGAGACACTTAAGAGACTAAAAGAGGAACTTTTAGAAAAAGAGAGTAGTTATGGCTCAAACGTAAAAGAGATTAAAGAGTTAAAAACATCACAAAATTCTTTAAAACAAAATGGAGACGCTCTAGAAGAGGAGTTAGTTTTTACAATAGCACAAAGCGTTACTTTATCTATTGTCTTAGAAGAGGAGTATAGCGCTACTCAAGACTCGTTGATAGAGTACGAAGTTTTGGAAAATATGTTGCGTAGTGCAAAAGCAAAAATAAAAGAGTTAAATGAAAAGTTTTATGAAAACTCTAAAAATATAGATATATTAAACAGACATGTAAGCTCTTTAGAGTCTGCTATTGCTTCAATTGACTCAAAAAAAAGAGAAGTTGAGAAGACTCAAATGGCAAATATTGACTCACTTAAAAAACTAAAAATCGCTAGAGATTCATATAAAAAAGAGTTAAAAGATATTTTAAATAAACAAGATTCTCTTAAAAAGACACTTGCGCAACTTAACATTATAAAGATAGATGATCAAAGAAAAGCTCAAGAAGAAGCTGAGAGAAAAGAAGCTTTTAGTGAGAGACCAACTCTCTCAAGTAGCAGTGATTTGCCTAAGGTAAAAAATGTAGGGAGTAGTTATCAAGCTCCTAAAACTAAGCTTTATGTTGGAGAAAAAACTATCCCACCATTTGAGCCATATAAAATTACAAAAAAATATGGAAACTATACAGACCCAATCTATGGAATTAAAGTTTTTAATGAATCTATATCTCTAAAGCCAGCACAAAATAATGAAAAAGTAAAAACCGTCTTTAATGGAAAGGTAATATATGCTGATAAAACACCTGTTTTAAACAATATTGTTATTATTGAGCATGATAATGGCATTCATACTATTTATGCCAACCTTTCTCAAATAGCGCCAGATATCGAAAAAGGGAAGAAAGTAAAAAAAGGTTACACGATAGGTAGAGTGAATGATGAGCTGATATTTGAGGTAACACAAAAGTCATTTCATATAAATCCTATTAGCTTGTTTAGATGAGTTTTAACACTTTTTAATTCTTTGTTAATTTTGATATAATTTCAAAAAATTTTAGGTAGAAAATTATGAACTTTATTCAAACTCGCGGATGTGACACAACTAAAGCAGAGAGTGTAACATTCTCAGAAGCTATTTTAAACCCAATCGCCTCTTTTGGTGGTCTTTATGTACCTGAGAATCTCCCTTCTTTAGGAGAGGCATTTTTAAATAAACATCTAAACTCTTCATATAAAGAGTTGGCTTCAGATATGCTAAGTCGTTTTGAGATAGATATCGATAAAAGTGTAATAGATGAAGCACTAAACCTTTATGATAAATTTGATAACCCAAAAAACCCTGTTCCAGTAGTAAAAGTAAAAGAGAATCTTTATGTAAGTGAGCTGTATCATGGCCCAACTCGTGCATTTAAAGATATGGCTCTACAACCTTTTGGTGTTGTACTCTCATCAATTGCACAAAAAAGGGACGAACACTATCTTATCTTAGCTGCAACAAGTGGCGACACTGGCCCAGCTGCACTAGAGACTTTTAAAAACAGAGCAAATGTACAAGTTGCATGTCTCTATCCAGATGGCGGAACAAGCGATGTTCAAAGACTTCAAATGGTTACAGAGGATGCAAAAAATCTAAAAGTAATCGGAATAAATGGCGTTTTTGATGATGCTCAAAATGCACTAAAGAGACTTCTTGCTTCAGATGATTTCAAGTCAGCTTTAAAGAAAAAAAACATTCTTCTCTCTGCTGCAAACTCTGTTAATTTTGGGCGTATAATTTTTCAAATCATTTATCATATTCATAGTTACTTAGAGCTTGTTCGCCAAGGTGCTATTGTTATGGGTGAGAAGGTTTATCTAAACGTTCCAAGTGGAAACTTTGGAAATGCACTAGGAGCTTATTATGCTTGGAAGATGGGACTAAATGTTTCTAAAATTATAATTTCTTCAAATGAAAATAATGTTCTTACAAAGCTTATAAAAACAGGAAAATATGACTTAAGAGACTTACATGTAGTAAGTACAACTTCTCCGGCTATGGATATACTAAAATCTTCAAATGTTGAGAGAATACTCTTTGACATGTTTGGACATGAGAGAACAAAAGAGCTAATGCAAGATTTAGAGTCTAAAAACTTTTATGAGTTAAGCGCAGATGAGCTTGCAAAACTTCAAGAGAGTTTTGATGCTGATTTTTGTAATGGGGATGAGGGTAAGAGATATATCAAAGATACTTTTTACAACCATGGTTACTTGATGGACCCACATACTGCTACATGTATGAAATCTTATGAGACATGCTCAGATCCAAAGATAAAAACAATAGCTTACTCAACTGCTGAGTGGACAAAGTTTTCTCCAGTAATTGCAAATGCACTCACAGGTGAGATAGACGCAAAGGATATTTTAGCTCTTGAATCTATATCTAAAGAGGCAAAATTAGAGATTCCAGCTATGGTAAAAGCACTATTTAACAAACCAATCGTGCAAAGTACTATTATAGAAAAAGAGGATATAGAAAAAGAGATTTTAAAGTTTTTATAAAACTTTTTTCTCTTTAACTATTTAGATAATTCAACAGCTTTTTTATAAGCGCTCTCAATAGCATTCATACAAGAGGCTCTTACGTTCCCATCTTCTAACGCGCTATAACCAGCAGCCGTTGTCCCTCCAGGGCTCATAACAGCATCTTTTAGTAGTGCAGGGTGAATATCTTGAATAAGTGCGCCAAAGCCCTCAAATAGGCCACGCACAGTTACCATTGCATCATCTCTTCTCATTCCTTGTTTTACCGCTCCATCTGCTAATGCTTCAGCTATAAGTGTGAGATAAGCAGGACCGCTTCCAGCAAGTGCGGTAGCTATGTCAAGCTCTTTCTCACTTCCTAGCCAAAGAGTAGTTCCTATTGCTCCAAGAAGTTCTTTTGCTTCTTCTTTAAATTCTTCATCTCCAGTGAGCGTTGTCATTGATTTGCCAACACTTGCAGCTAGGTTTGGCATAGCGCGAACAATAGCATGTGGATGTAGATTTTGTCTTAGTTTTTGAAGTGAAGTTCCCGCTAAAACAGAGTAGATAACTCTAGCCTTTCCCCTAATTCTAGTTGCTACTTCATCAACGTTTGCAGGTTTTACACAAAAAATTACAGTTTTATCTTCAACATTAAAGCCATCCATAAGAGCTTTTTCTATATCAACCCCAAGCTCTTTTTCAAATTTTTCCATTTTCTCTAAATTTCTTCCAACAACTTCGATTTTGTAACTGTTTTTTAATCCTTTTGCAATGCTTAGAGCCATGTTTCCATTACCAATAAAAGTTATAGTTTTCATAAAAATGCCTTAATTTTTTTATGGTAGTATAACATTTTACAACCTATTTTTGGTACTTTACGCACCAACTGTACCGTTTTTGTACCGCTTTTCTAAAAATTCTAAACTCATTTTTTCTTTTCTAGGCATGAAATGAGTATACACTTTGAGCGTCATATCAAGGTTTTCATGACCTAATATATTCGATACCCACAAAGGCTCAATCCTATTATTTAGCATAATACTTGCAAACGTATGTCTAGTATGATGTAAACTTCTAGCATCAAGTCCGAGCTTCTTTAACACCTTCTGATAATTCTGATAAAAATAAGAATTATTAGAATAATAGTTATTATATTTTGTCAAAAACAGATAACTATTTTGTATCCCAGTTTCTAGCTGTTGCGCTTTAAAGAACTCTTTTGCTTTTGTAAGCATTTCGATATCACGCATACTAGATTTAGTTTTAGGCGAATTTATATGACCTTCTGCAATAGTTTTATTGATTGAAATTGTGTCTGTCACAAAATCAATATCTTCCCATTTTAAAGCCAAAACTTCACCGCTTCTCATTCCAGTAAAAAACGAGATACCAAGAAAGTTTTTTAACACACCAGTAGTGTTTTTCAAAATCAAATCAATCTCATCAAGAGTAAAAGGTTTTGTTTTTTTCTTAGCTGTATTTAGTTTAGGCATATCTACCATCTTGATTGGATTTAATGTAATCCATTCACTTAGAATAGCAATACTAAAAACTTCTTTTAAAAGAACTCTTGCAAGTTGCAATACACCTTTACCAAACCCTAGACCTATCAAATGGTCGTGGAACTTCTTGATATCAATCGGCTTGACTTGATTCACTAAAGTATCTTTAAAGTATGGCCTAACTCTCAATCTAGAAATTACTTCATAAGTTCGCATAGTCTTAAATTTCAACACTGCTAATTTACTACTCATAACCTCGTCAAGTAGTTGATTAACTGTTGGAATATTATCTATGTGCGCTATTCCTAACTCTTCATCAAGACGACCATCTTTAAACTTACCAATAATAATATTCTTATTGATATTTGTATATTTAAGCTTAGATGATTTAAAGTTACCATCTATACCGAAATATAAAATGCCGTTACGATTTTTAAATCGTAATTTCTTCATAAGCTATTCCTTTATAAAGTTCATCTCTAAACTTAAAAATAGCCTCTTCTATAAACACGGGTATTCTACCATTTTTTCTATAGAAGTGATATCCGTCCTTTAGTAGACCTCTCTCAATGTAATTATTAATAGTTCTCTCAGACTTACCTAGAAATTTTGCAACTTCTTTTTTAGTGGTAATAGGAGGCGCATATTTAGCCATTCTCTCAGCCATTAGTTCAACTTGCTTCAAGAGTCTTGGAATCAATTCCAAATTATTAAAAGCTTCAAAATTCATTTTTGGCTCCTTAAAATGGTATCTTCACAAGATTACGTCTTATGAGTTCATTATGTACTTCATTGTAAGTATGTAGTAGCTCATCATATTGTGCATCATTAGGCATCACACCTCTCATATTTTGAGAGAGTCTCTCTTCAAAGTTTATAAGCCCATCATCTGAGTAGGCTTTTAAATCATCTTTGAATGTTTTAAATTTAGATGTATCTTCACTCTTATGCTCAACTTGATTTTCACTTTGAAGTCTTTTACAGCTATCTCTTAAAGCAAACTCTTCTTGAGCACTTTGTAAAAGTTCATAAAAGTACAGCAGTGTTGGAGAGTTATCATGAAGAAGCAATCTTGATATCTGTCTCTTGATAGGCTTACGAGCATCTTCTAGTGAGTATCTATAAGATATCTTCTCTATCTTATCCATAGGAGTAGTTATCTGCATAAACTCATCATTGTTATAACTCTTTGAGATATATTCCCAGATAGGTAAGATATCTGCTCTTTTTCTGTTTGTTGAGTTTATTTGTGCCTCTGTAAGAGTTGATATATCAAGCACTTTTACTAAATCGCATCCAAGTTCAAACAAACTCTTAGAACGGCTAATAGCATCCTCTAAAGTATCAATTCCATACTCTTTTAAAAACTCTCTATGAAACTCAAACTCAACATTGAAGATGGGTTTTTGAGTATCTAATCCATTTACTCCAAAGTAGTTAAACATCAACTCTCTTTTTATCTCTGATGCGCCCTCTAGCTCTTTTAGTTTATTATAGACTCTAAGCAAAAATGGTTTTTTACCTACATAGTAAGTCTCTAACTCATAACCAGTTGAACGCTCCGCTATATTTGCAGAGTGGTTTTTCTTCTTAGAGAGTATCATCTCCTTTTTAAGATAGTTGAAGTTATGTTGTATAAACATATTTACATCTATTCTAGTTATTGGAAAGTAGTTTGTACTAAGGAGGGAGTCTTTTAAAAACTGAGTGTTGATATATTTTACAAGTGACTCTATACCAAGAGTATATATCCCAATAGCATTTAACTGTACTCTGATATTATGAATGTTTACAGACTTCTCTGAATCTTTAAATCCTACTCTAAAGAACTCATGGTTAAACCATAAGAAGCCATCTCTACCCATACCGCTGTATTTTATATCTATATCGTTTTTAGTTATTATTATGTCATTATCATTATAAGCGTAGTTAAGAGCACTAAACTCTGCTTTTTTATCTTCTATCTGCTCTATGATATCTTCATAATATTTGTCATATCCACCACCACTTTGAGCGAAATAATATAGTGCATCTATACCGCTTATTTGAGGTGTGTTTTTTATACTTATTTTTTTCATCTTTAAATCCTCTCTAGCTCCTATGAGCTAATATTTTTAAGAACATTTATATATATTCTTTATGACTTACGTCAGGGGGTGTTACTAGAACCCCCTCTAACGATTAAGCCTTGATGCAAAGTCAGATACTTTCTCCATATAAATATGGAGCCTCTTTCTAGCCTTAGCATCAAAGCGACAATAGGTTTTAAGTGTGGGTGATTGGTAAAAGCCTACATATCTATCTCTAGTGAGTGGACTCACAAGCAGATAGATATTACAGCTAGTTACAGCTCCGACTTTTAAAGAGTTTGAGCGTTATGGTTAGATTCCAAAGAATGTGATGTTCTGAGCGAAGTATCCAACATCTAGTTCAATAGTTTTACCTATTGAGTCTTTGTGCTTGTTATAGACTTTCATCTTTAACGGTTATATCAAGAAGCTCTTGCTTTATAGTTCCATTTTTCATTGATTTTTTTATCATCAATTGGAATTTGTTACGAGACGGAGTCTC
>NZ_JAQVKA010000063.1 GCF_028694895.1 Sulfurimonas sp. | reverse complement strand
TTACAAAACAAAAGTATACTTTTATTTGGCAAAAGTCGCGCATTTAGTAACGATGAGTTTGCCTCACAGATGAAGTTTCATAAGATAACAATTACAGAGGGGTTCTCCGAAGACATTGCCCTTGTTGTTGAGGGCAAGATGATGACTCCTTATGAGCAAAATTCTAGTAATGCACTTTATGAGTCAAAATCAAAGTCGCTTGAATTTATCTCTATTGATGTGCTTGAGAAGGAGCTTGCAAAGTATATAGATGCAGATACTCTTTTGATGAGCCTAAAACTTAGCAGAAATAAAGAGAGGCTCAAATCTTTTATACAAAACTCAACTATAAATGATGAACTCTTTTTTAAACTTCTAAAGATGTACTCATGGAGTGGTGAAGATTTTTTTGAAAATGATGATAACCGTGATGTAAGTGCTGCAATCATTCTTAGGTTTTATAAAAATATAGAGAGAAACCATAACGTCCAATACGCTACTTCAGGCTTTATGCACCTTATCTCTCAAACTTCTAAGCCCGAATTAATTGAGATGATATTTGAGCTAGAACCACTACAAAAGAGTCTACATGAAGCGCTAAGTGGCGCAAATTTAAATATCCTCTCAGCAATCGCAACACACCCAAAAACTCCAAAAAGTGTATTAAACAAACTTATAAAAAAAGCAAGACCAATGGTTAAAACACTCATTGCTATGAGGTCTGATTGTGATGAGGGGATGCAGATAAAGCTCTATGACTCTATGAATGAAGAGGTCCTAGAAGCTCTTTCAATGGGTGATAATCTATCAAAAGAACTTGTGCTAAAACTTTTACAAGACGATAAGTATGTAAAAAATATCGCGCAAAATCTAAGGCTAGAGAGTGATATTTTTGAAGAGCTAATTAAAAAAACTCCAGTAGAAGTTGCAAAAAATAGCTCACTTACTCCTGAGATGCAGCAAAGAGTTGTAAATCTAAATCTTAATGAAGCAAATATGGCTTTAGCGAATAATGAAAACCTAGATAATAGCGTAGCGATGGGCTTGCTTGCGCATAGGTCTAAAACGCTTACATCTGAGATATATAAAAATAGTGTTATCTCAAAAGAAGCTCTAGCTCAAGCGTACAAAGATGAGGCAAATCACGCCTCTTTAGCAAAGAACCTAAACACTCCTCATGAGATACTTCAGGCTTTATCAAATAGCCAAGATATAGAAGTTTTAAAAGCTCTGGCGCAAAATCCAAACACTCCAGTTGAGGCACTTTATCAGCTTCAACTTGACTCAAGAGTTGCACGTCAGGTAAAAGAGAATCCTGCTTTTGGAAAACATATACAACAAGAAAACATAGGATGGGAAGTATGAAAGCAACAGATTTGATAGTAACGATTGGCTCTTTGATACAGCAGAGAGTTCCTACTTTTTTATGGGGTGCTCCAGGGATTGGGAAGTCATCCATCGTAAAGCAGATAGCAAAAAGTAGAGGTATTGATTTTATAGACTTAAGACTAGCCCTCATGGATCCAACGGACTTAAAAGGGATACCATTTTACGATAAAGAGTCGCATACAGCGCTTTGGGCACCTCCTGCGTTTTTGCCTCGTGATGGTGAGGGAGTTCTGTTTTTAGATGAGCTAAACTCCGCACCACCAAGTGTGCAAGCCTCAGCGTATCAACTAATCTTAGATAGAAAAGTTGGAGAGTATGAGTTGCCTGAAGGTTGGGCGATAGTTGCCGCTGGAAACCGTGATAGCGATAGGGGAGTAACATACCGCATGCCAAGCCCTCTGGCAAATAGATTTGTTCACTTTGAGATGGACGTTGATGTAGAAGATTGGCGGCTTTGGGCTTACAAGAGTGGAGTTGATGAGAGAGTTATCTCTTATATCTCGTACAAAAATGAGCACCTTTTTACCTTTGATGCAAAAAGCGATGCCAAAAGCTTTGCAACCCCTAGAAGTTGGGAGTATGTAGATAGTATCTTAAAAGCAAACATGCCAAAATCACTCTTGCTTGACGCGATAAGCGGCGCAGTTTCAAGAGATGTTGCAGTCTCTTTTTTATCTTTTATAAAAGTAGAGACAAGATTACCAGATATAAATATGATACTTAAAAGTGCAAAGGGCGAATATAGCGATGAAGTAGATGTCCTATACGCACTAAGCGGTGGACTTGTAAGTGCATTTCTTAGAGATAAAAATGAAGAGAGACTAGAGAATCTACTAAAATATACACTTGATTTAAAACCAGAATTTGCGGTTATGATAGTACAAGACCTACAAAGAAATGGCATAACGATGGAACACTCAGAAGCCTTTAAGGGTTGGGTTAAAAAGTTCGCTTATCTTTTGGGGTAAAAAAGATTAGAAATTTTACAAAGGATATTTATGAGCGATATAGTTATATATGAAAATGGAAATGTTGAACTAAAAGCTACTATCGAAAATGAGACTCTTTGGCTTAATCAGAAGCAGATGGAAGAGCTTTTTGGTAGAGAGAGAAGTGTTATTTCTAAACATATTAGAAATATATTTAAAGAAAATGAATTAGAAGAAGAGATGGTATGTGCAAATTTTGCACACACCACTCAACATGGTGCGATAAAGCATAAAACGCAAACTCAAAATATAAAATTTTATAATCTAGATGTTATTATTTCTGTAGGCTATCGTGTAAAGTCAAAACAAGGTACGCAGTTTCGTATTTGGGCAAACAAGATACTAAAAGAGTACCTTCTAAAGGGTTACTCACTCAACAAAGACAAACTTCAACAACAAAAACTCCAAGAACTAGAACAAACAATTCAACTCATAAAACAAAGTATTGAAAATGAAAAGTTAAGCACTATAGAAGCAAAAGGCTTTGTAGAAATCATTAGTAACTATGCTAAAAGCTGGGCATTACTGCAAGGCTATGATGAGCAGAGTTTAGAAGAGATAGTGCAGACAAACGAGTCAAGATTTGTCCTAGATTATGATGAAGCAAAAGAAGCGATAGCTGAACTGAAAAAAGCACTTATAAAAAAAGGTGAAGCTACAAAGCTATTTGGACAAGAAAAAGCAGGAGAGTTTAAGGGAAATTTACTCAATATCTATCAGAGCTTTGGAGGAATAGACCTTATACCTTCACTAGAAGCAAAATCCGCAAATCTTCTTTACTATGTCATAAAAGGACACCCCTTTAATGATGGAAACAAACGCATAGGCGCTTATCTATTTGTACTATTTTTACACAAAAACAACATCTTGTATAAATCAAATGGTGAAGCAAAAATCAACGATAACGCATTAGCATCAATAGCTCTTTTAGTAGCGCAGTCACACCCAGATCAAAAAGAGATAATCATAAAGCTTGTTATAAATATGCTTTATGAAGCGGAATAAAGATTAAAATAGTTAATCATCAGTAATAAAATAAAAATTTGCGGTCGAAAATTTAGACCACAAATTATCTGTTTGTTTTAAACTTCTCTTGCAACTCCAAAGCTTTTTCATAACTCTCTTTTTGAGCTTCTACAATTTCGTCAAAAGCAAAGCCTTTTTGCAATATTTCATACAAAAATGGTTTGTCCCTTCGCCAATTTCTTAGTGTCATCGGTGTTACTTTAAGAAGTCTTGCCATGTCTTGTTGAGTTAGTTTCATAAAAAAATTCTATAAGATTAAGTCTATAAATCAAATTCACAAATATATATCTCTTTATTACTATAAAAAGCAAATATTTTGCTTTACTTTTATAGAATAGAAAATTATTTTCTAAAAAATATAAAAAAGAGAAATATATATGATATTAAAAACAGTAGAGCATGTACAAAACTTACTAAAACAAAATGAAAAATTTGTAGATAAAGATGGAAATATTTTTATACAAAATGTACTTGAAGCGATAGAGAAAATAGACAGAGATTTAGTCAAGTTGCTCCTAAGCGATGAGAAAACAAGAGAACAGTTTTTTATAAAGATAGATGATGTTTTTGTTTTAGAGCAAAACAAGCTTATAGAATTTTTTACTATGAATGAGTATTTTAACAACTCTTTTACCTCTTACACAAACAAAATAGGGCTTATCAAAAAAGATAGTTTTATAAAGAAGTTTGATGATGTCGTCCTTGCATGGCCTCACAAAGACTGCGTTTTGGAGGGTGGGCAAAGCAAAGATGATGAAAAAAACAGTGAAGTTTTTTATAACGAGATACTAAGCCGTGAAGAGATTGATAGACTCTTTGAGCCAAAAGCACTTACAAATATAAAACGCTACACAAAAGATGGCGTGGAAGAAAATCCGCAAATAGGCGAGGATGACAATCTCATCATAAAAGGAAACAACCTCATAGCCCTTCATAGTTTAAAGAAAAAATACGCAGGAAAAGTAAAACTCATCTACATAGACCCACCATACAACACTGGAAATGACAGTTTTAAATATAACGACAGATTTAACCATTCTACTTGGCTTACTTTTATGAAGAACCGTCTTGAAGTGGCGAGGGAATTTTTGAGCGATGATGGAGTAATATTTGTTCAAATTGATGACAATGAACAAGCATATCTAAAAATTTTGATGGATGAAATTTTTGGAAATAAAAACTTTATTTCAACAGTAGTTAATATAGTGAAGCCAGAGGGACGACGATATGGTTTCATAGCACAAGCCCATGAGTACTTATTGGTTTATGGGAAAGACATATCAAATACAGATATGTACGAAATGACAAATCGAGACAAAAAACTTCCGTATAAAGATAATAAAGGTAATTTTGATATTGTTGGACTGAGAAATAGAGCGGTAAAATTTTTCAATTTTTCGAATAGACCAAATTTATATTATCCGTTTTATGTAGATGCAAACAATATTGGTGATGATGGCTTTATGCCAGTATCTACGGAACCTCTTAAGGGATATAGGGAAGTGTTGCCTACAGTAGTAGATAATTTACAATCAGTGTGGCGATGGGGCAAAGAAAAGGCAAAGGTACAGTCAGATGAGGTTGTGGCAAGAATTGGAAATGATGGCTCTATAAGAATTTTCAAAAAAGATTATTCCCAAACAACTATGCCAACGACATTTTGGCAAGACAAGGAACTTATTACACAAAAAGGTACTCAGCAACTTGATAAACTTTTTGATGCTAAAGTATTTGCTTTTCCTAAGCCAGAAGCACTACTTCATCGAATTATTGAAATATCAACCAAACCAAACGACCTAGTAATGGACTTCCACTTAGGTAGCGGAACTACATGTGCAGTCGCTCATAAGATGGGCAGACGATACATAGGCATCGAGCAGATGGACTACATAGAAGATATTGCTGTTGAGCGGATGAAAAAGGTGCTTGATGGTGAGCAAGGCGGAATTAGCAAAGCCCTAGAGTGGAAGGGTGGAGGTAGTTTTATCTACGCCGAACTCAAACAGATAGATAATTTTAAAGATGCAGAAGTAGGCAAACTCAACGCTAATATGCACTATCTTCCAGTATCAGAGATACAAGACGAAGATTATGACATGTCAGATGAAGAGATAAAAATCAACAAAGCTTTTTATACCAAAACTGGCACAAGTGGACTTGAAAATGAGTAATTTACTCTATGAAGAGATAGAAGGTGATTTTAATCATCCTAGACGACCTGTTGATAGACCAGATATTCCAAAATCTATAAACGAAAATATTAAACAGCCTTTACGAGAATACCAAATAATGGCACTTCAAAATTTCATTTATTATATGAGTGATAAATATTTTTCAGATATGCCACATAAACATCTGCTTTTTCATATGGCAACAGGAAGCGGAAAAACGAATATTATCGCTTCATCTATTTTGTATTTATATGAACTAGGATATAGAGATTTTATATTTTTCGTAAACACAAACAACATCATCACAAAAACAAAAGAGAACCTTGCCAATGGATTTTCAAGTAAATATCTCTTTAAAGAGAAGATTCTCATAAACAATAAAGAGTTACATGTAAACATCATAGAAGATACATTTGACAGCTCAAAGAGTGATGATATAAACATACTATTTACAACCATAAACAAACTTCACAGTGATTTGGAAACTACCATAAAAGAAAACTCCATTACATACGCAGATTTTAAAGATAAAAAAATTGTCCTTATCGCAGATGAAGCGCACCACTTAAATGCAAATACAAAGACAGAAAAAGAGACGGAGAAAAATTGGGAGCAAACTACAAAAAATCTACTAAAGACAAACAGAGATAATATTCTCTTAGAGTTTACAGCAACACAAGATTTGCAAAACAAAAACATAGGCGAAAAGTACAAAGACAAAATCATTTATGACTATCCGCTTATAAAATTTCGTGAGGATAGATACTCCAAAGATATAAAACTTATAAATGATAACTTTAGCGATGAGATGCGGATACTTCAAGCGGTTATGGTGAGTGAATACAGACGGCTAGTTGCACAGCAAGAGCTAAATCTCAGCATAAAACCAGTTGTGATGTTTAAAACTGTAAAAAATACAGAAAATATTGATGAGGTATTTGAGAGTTTTGTAAAACTAATAGATGGTTTAAGTGTAGAAAAAATAGATGAAGTTTTTAAAATATCTGATGTAAAAGCCATAAAAGAGCTTCAAAAAATCGTAACAGATAAAAAGAGTTTTATAAAAGGGTTGCAGTATGGATTTGCAAAACAAAACTGCTTGGTAATCCACTCAAAAGTAAAAGATAAAGATGAAAAACTAAAGTATCTAAATTCTCTTGAAGATACTAAAAATCCTATAAGAGCCATATTTGCGGTAGATATCTTAAATGAAGGTTGGGATGTTTTAAATCTTTTTGACATTGTAAAACTTGATGAAGCTTCAAAAAATAGCAAAAGTACAATAAGCGAAGCTCAACTTATAGGGCGTGGAGCGAGGTATTTCCCATTTGAGTATAAAGAAGAAGAGAAGTACAAAAGAAAGTTTGACAGAGAGTTTGAAAACCCGCTCAAGATTTTAGAAGAGATGCACTTTTACAGTATCAACAGAAGTGATTATATTACAGCACTTACAGACGAACTGAGAAAAATAGGGCTTATTGATGATGCCCAGAGTGAGCCTAAAACGGTTAAACTAAAACTCAAACAGAGTTTTTTGGATGATGAGTTATATAAAAATGGATTTGTTTTTCTAAATAGAAAAATTGCTCAAGATAAAAGTAAAATCAGTGGTTTAAGTGATTATGTAGGTAGTTCATACAAAAATCAAAAAAGAAGTCTTGATAACAGCAGTAGTGAAATAGTTGTTTTTGAAGATGAGATTAAAGAGGCTAGATTTTCAAAAGTAAGCAGATTTAAAATCAAAGATGAAGATAAAAATCTAGTGAGAGTGGCTATAAACAAAAAGCCATTTTTTTATTTTAATACGCTAAAAAAATATTTTACACATTTAAAAAGTATCAATGAATTTATACAAAGTAGTCACTATCTGGGTGATGTGGAGTTTGTTTTTCATACTACAAAAGAGTTTGCGCTGACTCATGAAGTCAAAATAAAATATCTTCTTGAACTTTTAGAAATAATCGAAGATAAAATTATCAAAAATGCAAAAGAGTCTGTTGGAAGTAGTGAGTTTTATCCTGTTCGGATAAATTCAAAGATAGACCCGATAAAAATTTTAAAGAAAAGAGATAGTGATAGTCGTATAGATATTGTTGATGACTGGTATGTTTACGAGCCTCATGGCGGGACAAGCGAAGAGAGACACTTTACAGATTTTATGCTCAAAGTTTCAGATGAATTGAAGCAGAAATATAAAGAAGTCAAGCTGATCAGAAACGAAAAAGCGTTTGAAATATATAGCTTTGACACAGCAAGAGATGGCGCACGATTTGAGCCAGATTTTGTGCTATTTTTAAAAGATAAAAATGATTGTTATCATCAGATTTTTTGTGAACCAAAAGGAGACTGGGCAAAAGATGAAAAAGAAGGCTTTGAAAACTCTCCCGAGAAGTGGAAAAACGAATTTTTGGCAGATATAACAAAATGTACTAATGAAAATAGGCTAAAACTTCAAGATATAAACGAAGATGGTTTGAAGCTTTATGAAAATAGCTGTTATAAAATCTTTGGTCTGCCTTTTTATAACTATGCTAATGAGAGCGAATTTAGAGAGAAGTTTGTGGAGTTGATACTCTAAGCTTTGATATAATAGCTCTAAAAAACGGATACTTTTACATGTCAAGCATCGAGCAAAAAATCTCCCAAGCAAAAGCTAAGCTTTTAGTTGATTATCCACTATTTGGTACTCTTGCTTCAAAGTTAGAACTAATCTTAAATGATGATATTGAGAGCTTTAAGAGTAATGGCATAAAGTTAGAGTACAACAGTGATTTCTTAGCAGAGCTGACAGATAAAGAGATGGAGTTTGTTTTTGCAAATGGTGCTATGCACGCTTCGCTCGCTCATGAGGCTAGAAAAAATGGTAGGAGTGGCTGGCTTTGGCAGATGGCTACTGACTATGCCATAAATGATATGTTGGTTGAAAATGGGCTTGAGAGGCCAGATAGAGCGCATTACTCCAAGAGATTTAGTGGGATGTATGCTGAAGAGATTTATGCCGAGCTCAAAGATGATATTTTACGAGATGAGCTTGAGTATGAAGCCGATGATATACAAGATGTACAAGATAACTCAGATAAACAAAACAACACTCAAAGCTCAGAGTTAAGCCAAGAAGAGCAACTCTTTGAGGAGTTTGCTAAGGCTAAACTTGATGAAGCCCAGAAAGATGGCGAGACTCCAGCAACGATGGAGAGGTTTTTTAAGATTGGGCGTGAGAGTAAAATTGATTGGAGAGATGAGCTCCGAGTCGCACTAGATAAGTTTTACAGGGATGACTACACACTTCTTCCTCCGAGCAAAAAGCTTCTTTATAGCGGCATATATCTTCCATCCTCAAAGAGTCAAAGGTTTAAGTTTGTAGTAGCGATTGATAGCTCTGGCTCTATAGATGAGGGCCTTTTAGCTACGTTTTTAAGTGAGCTAAATTTCATTATGAATACATTTTCAAACTT
>NZ_JAQVKA010000010.1 GCF_028694895.1 Sulfurimonas sp. | reverse complement strand
GATTTTCAAGTAGAGGCGAGTTGCTGTGGAGTAAAAAGTATGGCTCACCTGAAGATGATAGCGGAATTGACGCTGTAGAGGCTGAAGATGGCTCTATCGTTATACTTGGTCAAAAAAGTAGTGGCAGCTCAAAGATTCCAACCATCTTAAGAGTTACACAAAACGGAGAGAAGATTTGGCTCTTTGATATAAAGGGCGAGAAAAATACAACTGCACATAAAATACTTAAATTAAGAGATAACAACTTTGTTCTATCGCTCTCTCAAGCAAATGATTTAAACAAAGAGCAGATAAGATTACTCAAGATAGATTTACAAAAAAACATTCTTCTTGATAAGATTATTTACACAAATTACGCCTCAGTCCTAAAAGATATAAAAGAGTTCTCTGATGGAAAAATAGTCGGAGTTGGTGTTGTTGAAGATACATACAACACAGACGGGCTTGCTATGCTTCTAGATAGTAAGTTTAAGTTGTTAACGCAAGAGCACTATGGATCTGATGCACGTGACGCTTTTTATGCACTTACTATTTTACATAACTCTCAAATTGGAGTAGCTGGTATTCATACAGATAAAGAGTCTCAAGAGAGCAATATGTGGATAGTAAAACTAGATAGTAATCTAAAGATGGTACAAGTCACACAAAAAACAACCACTACATCTTTTTATGCTCAACTCTTAGAACTTTTTAAAGATGAGATTGCAGCTAAAAAACTACAAATAAGAGAAGATTTGAGTATAGAACTTATTGATAAGAGCCTCTACTTTAATGTTGGAGAGTTTGTTCTTACTTCAGCGCAAAAGCTTTTTTTAGAAAAATTTAGTCTCAAGTTACTACCGTTTTTAAAGAAAAACAAAGAGCTATTTAAAACACTTGAAGTAAGTGGGCACACATCAAGTGAATGGGGAAGTAGTGATTTTTCAAAAGGTTATATAAACAATACAGAACTATCAATGAAGCGTTCATTCTCAACCATAAGCTATATATTTAACACACAAAACATAGAGACAAAAAAATGGCTTAGTGAGCTCTTAAAAGGTAGCGGTCTTAGTTTTTCAAAGAGAGTTATAGTTCAAGATAATGAAGATAAAGAGAAGTCAAGAAGAGTCTCATTTAAGATTCTTCTATAAATTAGCTTACTCAAAAGCTTCTACAGAACTAGCTTTAAAGTTTAGCCTTACTTTGTCTTGCTTTAATTTTTTATAGAGCTTGAACTTTGCATTTTTCAACTCTTCATCACTATAAGAAAACTCAACCTTTATAATCTCATCACTCGCGGCCGCGCTATCCATAGCAAAGAGCTTAAGCTCTTTTTTTGTTAGCTTTGCCTTTAGCACATTATAAAGAGTCTTATCATCTTCTATCAAATCAATTTCGTTGATTTTACAAAAATTTGCCAACAACTCTCTAAAATTGTTTTCACTGTTATACTGTCTCCAAATACTATTTTTTAGCACTATATCTTCTCCAAAATTTGCGTTAAATCTTTTGTCTCAATCACTATATTTGCCTCTTTTTTAAGTATCTCTCTTGCACAAAAAGCAACTCTCGTCCCAGCATGAGCAAACATTGAGAGATCATTTGCTCCATCTCCACAAACAAGTGTCTCACTCTCTTGTACTCCAAGCAGGCCTTGTAAGCGAGTCAACATGTCACCTTTTGAGTAGTTAAACATCATGTCTCCACCTACTAAGCCTGTAAGAATCTGATTTTTATGGTGCAACACGTTTGAGAAATCTGCATCATATCCTAAAATATTTTTAGCATATCCAGTTGCACTTCTAAATCCACCGCTAAAGCAGACAACTTTCATACCTCTGCTCTTTAGCTCTTTAATCGTCTCTTGTGCGCCCTTCATATATGGCAGATTTTGGCTAATTCTCTCTACTACACTATACTCAAGGCCCTTAAGTAGGCCTACTCTTTGTTGTAAAGACTCAAAGAAATCAAGCTCTCCACTCATGGCAGCTTCAGTAATTTTACTCACCTTCTCGCCAAGTCCAAGCTCTTGTGCAAAAAAATCTATAGTCTCGCCATCCATGAGCGTAGAATCAAAATCAAATACAGCCAATTTCAACATATATTACTTCCCTATCTGTTATAATTGCGCAATTATACCCATTTAGGATGCTTTTTGTTTGATGAACTCATAAATAAACTAAAAAACGACACTTATATAACACTTGAGACGACACCATCACACTCACCAATTTTCTCGCCAATAATAGAGACAATAGCGGAGTTAGGGTTAGATAAACTAGTGGATGGCTTTACAACAACAGACAACCCTCTAGCAAAGCTAAAGTACAACTCTCTCTTTGCTGCAAAGATGCTCCAAGATAGATTTAACAAGCCAGCAATTGCAACAATGAGTATGCGTGATAGAAATAAAATAGCTCTTCAATCAGACCTACTAGGCTCAAACGAAGTTGATGTTAGAGCCATTTTAGCACTTACAGGAGACCCTGCAACCATATCAGATCAACCTCACACAAAAGGTGTTTTTGAAGCTGATAGCACACTCCTTTTAGAGATTGTTGCATGTTTTAATAGTGGTATTGATTTTGCAGGTAAGCCTTTAGCACATCAGCCTCGCGAGATTTATCCATTTGCTGTTGTGAACTCTTATGCTAAAAACCCAAAAACACTTCAAAAGAAGATGCAAAAGAAGATAAAGCATGGAGCTTTGGGGATAATCACGCAGCCAGTTTATGATATACAGAGTGCAAAACTCCTACTTGAACTAAAAGATGCTGCGAACAATCATAACAGCAATGAAAACAAAAATGCTGAACTTATTTTAGGAATTTTTCCTATCACAAAACTTCGTACTGCTCAGTTTTTATCAGCTCACGTTCCAGGGATAAATGTACCAAATGAGTGGATAGAGTTACTCAGAGAAGCACATGAAAAAGGGAGTGATGAAGAGTATAGAGTTGGATTTGAACTTAGTAAGAATCTCTTCTTAGGTCTAAAAAAGCTCCATCCAAAGATTCATCTCATGAGTGCAAACCAGTTTCAACTAGCTCGCGATATATTAATATAGTTTAAGGATAAAAATGATTGATTTAAAACTACTACAAAAAGATTTTCAAACAATAAGCAATAAACTATCTCGTAAAGGCGTTGATGCCGAGTTGCTTGAGAATTTAAAGATAAAAAATGAAGAGTTAAAAGTTGCAAAAGCCCTGTACGAAACTCTTCAAGCAGCACAAAACAGCATGAGTAAAGATTTTGGTATCTACAAAAAAGAGGGCAAAGATACGACTGAGCTCAAAGCAAAAGTAGATGAGAACAAAATCAAAATCTCCGAAGCGCTTGAGACTCAACGCATAAAGCAAGAAGCTCTTGAGTCTCTGGCTATGTCAATTCCAAATATTCCAGATGATGACGTTCCTGAGGGTAAAGATGAAAATGACAATGTAGAGATAAAAAAAGTTCTCACTCCACGAGAGTTTTCTTTTACTCCAAAAGAGCATTGGGAACTGGCTGAGCAAAATGGTTGGATAGATTTTGAGAGAGGTGTAAAACTTGCGACTAGTCGTTTTAGCGTCTCTTTTGGAATGGGTGCGAAGCTAGAGAGAGCGCTTATAAACTTTATGCTTAACTTTAACTCTAAGAGAGGTTTTGACGAGGTTAGTGTTCCATCTATTGTAAACCGTGCAGCACTAGAAGGCACTGGACAACTTCCAAAGTTTGAAGATGACCTTTATAAACTCCAAGATCAAGAACTTTTTTTAATACCAACAGCAGAAGTTCCAGTAACAAACCTTTATCAAGATGAGATATTGGCTGCAAATCAGCTTCCTATAAAAATGACGGCTTACACATCATGCTTTAGAAAAGAAGCAGGTGCGGCTGGAAGAGATACAAGAGGGATGATAAGACAGCATCAGTTTCATAAAGTTGAGCTAGTAAGTATCACTAAACCACAGCAGAGTGATGAGATCTTTGATGAAATGGTGCAAACCGCTTCAGATCTACTAAGCGCGCTTGAACTTCCTCACCGTCTTGTTAGACTATGTGGTGGAGATTTAGGATTTGGTGCGGCTAAAACGATTGACCTTGAAGTGTGGCTCCCTGGACAAAACACATATCGCGAAATAAGTTCTGTAAGTAACACAAGAGAATTCCAAGCAAGACGAGCAAAAATCCGTTTTAAAGACGGTGATAAAAACTCATTTGTTCACACACTAAACGGCTCATCTTTAGCGGTTGGTAGAACTCTTGTAGCCATTATGGAGAACTTCCAAAATGAGGATGGAAGCATCACTATTCCAAAGGTGCTAACTCCCTATTTAAGCTAGTTTTATGGCACTATTTTTGCTTTAATAAATAAACAACCTCAAGGTAGATGATGGCTAATGGATTAGAAGAAGAGATAATAATTATTGAAGACATTGATGCCGCTAATGATAGTGGTGCATCAGATAGTTCAATAACCGAAGATTCTTTATCTAAAAAAAAGAAAAAACTCATCAATATAGCCATTGGTGCAGGCGTTTTAATCCTTGGCACAATTATATTTTTTACAATACTAAAGTCATCAAAAGAGTCTAAGATTGCATCTACTCAACATATAGAAGATAGACTAGAGAGTCGAGTTACAGAGCCCGTTGAGCTTAGTAAAATTGAGAACATGATAGCAAAAGCTGACTATCTTTACTCTAGTGGTTCAAAAAATGAAGCCCTAACTCTATATGAAAAAATAGCGCAGTATAGTGAAGCAGTCTCCGCATACAACTTAGGTGTTGCACAAATCAAAGAGGCTCAATACAAAACGGCTCTTGACTCATTTGTAAAAGCTATACAAAACAATGAGCAAAGATGTGTAAGTGCAATTAATGCCGCAGTCTGCGCACTTCATTTAGAGGATGAGGCTACCTTTAGATACTACATAGATTTAGCATATGCATATCTTCCACAAGAGAGATCATCCCCTTTATACTCTTACTACTACACACTTATCAACTATTACAATCAAAACTATTTAGAAGCATTAAGCTCACTTAATAATCCAACAACAGATGAGTATGACAAAGTACAAAACAGCCTAAACTCAAAAATCAATGCTCTTTTTGATAATAATATAAATGCAATTGAGAGCTTAGAAAAAACTGCTTCAATTAAAGATGACTTTTCTCTAGGACTTCTTTATGCAAGAGTAGGAGATTTACCACTTGCTAAAAAATATCTTCAAAATTCAATTAAAAACAGTATAGAGCCAATGAAAGCGCAACTTGCCATAGCCTACATAAACCTAAAAGCTGGCCAGATTCAAGAAGGAGCAAAAGAGATAGAAAATGCGACAGCTATCTTTGGTGAAGAGGTATATAAACCATATCCAATAAAAGTCAAATTAAAAGATTCACTCTTTGATACAAGCCTTGCACAAAAGCATTACAGAGATACAATCAACAACTCAAAAGCTATCACTTATCAAAAAATATTTTACTTCTCGCCATATAAAATCTTTAATGCAAATCAAACCATTAGCTACATAAGAAAGGGAAATACTAATATTTTTATAGATAATGTTGACTCGGCAAAAGAGTATCTTGAAAAAAGCGCATCTTCTTCTAGTGTAAATATTGGAATAGTAAAAGCTATTCAAAAAGCTCTCTCTTTTAAGCTCAGAGAAGCAAATGAGATGCTTCTCTCACTTGTAGAACTTCAGCCAAAACACTCAGCACTACACTATAACCTTGCCCTAACATACGCTCAACTTGGCAATTTTGTAGATGCTCAAAAACATTTTATTCGCTCTTATAATTTAGATGCAAAAAACTATATTTCTGGGATATATGCAATTATGTGCTCTCAGATAATTGATAAAGATAGTACAAAATTACTCTCTCTTATAAAAGACGAACTATCAAATGAAAAGTTTTCACAAGAGATAGATCTATATAGAACGCTTCTATTTATTAGTGAGGGCAACTATCTATCAGCTTCTGATTGGTTTGAGAGAGATTATCAGCAAAGACCACTTTATCTTGCACTTGACATCTTAATTGGCCTCAAACAAAACAATATAGATGCAGCGCAAAAAGCAGCAAACAAGCTCACAATACTACTTCCAGATGAGATACTTCCTCATTTGATGCAAATAGATACGCTCTTTAATTCTTTGGAAGAAAAAAGATATGCAAGTGAAGTAATAAACTACCTAAAAGTTCAAAAATTTAGTTTTACAGATCTCTATTATGGCGCCTATATTACAAGGTACCTATATATCCAACAAAATCTAATCACTGGAAAATTATACTTTTTAAGAGAACAATTAAAAGAGGTATTAGCAGGTACAACATCTCAAACCCGCGAAATAACAAGCGCTCTTGCTCTTGCTTCACTATACGACAAAGCTTATGAGGAGTCATTTGTACTTTATAATAACCTCATAGATAATTTAAAAGTTACAGATGCTAAAACCCTATTTTTAGGCGCAGTTGCTTCAACTGCAGCTGAACATCATGAAAATGCTATTGCTCTTTTAGAGTTATCTAAAATGAAAGATACTAATTTTATAGAAAGTCGTTATGCTCTAGGACTTTTATATCTTGAATCAAAAAACAATGAGGGCGCGATTATCCAACTCTCACGAGTATATAAAAATAATTTCATCTCTGAATATTTTGATTTTGATATTGATGTGGATAAGTTAATGTTGCAAAAGAGTTTATCAGAGGGTAAAAAATAGTATATTTACTACTTTTTACTCTCGTTTGTAAAATAACCTATAAGTGTATCAGAAGCTCTAAGCTCACTTCCAAGACTTACATTTAATCTGAAATTTTCTGGTAGATAAAGCGTTGTTATCCCGTTTATCATAAGTCCGTATCTCGCACCTTGGAGTGCATTTTGACCCTCAATAATATCAATATCAATTGATTTAAAAGTCTGTTTTAATTTATGCACAACTCTCATCTTGTTTGATGATTTTATATCAGTAAATGTAAGCTCTGCATTCTCATTTATACTATTTGAGAGTGGGCTTTGTGCAGAGAGTTTAGCTCCTCTACTTACCTTAACGCTTTGAAGCGTTGAAGTAAAGGGAACCCTAAGAAGAGCAACATTTAAATATGTGCTATCTATCTCCACTTTGTAACCTTTATGCTCATCACTATGCAACTCTTCTATAGAGATTACTGTTCCATCAACAGGGCTTACAACACTATCTTCTTGATAAATAACATACTCTCTCTCAGGGTTTCTAAATACAAAAATAAAAAACAGAGTTGCTAAAAATGCTGTAAATTCTAAAAAATTTAAATCAAAAAAAGTAAAAATAATAAATGCAATAACTGCACCTATAACATAATTCCAGCCCTCTTTAGCGATAGGTAAAAGATTATTCTTCATCTTTGTCTTCTTTGTTATGTTTTATATTTTTTTCTTTATCTGCATCTTGTGCCATCTTTGCGTCTGCTTTTAGTTCTTCTTCAATATCATCTACTACTATATTTACTTTTGAAACAAGGTTGTTCTCTTTTTCAAAGCTAATAATAATATCTCTTACCTCTTCTCCAGTAATATTCTCTTTTTTATAAAGAAGCTTAACCATCTCTTCTACTGCATCTCTGTAGAGCTCAAGTCTCTCTACTACAGCCTTATATCGCTCCTCTAAAGATGATTTTATAAACTCATCCATATTTTCAGCCATCTTATCACTGTACTCTCTAGTTGATTGTCCATAGCCACCACTCAAGAACGAGTGTCTGCTTTTTTCTAAAACCATAAGTCCTGCAACATCACTCATCCCATAGTGTTGAACCATAGATTTGATGATATCTGTTGCACGCTCAAGGTCGTTTCCAGCGCCAGTTGAGATTTCACCTATAAAGACCTGCTCTGCAGCGCGGCCTCCAAGAAGAACATCAACTTCAGCCCAAAGTTCATGACGTTGCATCATAAATTTATTCTCTTCAGGTGTGTTTAGCGTATATCCAAGGGCTGCAAGTCCGCGAGGAACGATTGAAACTTTTGATACTTTTTTAGCACCAATTGTTGTCTCAGCCATAAGTGCATGTCCACTCTCATGATAGGCAACTATCTTCTTCTCTTTAGGATTAATTCTGCGAGATTTTTTAGCAAGTCCAGCTAAAGCACGTTCTACTGCTTCATAAAAGTCTTTTTGAGTTACTGTTTTTTGGTTTTTTCGCCCAGCTAAGAGTGCGCCTTCATTTACAATATTTGCTAAATCAGCACCAGCCAAGCCAGCAGTTAAACGAGCAACTTCTGCAAGATCTACATCGTCTGCTATTTTAACGCCTTTGACGTGCACCTTTAAAATTTTAATACGGCCTTCATAGTCAGGCTTATCAACTAAAACTTGTCTATCAAATCGTCCTGGTCTAAGAAGTGCTTGGTCTAGTATCTCTGGTCTATTTGTAGCTGCTAAGATGATGATAGGAGTATCTGTACCAAAACCATCCATCTCTGCTAAGAGCTGGTTTAGAGTCTGCTCTCTCTCATCATTTCCACCCATATTAGCACCAGCTGCACGACTCTTACCAATAGCGTCAATCTCATCTATAAAAATGATACTTGGTGCATCTTTTTTTGCTTGTTCAAACAGATCTCTAACACGAGCTGCTCCAACTCCAACAAACATCTCTATAAAACTAGAGCCAGTAACTGAGAAAAACGGAACATCTGCCTCTCCAGCAACAGCTTTAGCAAGAAGAGTTTTTCCAGTTCCTGGACTTCCAACTAACAAAACACCCTTTGGAATCTTTGCACCTATCTCAACATAACGAGCAGGATATTTTAAGAAGTCAACTATCTCTTGAACTTCCTCTTTTGCCTCTTCAACACCAGCTACATCATCAAACTTTGTTTTTGGCTTCTCTGAGTTAATCATCTTCTTGGAGTTACCCATTCCAAGTATTCCGCTACCCATACTTTTTTGCATACGTCCTGCAAAAAACATCCAAATAGCTATAATAATCAAAAATGGAAATAACCAACCAAACATCTCAGTAAACCAATTTGTTTCACTAAATCCGTTGTACTCTATACCTTGCTTATCTAGCTCTTCTGTTAATTTTGTATCGCTTGGTACAATTCTTGTAGTGTATAGAGTTGCGTCATCTGCAGAGTACGCTTTTATATAACTCTGGCCAATATCAACCTTGTTTACACCTTTTGTCTCTATTAATGATTTCAACTCTGAATAACTTATCTGCTTTGCTCTTTTATTTCCAACCGCAGATGATGCTTCACCAGAACCATTCTCACCTATTAAAGCCTTAAAAAGCAGGATGATAACTACTGAAAATATTGCAAAAGTTATAAGTGGGTTTTTATTGAAAAAATTATTATTATTGTTATTATTATCTTTGTTTTGCATATCTATTTTTTACCTTGTTTTAGTATAAATGTTACCCACTCATCTTGGGTAATCTTTTCTAAGATTTCAAAATCTTGATAAAATTTTAAAACTTTTGACTCATATTTCTCTAAAATTCCTGATAGGATAAGGATCCCATCCTTTTTTACAACACTCTTTAAATCGTTTGCTATAAATATCAAAACATCTGCTACGATATTAGCAACGACGACATCATAGCTATCTTTAGTTAAGCTACAAGAACCTTCCCAAAGCTTATTAAATTTTACACTATTTAACTCTGTGTTTAGTTGGCTATTTTCAACACATGCAGTATCAGTATCACATGCATCTACTACAGCTCCGAGCTTTATTGCCGCAACTCCTAAAATTCCACTTCCACATCCAACGTCCAAAACTCTATCACCAATTTTTACATATTTTGCAATTGCTCTTAGTGCAGAAGCTGTTGTTGGGTGATGCCCAGTGCCAAATGCTAAAGCTGGGTCTATTGCAATATTGATTAAATTTGCATCTGGTGCATCCCACGTAGGATGTATATAAAACTTATCGATACAAAGAGGTTGAATACTATCTTGATAAACTTTTACCCAGTCACTGTTTTTAAGTTTAGTCTGCTTAAACTCAAGCTCTATAACTTCGCCAGTCGCTTTTTGAAGAGCTTCTCTAAGTTGCTCTAATCCCCACATTATAGTATCAAGCTCATCTTCGCTTCTAATTATAAAACCATCATCTGTTTCTTCAAAGCCAACTGGCAATGTATCTGCTAAAAAGTCCGAAAAAATGGGAATATGAGAAGAGGCCTTAATAACTAATTCAAAGTAATGTTCTTGCATTACGCATCAATACCCATAACTGCGCCAAGCTTCTCTTTTAAAACTTGAGGAGTAAATGGTTTTACTATATAGTTGTTAACACCAGCTTTTAGAGCAGTTATAACCTCTGCTTTACCACCTTCTGTTGTTACCATAATGATTGGAAGATCTTTAAAACGAGCATCTGCACGAACTTTTTTAACAAGTTCTAAGCCATTCATCTCAGGCATATTCCAGTCTGTTATTAACATGTCCATATCAGGATTAGCATCTAAAACACCCCAACCTTCAACGCCATCCCCACCTTCGAATATATCTGTATGACCAAGTCTTTGTAATGTGTTTTTTATTATACGACGCATCGTAGAACTGTCATCAACAACAAGTAATTTCAAAAGAAATCCTTTATATAAATATTTGCAAATTTAGAGACAATAATACCTAAATTTTATTTATTTTATGATTAAGTAATGCCTAAGTAAATTTTTTAAACATCTTGGCTAAGTCAAGTGTGCCCTCATAATAAGCCTTGCCAATGATAACTCCGTCTATTTTTTTTGTAGCAACAAGAGCTTCTATATCACTCTCATCTTTGACGCCACCACTAGCAATAGTTGTTATTTTACTAGCATTTGCTATCTCTAATGTAAACTCAACATTTACTCCACTTAGTGTGCCATCTCTTGAAACATCTGTGCAGATAATTGCTTCAACACCAGCATTTGCAAACTCTTTTGCTAAATCAGTAGCGCGCATAGCACTAACCTCGCCCCAGCCCTCAACAGCTACAAAGCCATCTATTGCATCAATGCCTACTGCTATTGGATAGTTTGCCGCCATCTCTTTTACAAATGTAGGATTTTTTACAGCGATAGAGCCTAGAATTATTCTATCTATACCAATTTCTAACATTTTTTTGATAGTCTCTTCATCGCGAATACCGCCGCCTAACTCAAGCTTAACATTACAGTTTTCTCTTATCTTTATAATCTGCTCTAAGTTTTTTGGCTCTCCAGCAAAAGCGCCGTTTAAATCAACCAAATGAACCCACTCTGCACCCATCTCTTCAAATTTTTTAACAAGCATCCATGGCTCATCAGAGTATATTTTAGCACTCTCCATAAGACCTTTTGTAAGTCTTACCGCTTTGCCATCTTTTAAATCAATTGCTGGATATAACGTCATTTTAAATTCCTATAACTTTGTAAAATTTTCTAATATTTTAAGCCCATTTTCATGGCTTTTTTCTGGGTGAGGCTGAATTCCCATGATATTACCGTGAGCAACTGCAGATGTAAACTCATACCCATAAAAAGTCTTGCCGATAGAGTCCTCTTCACTCTCACAAACAGCATGAAAAGAGTGTACAAAATAGAGATAATGCTCCTCATCTAAGCCTTTAAACAGAGGGTGTTCTTTTGTAAACATTCTATTCCAACCCATATGTGGTACTTTTAGAGTCTCTTCAAATTTAGATGTATCAAAAGCTACTACCTTACCTTTGATAAGCCCCAATCCTTCATGCTCTCCAAACTCCTCAGAACTCTCAAAGAGAAGTTGCATACCAAGGCATATCCCTAAAATTGGCTTAGAGCTTGCAGCAAACTCTTTTATGGCATCTATCATGTTTCTCTCTCTTAGATGAGCCATTGCATCGCCAAAAGCACCTACTCCAGGAAGTATTAACTTATCATACTCTTTGAATTTTTTTGGATCACTCTCGACAACTGTTTGTGCTCCGATTTTAGCAAATGCATTTTGAACACTTGCCAAATTTCCCATGTTATAATCAACAATTCCTATCATTCATCAATCTTTAATTTTGTAAATTTTATATATATTGCTAATGTTATTAAGAGCATAGATACGCCCCCAATTATATACATTGCATAGAGTAATTTTTCTGGATCAGTAATAGCAAACTTAAATACTAACATAAGCGCTTCTATGGAGAGAGCGATTATGATTGAGCCTAAAAATCTAACCATGGTTTTATGCGGACCTGATATGCTGTTCTCTTTATTCCTGCCTAAAATTTCCTCTTCTATAAGGGTTTTTGCTAGGTCAAATATTGCAAGAGCAAGTGTTAGTAAAATCGTTGCTTCAAATACATCTTTTATATTAAAGTGTTCTGGTGATATTTCATATACAAAAAAGCTCTGCATTCCTTTTAAAAATAGAAGCAGTGCAACTGCTACTAGTGCTACTGAGAAAATCGCATACGAGTATTTAAAAAAAGTTGTAAAAAACTTATCAAACTTACTTGATCTAGAGATTTTTATAACCTCGTTAAGAGGCATGTCAAGACATGCAACAAATTTTAACTCGCCATGGTCATCATATACTGGTTGTGAGGCTGTGATACATAAATCGCTCGTCATAAGCGATGGATATGGATCAGTTATAGTACATCTACCCTCTTTTACTGCTCTATAATAATATGCACGATCAGATCTAATCCTTCCTGCATCTTCATCAATTTGTCTGTTTTTGGTAAATGTAGGAGAGACTTGAACGCCTCTGTTATCAAGAAGATAAACTCCATCACAATTCTCCAGCTCCGCTTTTATCTTTAAAAGTCGAGGCATAATCGATTCTACTGATGGTGAAGGAAGTCTATTTTGAATATTTTTTGAAAAGAGATAACAGAAATAAGCTCTAGCTTTTGTGCGGCCTTCAGAAAAATTTTGCATATCAGATATCAGCATTTTTTCCGCCTTGTTTTATTAAATAATGGCAATTATACCAAAGGCATCTTTACATTTTGATATAATCGGCTTTTAAATTTGTAGTAGGGATTATATTAATAATGGGTTTTAAATTTTTTTTACTCTTTGAAAAGTTTTTGATGGTTATGCCAAAAAAACTACGTAAAAGTTTTTTTGTTTTATTGGCAAACATGGCATACTATCTCTCATCAAGATATAGAAATATAGGATATATAAATTTAGACTTTATCTATGAAGATACGATAAGCCAAGAAAAGAAAAAAGAGATCATCAAATATAGTTTTAAAAATCTACTGCTTAATTTTCTTCACCTAATGGAACTAAGGCATATGAGCAAAGAAGAGCTTGAGAAAAAGGTAACTATAAAAAATATAGAAGTTGTTCATCAAGCTCACAAAGAGGGAAAAGCCATCATATATGTAACGTCTCATTACTGCGCTTGGGAGCTTGGAGCAGCGGCAATTGGGAACTCAGTTGAGAGTGTACACGCTATATTTAAAAAGATGAAAAACTTGGATTATCAAAACTGGGTATTAGAGTCTCGCTCTAAATTTTCAAATAAATCACTAGAGAAATCAAATGTCATTAAACCACTTATAAAACTTGTTAAAAATGGGCAAGCTAGTGGGATACTCATAGACACTGCAATCAATCAAAGAGAGGGTGTTGAAGTTGATTTTCTAGGTAAAAGAGTTCATCAGAGTGCAACTCCAGCATATTTGGCTAGAAAATATAATGCTGCAATTATTCCAACAACCATAAAAACAGATGATGAAGAGAATTACACTCTTATATTTTTTGATGAGATTGTCGTGCCAAGAAGTGATGATGAAAAAGAGGATATAAAAAAAGCAACACAACTTCAAGCAGACTGGCTCACAAAGCTTATATTTGATGAGCCAAAGTTTTGGTTTTGGATACACAGAAGATTTAAAAGTAATTACCCTCAAATCTATAAAAAAAAGAGTTAAGCCCCCTCATACTCTTTTGTTCTTGCCTCAAATAGTTTTAATATTGTAAGGAAAAAAGCAGTAATTGCAGGCCCTAAAATCATACCCCAAAAGCCAAAAGTTGTAAGTCCAGCAATGATTGCAAAGAAGATGATAAGCTCATTCATCCTAGCATCATCCTCTTTTAAGAGTCTTATATTTAGCTCTTTTATAATCAATGGTTTGACAAATGTATCCGCTATTATAGAGATTACTATAACTGTATATAGTGCTATAAAAATAGCATTTGAGCTCTCCCCTATAGAAAACTCATAAAGAGTAAATGGAAGCCACATTATAACGCCTCCAACCACTGGGATAAGCGAAGCAAACCCGTACATGATTCCAAAAAGAAGTCCATTGTAACCCATATACGATACTGCTAGACCAAAAAGTATCCCTTGAAACATTGCATTTATGATGATAGAGTAAAAAACAACACTCATAACAGAGGACAACTCTTTTGCTAGCAACGTAGTTTCATCTACTGACATCTGAACAACTCTTTTTAATAAATCAATAATAAAGCCACCGCTATATTGAGCAAAGAAGTAAAAGATAATTACTAAAAATGCATTTTTTAAATATGCTACGCTCAAAGAGCCAATATTTCCTGTAAATGAAAATATATACGAAGCAATAGAGTTTATACTGATATCTTGTATCGTACTATCCATATAAGGTTTTAAAAACAGAAAATACTCTGGCGGATTTGCCAAGAAATCTCTTATCGTTATCTCAATATTTTTAAAAACAGCAGGATCTACACTATTTAACTGGATACTAAGAGTTACTAAAAAATATCCAAGTGGTACAAAAAATAGCACAGCTAATAAAATACTAGAAAAAAGAGCTGCTAAGAACTTTGACTTTAATACCTTTTCAAAAAAATTATGAATATTTGAAGTAGAGATTGCTAAAAGCGCAGCGATAATTATCCCTAGTAAAAATGGAGCATAAAGAAGATACATCCAATAAAGTGATGTTACAAAAAGTATCGCTACAAAATATTGTGGTTTCAAAAAAGACCTCCATCATCAATTACCGGCATTGTAACATTTAATATTTTATAAGTTGAAGGTGTTGCTTTTCTTCCTTTAGCAGTTCTCTCTAGATAACCATTTGCTATAAGATAAGGCTCTAGTACATCCTCGACTGTCCCCTCATCTTCACTAAGAGCGGCTGCAATTGTACTAAGCCCCATCGCTCTTCCGTTAGCACTAACCAAAAGATTTAAAAGCTTGATATCCATCTCATCAAACCCATGCGAATTTATACCAAGCTCATCAAGCGCATATTGAGCCCGTGTGTGCTTTATATCTTGCTCATTAGCAACATCTGCAAAATCCCTTACACGACGCAGTAGCCTAAGTGCTATACGAGGAGTTCCTCTACTTCTTTTTGCTATCTCCGCGCACGCTTCATCTGCTATTTTTTTATTTAATTTTAAAGAGGCTTGAGAGATTATTTTAGAGAGTTCCTCTGGTGAGTAAAACTGCATTCTAAAGTTCATTCCAAATCTATCACGAAGAGGATTTGATAACATTCCAGCTCTTGTTGTAGCCCCGATGAGAGTAAAGCGTGGAAGGTCTATCTTTAGAGTTTGAGCAGCTGGCCCACTTCCTATGATGATATCTATACGAAAGTCCTCCATTGAGGAGTATAATATCTCTTCAACGGCTGGAGAGAGACGATGAATCTCATCTATAAAGAGTATATCTCCCTCTTCCAAGTTTGTTAAAATCGCTGCTAAATCGCCACTTTTTTCTATCATAGGTGCTGCAGTTACTTTTATATTTGCATTCATCTCAGTTGCAATAATAAGAGCTAACGTTGTTTTGCCAAGCCCAGGAGGTCCATAAAAAAGAACATGGTCAAGTGCTTCTGCTCTTTTTTTACTAGCCTCTATAAAAACACCAAGGTTTTTTTTAATCTGTTCTTGTCCAATGTATTCACTCCATGCACTAGGGCGAAGAGTTACCTCAACAATCTCTTCGCTATCAAAACGCTCTATCTCAACTATTCTTTGCATATCTTCTCTTAATAGGTATGTATATCTTGAGGAAACTCTCTTGTTTTAACCTCATCGGCATAACTCTTTATTGCCTCTTTAACTAAAGAAGCGCCATCAAGGTATTTTTTTACAAACTTTGGCGTAAATTCCTCAAAGAGCCCAAGCATATCAGAAAACACAAGAACTTGCCCATCTACATCCTTGCCAGCGCCAATTCCTATAACTGGAATCTTTACTGATGCTGCAACCTCTGCCGCAACTTCTGCCTTTACTCCCTCTATAACCATACAAAAAGCACCTGCCTTCTCTATAGCCTTAGCATCTTTTATGAGTTGAATTTTCTCATCCTCTGTTTTTCCTTTTACTTTATAACCGCCTTCACTTCTAAAAGCTTGTGGTAAAAGTCCAATGTGTCCACATACTGCGATTCCGTTTGAGCAAAGATGGCTAACTATCTCAGCCTTATCTTCTCCACCCTCGATTTTAAGAGCATCTGCACTTGATTCTTGAAAAACTTTGATGCCATTTCTAAGCGCCTCATCTTTGTTTATGTACGTTCCAAAAGGCATATCACAAACTATAAAACTATTTTTTGCTCCCATTGCAACCGCGTTTGTATGATATATCATCTGAGAAAGTGTTGCACTAAGTGTATCAGCTCTTCCAGCAAAGCTCATATTTAAACTATCACCAACTAAAATCATATCTGCACTTGATTCAAAAAGCCTTGCAAAAAGTGCATCATAAGCAGTTATCATAACCAAAGGATGCGAGCCTTTACTTTTCTTGATAGAAGTTATTGTCATTTTTTTTGCCATATTCAACTCTTTATTTTAATAAAAAGTATTTTAACTAAAAATAGATATAATTTTGGACTTAGGGGAGAAATACTTTATGGGCGTAAAAAGTGATTTAGATTCTACTTTTGATTATGAAATAGTTGATGAGTTCCTTGAGCACTACTCCATGATGGTTGATTCTATGGATGTTATGATCATAGATTTATCAAAGCCTAGCATGTACGAGCTAAGTATTAGTGAATTATTTCGTGTTTTTCACAATATCAAATCAGCTTCAGCTTATTTAAAAATCACGCCAATGACAAAACTTGCAGCTTTTGTTGAAGATGCGCTTGAAAATATCAAGACAAATTATTCAAGCGTTAATGAAGAGACTATAAATTGGTTACTTGAGATTAGCGATATGTTTAATACTTGGAAAAATGATTTAAGAGTTGATAATGAGCTAAGCCATATAAAATTTTCTCTATTAAAATTACCTGATTTGGAAAACAATTGAAAAAATTAGTAGCATATATTACATCTGGTTACCCAGAAAAATCTTTTAGTGTTGATTTGTCATTAGCACTAAGTGAAAATGGAGTAGATACACTTGAACTTGGAGTTCCTTTTTCAGACCCAGTGGCAGATGGCCCTTTAATAGAGCTTGCAAATCATAGAGCGCTTGAGTCTGGATTTAGATTTAAAGATCTTGTAGAGATTTCTAAAGAAGTTGCACCTAAAGTTGATACTCTTTGGATGGGATACTTCAATAGCTTCTATCAACAAGATATGCAAAAACTACTCCCTTTTGCAAAAGAGATTGGGCTAAGTGGGTTTATTATCCCTGACTTACCACATGAAGAGAGTTCAGCGTTTAATAACCTCTTTGAGGCAAACGCTCTCTCAAACATTAGTTTTGTAGCACCAACTGACTCTAAAGAGAGAATTGCGCAGATAGTAAAAGGGTCTAAGAAGTTTATCTATATGGTTGCTTATACAGGTATTACTGGCTCTGGTAAGGCAGAGGACTTACAACCAATTTTATCAAATATAAAAGAGTTTACACAAACACCTATCTATGTAGGTTTTGGAGTAAATAAAAAAACAGCAAAAGATAAAGTAAAAGGTGCTGATGGCGTAATAGTAGGAAGTGCTTTTGTAGAGATACTCTTAGATGAAACTCTGAGTTATAAAGAAAAAATAAGTAACTGTAGTGAGCTTGCTAAAATTTTAAAGAGTGAGATAAATAGTTAAAATTTGCGAAGGTGCCTAAATTAGGCATTTTACTAAATGGTGCGCCCGACACGATTCGAACGTGTGACCGCTGGTACCGCAAACCAGTGCTCTATCCAGCTGAGCTACGAGCGCACACCATCTCTATTAAAGAGGATGGAATTATATCACTCTTAACTTATATAAGAATAAATCTTGTATTAGATTTCTAATTTTTTTGTGATTTCTTCTATCTTTTGCTCTTGAAGATATAACTCATGATTTTTGCGTACATACGCATGAAGTAGCGCTTTTAAATCGTTATTCCCTTCTATATTAAAATCTGCTCTCATCTCTCTTTCTAAAAAAGATGCAAATTGATCATCAACATCAACATCAAAACGGCGGCCACCTATGTTTAATCCTATTTTTTTACTCATCTTCTCAGGCCATAATACTTTCTAGTTTATCTACAATTGACTCTATCTCAGAATCTTTAAGTGCATTTTGTTCTATAAGTTTTTCTATCTCTTGGCTCTTTAGTCCACTCTCGGCTTTAAGTCTTACATTCTCAAGCCTAAGCGTCTCAGTTTCCTCTTTTAATGCTTTATAATGTTCCACAATTGTTGATATTTTATCGTTTAGTTTTGTTAAAGTTGTCTCTTCATGCATAAAAAATCCTATCTAAATTATATAAACACAATTCTATCATAATTTGTAATTTATCTATGGCCATTAACTCTTCTAACTACTCATTATAATAAAAATAAAATGTTTGACTTGTTACAATAGGAGCATCTTTAAAATATAAAGGAAGTTTATGAAAAGAGTTGTAGTAAAAGTTGGAACAGCAGTTTTAACGCAAAACAACGAAATTGCTAAAGTGCGTATGCTCAATCTTGTAACGCTAATAGCCAAGCTAAGAACAAGATATAAGGTTATTCTAGTAACGTCTGGAGCTGTTGCAGCGGGCTATTCAACGCTTAAGTTAGATAAGAGAAAACAGATTGGTAAAAGAGCGCTTGCTGCGGCTGGCCAGCCTATTTTAATGACAGCTTATAAGAATAAATTTGATATTTATGATATCCCAACAGCACAAATTTTACTCACAGAGGATGATTTTGACTCAGGAAAAAGAGTAACTATGTTTCAAGAGATTATTGATGCACATTTAGACAATGGGATTTTACCTATCATAAATGAAAATGATATAAGTTCCACTCCAGAACAGCTCTTTGGTGATAATGATCAACTATCCGCAAATGTCGCGCATGCTACTGGAGCAGAATTGCTAGTTATACTAAGTGACATTGATGGTTATTATGATAAAAATCCGCAAGAGAATAAAGATGCCAAAATTTATAAAATAATAAATGAAATTCCACAAGATTTACTTTTTGATGAATCAACACCAAATAATGAGTTTGCAACCGGTGGTATAGTGACAAAATTAAAAGCTGCAGATTTTTTGATAAAAAAAGGACTTAAAATGTTTTTATGTAATGGATTTGACCTTAGTGCTGCAGAATCATATCTTTTACAAGACAAACACACACTAGGAACTATTTTTGAGGTAAAAAAATAGTTAATGATTGATAGCGCAGAAGCGTGCTATCAAACTCTCTACTTAATCGTAATCTTCTGAAAATTTGTTTCTATGTTGAAACTTTTCTGTATGTTCATACTCATCTTCATCCAATCCATACTCAAGCTCATTTTCAACGATTCTCTCATAACCCATTTTATTTAGTTCGTCATCTATACCTTCGTTATCGATGCCATTTTTTCTACTAAAATCTAAGATATAATCGATATCTTTTCTCATTACCACATTTAGTTCGAGAATAAATTCTAAATCTTTAAACGTCATATTTGCCCTCTTAACAAATACATTTCACTACTGTGAATTTTATTACGCAATACACGCAACACTCTTAATGTACTTACCATCAAGACCCTAATTTCCATTTTGTTCAAACAAAATTATACTCACAAATAAAAAAAAATTTGCTAAAAATAACCTTAAAGGAAACTCCTATTTCACTTAGAGAAAATATGTTATAATCTACCCAAAATATCGGATTTGCTCAATGTTAAAAAAGAAAATTATTGGTACAAAAGAGATTATATCAATCCCAGATTTAGAACTTTATAACCTTGACGCGAAAGTTGATACTGGAGCTGATTCAAATGCCCTGCACTGCGATGATATATATATAGATGAAGATGACATTGTTCACTTTAGGTTGCTTGATGAAGTTCATGAGGCATATCATGGGAAAAAAATATCGCTTCCTCTTTATCAGATGAAAAGAGTAAAAAGTTCCAATGGAGAGACTCAGAACAGGCCTTCTATTAGGGTGAAAGTTGACTTCTTTGGTAAAAGTTACCTCACAGTTATCTCTTTGACAAATCGCTCCGATATGAAATATCCAATGCTAATAGGAAGAAAGTTTTTAGCAAAAAGATTTTTAGTTGATGTTTCGCAAGAATATCTCACAAAACAGACACAATAGACCTAAAGAAGCAGAAGATGAAAATTTACGTATTATCAAGAAATAAAGAGTTATATTCAACAAAGAGATTAGTTCAAGCAGCTGAGCAGAGAGGCTGGGAAGTAAGGGTTATAGACTACCTAAAATGCAGCATTGAGATAATGAAAGATGAATTAAAAGTAAATTATTTAGGAAAAGAGCTCCCAACTCCTGATGCTATTATCCCAAGGATTGGTGCTAGTAGAACATTTTTTGGAACTGCGATGGTAAGACACTTTGAGATGATGGATGTCTTTAGCACAACAGGTTCTTTGGCTATAAAAAGAAGTAGGGATAAACTTAGAAGTCTTCAAATACTCTCCAAAAATGGTGTTGATATGCCAAAAACAGTTTTTGCCTCGAACAAATCAAATGCAAAAGACGTAATAGCCCTAAGCGGCGGTGCTCCACTTGTTCTTAAGATACTAGAGGGCACTCAAGGAGTTGGTGTTGTTTTAGTGGATAGTGAAAAAGCTGCTAAATCTGTTTTGGACGCTTTTTATGGAATGGATGTAAATCTACTTGTTCAAGAGTATATAGAAGAAGCTGGCGGAGCAGATATAAGAGTATTTATCGTTGATGGAAAAATTGTAGGTGCCATGAAACGTCAAGGCGCTGAGGGAGATTTTAGATCAAACCTTCATCAAGGCGGAACTGCAACAGCACATAAACTTACAAAGAAAGAGAAAGATACAGCTCTAGCAGCCGCAAAGTCTATGGGTCTTGGAATCTGCGGAGTTGATATGATTCAATCAAACAGAGGACCACTTGTTATGGAGGTAAACTCCTCTCCTGGATTAGAAGGAATTGAAAAATCTACAAAGATTGATATTGCTGGAAAAATCATGGAGTATATTGCAAAAAACATACGTCCAAAGAGCGAAATAAACCCAGAAAAAAGAAAAATTAAAAAAGATAGCATTGGAGCTTAATTGTCATCTAGCGCAAAACTTATTTTATATGGGCAAGAGATACCACTGGGGGCGTCTCTTAGCATAAACCTCGAACTCCCAAACCTCTACAATACACCGACAAAACTTCCTATTCACGTCATAAGAGGAAAAAAGAGTGGCCCAACTATTTTTATAAGTGCCGCTATTCATGGAGATGAGCTAAATGGTATAGAGATTATAAGACGTCTTCGAAAATTAGCCATTTTAAAAAAGATACATGGCACGATTATCCTTGTTCCAATCGTCAATATTTATGGAATCATGACCTTATCTAGATATTTGCCTGATAGAAGAGATCTAAACAGAAGTTTTCCAGGGAGCACTCATGGCTCCTTGGCTAGTAGAGTTGCTAAAATATTTTTTGATGAAATAGTGCGAAGATGTGATTTAGGTATAGATTTACATACCGCTTCCATCCACAAATCAAACCTTCCTCATATAAGAACAAATATAGATAACAGTTATACATTTAACCTTGCAAAAGCATTTCAAGCACCTGTTATTTTGCACTCTGAAGTAAGAGATGGCTCACTTCGAGCTGTTGCACAAGATGAGGGGATTCCTATACTTTTATACGAAGCAGGAGAAGCGTTAAGGTTTGATGAGAAGTGCATTAGAATCGGTGTAAATGGGATAATAAATGTGCTTAGAGAGAGCGGTATGCTTCCAAAAATAATAAAAAAAACTGAGAAGAAAAACCCTCTTGTTACAAAAAGTAGCCAGTGGATACGTTCCATTGAGAGTGGTATGCTAAGAACAATCAAGGCTTTGGGCGACACTGTACGCAAAGATGAGCTAATTGCATTTATTGATGAAGCTATTGGAGATAATAGTTTTGAGTTAAGAGCGCCATTTGATGGAGTAATCATTGGCAAATCTGAGATTCCTCTCGTACAAGAAGGTGATGCTGTTTTTCACATTGCAAAATTTAGAAATCTTGAAGTTGCCGAAGATAGAATCGAGCACTTTAATGAAAATACAATTGAGCTTAGTGAATTTTTTGAACTAAATAATGAAGAGATAATAGAATAATCATGGAACTTTTTTACGATATATTAAAACAACTAATAAGAATACCAAGCGTTGTAGGTGCTGAACAGCCATTTTTTATGTTTATAAAAAGAGAGCTTGAAGAGCGTGGAATTACAGTTGAATACTATGATGGTGTTTTAGTAGCAAAAGGAGACAACCCAGAGCGTGGATATATTTCAGCGCACTCTGATAGACATGGTCTTGTTTGTACGGGACATAATGAGTTTCAATACGCTGCATTTATCGCAAAAAACAAAGCGGACTTAACAGGAGATTCAAATTCAGAGCAACTTTTACACAACTTTACAGCTAGATTTGTTGATGAAAAAGTTCAAGCTTACCAACCATGGTCTGGCACATATTTAGGCCTTGGCTCTATAAAAGAAGCTTATCTTTGCCAGAGAAGAAACAACATTATTTTTAAAATTGACGGTTTTGATTATCTTACACCTGGGATGCCAATAGCATTTATGGATAAGCTCGACATTAAAGATGATTTAATCTCTGCACAGTTAGATAATGTAATAAGTGTTGCAATGATTATCTACATGTATGCCATAGGTTATCAAGGTACAGCTTTTTTTACAGCGTCTGAAGAGGCGGGGCGAAGTTGGAGATTTTTATTGGAGTGGTTTAGACGCTTTGATATAAAAACCAATGAGCTTTTGGTTCTAGACACTAGTCCTTACCCGACACTAGAGGAACTTAGAAATATAGATATAGTTCTAAGACATAGAGATTCAAATGCAGTTTTTAGATCTCCTCTTAAAGATAAAATAAAAAAAATAGCTATCAAAGAGAAGATAAAGTTCAACTTCAAAGATACATACTTAAAAAATAAAATGCAAAAAAACAGAACTATTAGCTCTCTTGGAACTACTGAACTTGGAAGATTGATTTTTGCAACAAAAGGCGAGATTCAGGGCACAACACTCCAGATTCCAACTATTGGTTATCATACAGTTAATGAAACAACTACAAAAAGAGCAGTTGAGAGTATGATAAAGGTTTTAAAAGAAATTTATATTTCATAAGTATGGAGCGTTTGATGAAAAAAATAGCGTATTTTATAGTTGGCTTTAGTTTTTTGTTATCTCTTTTAAATGCTGAAGATTTTTTATATTTTGAAAAAGAAAAAAACATATGGCTACAAACATATAATAATCAGCTAAAGGCCCAAGCCCTTGATGGCGAGATTCAAGCTATAGAGAGAAGTATAAGAGAAGCGGGTCCTAAGAAAAAAATAGAGTTAAATCAACTGCTTCAACTTCAAACTAGTAAAAAGAAAATACTAGATGAACTCCCTCAATCTTTTGATACACTGCTAGAGAAAATCACTGTTGAAGATGCCAAGGATATAGGGCTAATAGAGTATTTATTTACAAGTCTAAAGAGCAAATTCAACATACAAACTCAACGTTTAAAAATCTTAAAACAAGAGTTTGACGATGCAGTTACCTTCTTAGAAAAAGAGTTACAAGCGAGCGAAGCTTTAGAGAGTAGAGATTTTTTTAAAGAGTATCAGCTAAAAAAAGCATTAGATTTTTTTGAAAATGCAAGAGGACTCTTGGATAATAAAGAAGAGGTTTTAAAGCGTACAAAACAGAGATATCTTAGCGAATTAGCGGCTTTCAAACAGACTCAACTTCCAATTTATATGATTAAAATTGCAATTTTAATTTTAATTTTTATTCTTTTTAATCTTCTCAAATACTTTATAACAAAAAAAATAGATAACGAAGATAGACTCTTTAGATTAAAGCGAGTGCTAAACATTATCTTTTTTCTTCTTGTTTTACTTATGTTGATTATTTTCAATATCAGTAACATTATTTATGCCGCAACGCTTATTGGTGTGATAGCAGCAGCAATAACTATCAGTATGAAAGAGTACCTTCAAAGTATAGCAACTTGGTTTCAACTCTCCTTTGGAAACTTTATAAAAGTTGGAGATAGAATTCTTATACAAGTAAACAATAACCAAATCATAGGAGAGATTATAAACATCTCACTATTTCAAGTTACACTTTATGAAAGCATAAACAACACGACTGCCCTAGAGTTAAAACGCTCAGGAAGAACTGTTTTTATACCAAACAATTTTTTTGTAACAAATTATGTTTATAACTATACACATGATAGAATGAAGACTATCTATGATCTTATAGAGTTTAAAATCCCTTTTAATGCTGATACAAAAAAAATAGAAGAGTTGGTAACAGAGATAACATATGAGAGCGTTGGAAAATACATGGAAGTCGCTTCAAAACAGTTTTCAAGTCTAAGAAGGAGATATGATATGCGCTCTAGAGAGTTTAGGCCTCGTATCCATTTTGTTCCCGATACTAAGACGTCATGTTTTATTCTATATATTTGGTACGCTGCTCCATACCACCACATTATGGAGCTAAAATCTCAATTAAGCCAAAAAATTGTAAAAAGATTACAAGAAAATGGAGTTGAATTTTGCTCAAATTAAACCATAAGGATATAGCATGAATATAGTTAAATTGCTAGATGATCTTCATTTAGATGACTTAAAAAATCCTATGCATCCCTCCATATTTGATGAAAACGATAACTACGATATGTTGATAGTAAGATTACCTATTATAGATAAAAAACTTGAGTTAATCTCTATAGGATTTATCATCACAAGTGATAATAGTTATATCTACACTAGAGAAAAAGATATTTTTGAAGAGCTTGGAAATCGCTTTGAAGCACCATATAAAATGTTAGACACGATAATAGATAATCTGCTTAAATCTTTTGAAACATATCGTGATTTGATTGTCGATATGGAAGAAGCACTTTACCTAAACAAAACACAAAAATCTTTTATAAACAAATGGCTTGAACTTAAACGCAATATTGTGAGAGTAGAACGTGTACTTATGCACGCATCTTCAACGATGGATAAAATGATTGAGTATTATACAGATACTAAAAAATTTCCTATCAATCACTATATGGATTTACATGAGCATCTAGAGAGAACTCTTAACTCAGCAAAACTGCAACTATCAAAACTAGACTATCTTTATAATTTTCATCATGCACAAACAAACGAAAGAATGAATCATCTAATCTATATTTTAACGATAATCTCTGCGATTTTTTTACCACTAAATTTGGTTGTAGGTTTTTTTGGAATGAATACAAGCGGCCTTCCTTTTTCAGATGGGGCATCAGGAACAAACAGCGTTGCAATTTTCATGATATATTTATCAGTTATTATGTTTGGAGTTATATATTTTGTAAAGAAGAAAATTTAAAAAAGGTGGGTAAGTCACTAAAACAGGCCACTGTAAGACCTATTTTAGAAGGAGAAATAAAATTTTTAGATATTAATAAATATCTGTTGTCGGGTGATTCGGTTTACTAACTGTAGTACTAGCCTCTTTTACATCGTAATGAACGATATTATCAGCTTGTAGGGCACCTAGAGTTAATGCGATTAATAAAATAATCTTTTTCATGCTTGTATCCTTTGGTAAGAACGCGTTACGCTCTAAATTTTTAAATCAGAGAAATTTTATCCGATTTAACTTTTAAATTACTTGTAGCTTTATAATTATTTCTTTCTTTTAAGTTTTAATTTATTTATGCTAAAGTTGCAAAATCATTAAGGAGCTTTATGCAGTTTCATCGTGTCCATATTGAAGTAACAAATATTTGCGGTCTTGCTTGTAGTTTTTGCCCTCCAAAAGCAAATCCATCAAAAACTATGTCTCTTGATTTCTTTGAAAAAACACTCAAAGAACTGACTCCATATACAAAGACTCTAGCCTTTCATGTGATGGGAGACCCTCTGCTTCTCTCTAATTTACATGAGTATCTTGATATTGCTAAAAAATACAACTTTGAAGTAGAGCTAACAACAAGTGGTTACTATCTCTCTAAACATAGTGCTAAAACACTTTTTCATGAAGCAGTTCGCCAACTAAACATCTCACTAAACAGTTTCAACAAAAATAGTCTAAACATTAGCTTTGAAGAGTATATAGGGCATGTTTTAGATGTTTGCTCACAAAAACTAGAGGACTTTTCCAAGCCTTTTATAAATCTTCGTCTTTGGAATCTTGATGATATCTATTCTGAAGAGTCATATAATAAACTCATATTTGAGAAACTAAACTCTTTTTTTAATACAACTATTGATACTGAGACTATCTATAAAGAGAAGATAAAATCTCTGCGCCTTGCCCCAAAAGTACTACTAAACTTTGATAGCTATTTTGAATGGCCCTCACTAGAGTCCACTCACAACTCTCACGCACCTTGTTATGGGCTATCTTCACATATTGGCATACTAGCAAATGGCACTGTTGTACCATGTTGCTTGGATGGCGATGGAGTTATAAATCTTGGCAATCTTAATGAGCAGAGTTTAAGAGATATACTCTTCTCAAAAAGAGCAACCGATATGATAGACGGTTTTAAAGAGAATATTGCAGTTGAAGAGCTTTGTAAAAAATGTAGCTATAAAGATAGGTTTTTAAACTCCTAAATTCCTCATGAAATTACCAGCTATTAGCGTGCTTCTATTTTTAAAAAAATCGGCGATTTCTGGGACATAGATACTATCTTGAGTTTCATAAAATAGTCTCAACCAGCCTTGAAATGCTTCTCTTGAGATACCTTCGATATCTAGATGAGGAGCAAATGGGCTACCTCTATAAGCACTATCCCCAAGAGCGATGGAAGCCCAAAAATTTGTTAATATCTCTAAATGAGGACGCCATTTATCATTTTTCATATCGTCTCCTAATTTTTCAATAAAAAACGGAGCAACAACAATATCTTTTAAAACTTTTGAATAAAACAAAAGCACCATCTTATTTAGGTTTTCTTTTGTAACTTCATTATATAACATCTTTTCTACTTTCATTTTATGTGTTAAAGTACCTTTAGTACCTTTTTTGTGATTGTATAAAACCGACCCTACTCATAATATAAAGATATAACTCCACCAATGAAAACTCAGGCAAATTTTAAAGTTGAATCTACCCTTGAATGGACATAGAAAACTCTTCTATAAGTTTTTCAGGCCCATCTTTGAGTCTTTGCTTTACCATTAATGCAAATTCATCAGGATAGATTTCAAACTCTTTGTTTTTCATAGAAGTTAAAACTACATTAACTATATTTTCTGGTTGTGCCTTTTGCATAGGCGAGCCTTCTGTCATTTTTGTCTCTATTGGTCCGGGAAGTACTTCATAAACTTCGCCGTCAAAAAGCCCAAACTCAGCTCTTAGTGCTTGCGAGAATGAGTGCAAGGCACTTTTAGATATAGAGTAGTTTGCAAGGATTGGGAGGTTTACTAATGCAATTATTGAAGTAACATTGACTACTGTGCCTTTTGAAGCTTTTAGTTTTTCAAAAAGCGCCTGCGTTAGATTAATAGTTCCTTTTAAATTTACTTCTATATCTAAAAAACTATCATCAAATAGTCTAGAATTTGAGTTCACACCAGCATTATTGATAAGAATGTCAAGCTTATCTATTTTTGAGAGTACTTTTTTTATGGACTCTTTTGACGCTATATCCAACTCTATTGCTTCAATTTTAGCACTTATAGATTTTATATTTTCTAAACTTTTTATATCTCTAGCGCTGCAATAAACTTTACTTGGATTTAGCTCTAATATTTTCTTTATAAAAGCAGTACCTAAACCACCATTTGCTCCTGTAATGAGTACAATTTTATTTTCCATTTTAATCCTTTTAAATATTATTATAAGACCTATTTAGAAGCTTTATTAACTTCATCTTTTTATTATCTAAACCTGATAAAACTTTAAAATATTATACAATAGATTAAACTACTAGTTCTCTTGCATTATCCTCGTTTAGTTATAATTCCATTAATGAAAAATCAGCCAAATTTTAAAGTCGTATCTCCTTATCAACCAGCAGGTGATCAGCCTGAAGCTATAAAAGTGCTCAGTGATTCTATCCTCAAAGGCAATCGTTATCAAGCCTTAGAGGGAGTGACTGGTAGTGGAAAAACACATACAATGGCGCGTGTTATAGAAAATGTAAAGATGCCAACCATCATCATGACACATAACAAAACTCTTGCGGCTCAGCTTTATAGTGAGTTTCGTCAGTTTTTTCCAAACAATCATGTTGAGTACTTTGTATCTTACTATGACTACTATCAGCCAGAAGCGTATATCCCTCGCCAAGACCTTTTTATAGAAAAAGATAGTGCGATAAATGACGAGCTGGAGCGCCTTCGTCTCTCTTCTACTGCAAATCTGCTTAGTTATGATGATGTCATAGTTGTTGCTTCTGTTTCTGCAAACTATGGTTTAGGTGACCCTGAAGAATATGAAAACATGGTTCAATCTGTCTCCATTGGGGATGTGATTCCTCAGAAAAAACTACTTCTTAGGCTTATTGAAATGGGCTATTCAAGAAATGATACATATTTTGATAGTGGGCATATTCGTGTAAATGGGGAGACTTTAGATGTATTTCCTCCTTACTTTGAGCAAGAGGCAATCCGTATAGAATTTTTTGGAGATGAGATAGAAGCGATATACACTTTTGATACCATTGATAACAAAAAACTCGAAGATCATAAACAGTTTACTATATACGCAACTTCACAGTTTAGTGTGCGTCAAGAGAAGTTAGCGGTGGCTATAAAGCGGATCGAAGAGGAGCTTGATGATAGACTTGCATACTTCAAAAAAGAGGGCAAGCTTGTAGAGCATCAACGATTAAAGCAGAGAGTTGAGTTTGATTTAGAGATGCTTCAAACCACCGGAATGTGTAAAGGGATAGAAAACTACTCAAGACTTTTAACTGAGAAAAAAACAGGAGAAGCACCTTATACACTTTTGGACTATTTCGCACTCCATCATAAAGAGTATCTAGTTATCGTGGATGAGTCACACGTATCGCTTCCTCAGTATCGTGGGATGTATGCAGGAGATAGGGCTAGAAAAGAAGTTTTGGTTGAGTATGGTTTTCGCCTTCCTAGCGCTCTTGACAACCGTCCTTTGATGCTCGATGAGTATATAAACAAGGCTCCACACTATCTTTTTGTCTCAGCAACACCATCTGCTTATGAGCTTGAACTCTCTAGCGTAAAAGCAGATCAAATTATTCGTCCAACTGGGCTACTCGACCCAATCTTAGAGATAAAACCATCTACAAATCAAGTAGAAGATATACATGATGAGATAAAAAAAGTCACCCTTAGAAATGAGAGAGTGTTAATCACTGTTTTGACAAAGAAAATGGCAGAAGCACTAACTAAATATCTAGCAGATTTGGGCATTAGAGTTGAGTATATGCACTCTGACATAGACACAATTCAAAGAAACCAGATTATCCGCTCACTTCGCCAAGGCGAGTTTGATGTTTTGATTGGGATAAATCTTCTACGTGAGGGGTTAGACCTGCCAGAAGTTAGCCTTGTAGCAATTATGGATGCCGATAAAGAGGGCTTTTTAAGAAGTGAGACTTCTCTTATACAAACCATCGGTAGAGGTGCTAGAAATGTAAACGGAAGAGTTATCTTATATGCAAATAAGGTAACAGGCTCTATGCAAAGAGCAATAGATAAAACAAACGCAAGACGAGAGATGCAAGATGAGTACAATAAAACTCATGGCATTACTCCAACTACTACTATCAGAAAGCTAGATGAAAATCTAAAAGTTGAAGAGTATGGAGATATTTACCAAAAAAATAAAAAAATGGATAAAATGCCTGCTTCAGAGAGAAAAGCAATGGTTACGCAACTCTCGCTAAAGATGAAAGAAGCAGCGCGTGAGCTAAACTTTGAAGAAGCAGCTCGCCTTCGCGATGAAATAGTAAAAATAAAAAAACTGTGAGAGATATATGGAAGATACATTTAGTAATTTAGCAACTTATGGATATATAGGACTTTTCCTATACTCCCTTGGTGGTGGTTTTGTAGCAATCATTGCTGCTGGGGTAATGTCTTTTATGGGAAAGATGGATTTAACTCTCTCAATAACAATAGCTTTTATAGCCAATGCACTTGGGGATTTCTTGCTCTTTTATATGGCAAGGTATCAAAAAGGCATAATGATGGAAGGGCTTAAAAAACATAGAAGAAAACTAGCTCTTGCACATATTATGATGAAGAAAAATGGTTCTTGGATTATTTTTATTCAAAAGTTTGTTTATGGGATTAAAACACTTATTCCTATAGCTATTGGACTTACAAAATATGAATTTAAAAAGTTTGCAATTTTAAATATTTTAAGTGCTGGAGTTTGGGCTTTAGTTTTTGGTTTAGGAAGTTACTACTCTGGTGGTTTTTTAATGAAAATAGCCGAAGTAATTACTCAAAAGCCGTGGATAGCGCCTATAATACTTGTAGTTTTTGGTGGAGCTTTATGGCTGTATATGTCATATGCCACTAAACGAAAGATTAAAAAGTAAAGTTTTTCTTAAAGACAAAAGAAGAGATCAACTCTCTATCTTTGGTCCCGCTGCAGAGTAGTCAAACTCGCTATTTGCAATCTGATATTTTTTGAAATTTGCATTAAACATATTTGCTAACATGTCTCTTTTTTTATCAAATGCTTCTTTATCACTCCAAGCGTTACGAGGATTTAAAATTTCTGGATTTATGTTTCCAAGAGTTTTTGGAACTTGAAGATTAAACACTTTAGTATTATCAAACTCACTCTCTTTGATGCTACCATCTAAAATAGCATTGATACAAGCGCGAGTATCTTTTATACTCATTCTCGCTCCAACACCGTAAGCTCCACCTGTCCAGCCAGTGTTTACAAGATATACATTTACATTATGCTTATCTATCTTATCACCAAGGAGCTTGGCATACACCGTTGGATGTAGTGGTAAAAAAGCCTCTCCAAAACATGCACTAAACGTTGCAACTGGCTCAGTTATACCACGCTCAGTTCCAGCAACCTTAGCCGTATATCCGCTTAAGAAGTAGTACATTGCTTGTTCACGAGATAACTTTGAAACTGGAGGAAGAATACCAAAAGCGTCTGCACTTAAAAAGATTATATTTTCAGGATGTCCAGCGCTTAAAGATATTTCATGATTTTTTATATGCTCTATAGGGTAAGAGACGCGAGTATTTTCTGTTTTACTTCCATCATTGTAGTCAACGACTCCATCATCATCTATAACAACGTTTTCAAGAAGTGCACCAGATTTTATGGCATTAAAAATTTCAGGTTCATTGTTGCCATTTAGGTTGATAACTTTTGCGTAGCATCCACCCTCAAAGTTAAATACTCCATTATCATCCCAACCATGCTCATCGTCTCCAATGAGTTTTCTATGAGGATCTGTTGAGAGAGTAGTTTTGCCGGTTCCACTAAGGCCAAAGAAAAGAGCAGTGTCTCCTCTTTTACCAACGTTTGCAGAACAGTGCATAGAAAGTTTACCTTCTAGTGGTAACCAGTAGTTCATCATTGAAAAAATACCTTTTTTCAACTCACCACCATACCAAGTTCCACCGATTATTGAGAGGTTATTCTCAATATCAAAAAGAATAAAAACTTCAGAATTTAGTCCATGCTCTTTCCACTTATCATTTACTGCCTTACAAGCATTTAAAACCGTAAACTGTGGTTTAAATCCTTTTAATTCAGTCTCAGTTGGGCGAATAAACATATTTTTAACAAAGTGTGCTTGCCAAGCTATTTCTGTAACAAAACGAATTGAGCGTTTAGAATCAACACTAGCACCACTATAAACATCAGTAATATATAAATCTTTGCCTGAGAGTTGCTCTCTTGCAACCACTAAGAGCTCGTTAAAAATTTTTTCACTTATTTTTTGATTTACATCGCCCCAAGCGATATATTTGTTTGAAGGGTCTCTATCTACAAAATATTTATCTTTTGGACTGCGCCCTGTAAATACCCCAGTATCTACAGCAGTAGCCCCATTTGTCGTAAGTACACACTCTTTGTTCTCAATTTCATGTCTAATTAATTCATCATAATCAAGGTTATGATAAACCTTTTTAACATTCTTTAAGCCTATATCTTCTAACTCGGTTAAGTTCATAACTTGCCTTATTCTGCTTTTTAAATATAGATGAAATTATACACTTAATATACCTAAATTAAAAGTAAATATCGGGGCTTGCATATAAATTTCAACAACTTCTCAAACACTAAAGTTTAGAAAAATTAGTTTAAGTATCTTTTGATAAAATTCCAATCTTGCTCGCATAACTCAGTTGGTAGAGTGTTACCTCGACAAGGTAAAAGTCACTGGTTCGAGTCCAGTTGTGAGCACCATCATTTAACAACTCTCTTATATCTAACTTATTTTTACACTGTTCTTTGTGAATTAAACTATATCCTTTGATTAATATAAAATTAGATAGAGTAACTTCATTATTTCAATGCTAAGCGTATGTACATGAAAAATAGACAAAGATCAATATTTTATACACTCTTTCTTGCAATTAGTATTACTATCCTTATTGCTGTTTTTATTGTGAGTAAAATATTTTATGAACAGACAAAAGAGTACCTTCTTAAAAATATAGACAGCGATATCAAAACAAGTCTAATACAATTAAAAAACAGTATCTACCCTTTTATGGATTCATACTCTATACATGAGTATGAAAATCTTATAGAAAATGAACTAAATCGTGAACATGTACTTGCAATAATTGTTGAAGATTATAATATGGCAAAAATAGTAGGTTCAAAGTATTTAGTTGGCAAAATCAACAATAACTCTAAAACAGAAGAGTATGACTCAAACAATAAATCTCATCAAGAAAAAATAGCGCACTCATACTCACATCTTCAAGATAACATTGAGAATCAAAATGGTTTAATATTGGGACATATAGATATTTATGCCTCTGATAAGTTAGTGCAAGAAAAACTCAAATATTTCATTAATGCAAGTATTATAATTGCGCTACTTAGCACTATAATTGTCTTATTGGTAATATATTTTGTACTACATCGAATAATACAAAAACCTCTCAATAACATTATGGAAATAATTAATAACAAAACAGTTGATGGAATACCAACGAGTACGATTCCTAGTTATAACTCCAAAGAGTTAGCCATCCTATCATTAACTATTAACAATATGATTGAGTCCATTAAAGAATCAAGATATAAGTTAGATCAAAACATTGCATTTTTAAAAAGTTATGAATTGGCACTTGATAAATCAAGCATAGTTACAAAGTCAAATCTCAAAGGCAATATTATTTATGCAAATGAGTATTTTTATGAAATTTCAGGTTTTACTCCAGAAGAGGTAATTGGAAAATCTCATAATATTATAAGTCATAAAGATACTCCAAAAGAGATATACAAAGAACTTTGGGAGACGGTAAAGCGCAAAAAAGTGTGGAAAGGAACTCTGAAAAATAGAGGCAAGTTGGATGATTATTGGGTAGATTCAACAATTTTACCAATTTTAGATGAAAATCAAAATATAGTTGAATTTATTGCCGTTAGGCATGATATAACTAAAATGATTAAGCAGCAAGAGCAGCTTGATAAAATTGCAAATACTGACACATTAACTAATTTAGGAAATAGATATAAACTTATACATGATATAAATCATAGTCTCCATCCTGCACTTGCAATAATAAATATAGACAATTTTTCAGAGCTTAATGACTTTTATGGATATGAATTAGGTGATTATATACTCAAACAAGTAGGCTCAAACATATCGGGATTGACTGAGCATGTAGATACCAATGTATATCATCTTCAAGGTGATGAGTATGTTTTATTTAACAGTGATGTAAATAAAAATGAATTTGAAAAAAATGTAAATATCCTAGTAAGTGCCTTAGCTGATATGTCCGTTAAAATAAATGATGAGTTTTTAAACTTTAATTTTACAACTGGTATATCATTTGAATCCAAAGATAAGATTTTATCAACTGCAGACATGGCTTTAAAAGTTGCAAAAAGAAATAATGAAAACGTCATAGTTTTTAGTGAAAAGATATCTTTAAATGAAGAGTATGAGAACAATATTTATTGGTCAAAAAAAATAAGAACTGCCATTATAAATGATGATTTCATTCCAGTTTATCAACCTATCATCAATAATAAAACAGATAAAGTAGAGAAGTATGAATCGTTAGTTAGGATGAAGGATGAGGATAAGCTAATATCTCCTTTTTTCTTTTTAGAGATATCAAAAAAGACAAAGTACTACTCAACGATAACTAAAATAATGATAGAAAAATCTTTTGAGAAGTTTAAAGATAACAACCTAGAGTTTTCTATAAATTTAACTATTGAAGATATTTTAAACAAAGAGATAGAAGAGTATATATACGATATGTTGCGTATTTACAATATCGGTCCAAGAGTTGTTTTTGAGATAGTTGAATCAGAATCAATAGAGAATTTTAAAGAAGTTTTAGATTTTATAAATAAAATAAAAAAATTTGATAGCAAAATAGCTATTGATGACTTTGGTACTGGTTATAGTAATTTTATCTATTTGATGAAACTCAATACCGATTATATAAAAATTGATGGTTCACTTATAAAAGAGATAAATACAAATAAACAAGCTCAAGTAGTTGTAACAATGATTGTAGATTTTGCTAAGAAAATGGGTATAAAAACTGTCGCTGAATTTGTAGAAACACAGGATATACAAAATAAAGTTTTAGAGCTAGGTATCGATTATTCTCAAGGTTACTTTTTTAGTGAACCAAAAACAGATATTTTAAATTAAGTGAGGATAGATATGAGCTTTGTAAAAATCACTCTCTTTGTAACTCTTTTTGCATACTTTAACATTTTAGGTGCAGCAGAAGTTAAGACAGAGTTATCTAAGAAAAAGATAGCTTATATTGTCTCTGATATAAGAATACCATTTTGGCAAATCATGAGTAGAGGCATAAAAAAGAGTGCTGATGAGTTAGGTTATGACGTAACTGTTTATAGTTCAAACAATATTAAAAAAACAGAGATAAAAAACACTTTAGAAGCGATAAAAAATCAAGTAGATGCAATAATTCTATCCCCAATTAACTCCTCTTCCGCAGTTACTGTTTTAAAGTTTGCAAACAGCGCAAACATTCCGGTCATAATTAGTGATATAGGCACTCAGCGGGGTGAGTACCTCTCATATATCTCTTCAGATAATGAAAATGGAGCATATGAGATAGGTCAAGTTCTTGCTCAAAAAATGAAAGAACTTGGATGGGATAAAAATGGATCTGTTGGCATAGTAGCAATTCCGCAAAAAAGAGAAAATGGAAAAGCTAGAACAACTGGTTTTATGAGGGCCATGAGTGAATCAGGCATTAAGGTTGAAGGTTTAAAACAGCAAGTAGATTTCTCATATAAAGAAACTTATGATTTCTCAAAAAAACTCATAGAACAAAGTAAAGAGTTAAGAGCTATTTGGCTTCAAGGCTCAGATCGATATAAAGGTGCGCAAGACGCTATAAAACAGAGCGGCAAAGAGGGTGAGATTTTACTAATAGTTTTTGATGCAGAACCAGAGTTTTTAGAGCTAATTCCAAGAGGAGTAATAACAGCAGCTGCGATGCAACAACCATATGTATTTGGAGAAAAAACGGTAATGCTATTAGATGATTTTTTCAATAAAAAAGATGTTCAAAAACATATTCAACTCTCTATATTGCCAATTTCTACAGACAATATAGAAAAAAATATCCCTCTAATAAAAAGAAATGTATTAGGTATTTTAGAGTAAAGAATAAACTTTTCTTATTGTATTGGCAGGTAGTAGGCTACAGCGATTGATGACATAACCGCAGCTAGCCAAATCGTAGGTATCATTCTATACTTTAATTTAACATTTTTCAAACTCATAAAGTAATCAGTAATAAGCTCTCCTTTTATGAAGGTAGTCATTAGCAAAATGCCAACCATAAGTGTATTTACAAAGTCAAATTGCCCAAGAAAATAAGTAAAAATAGTAAAAACCACTAAAACTATCCATATCAATTCAGCTCTCTTCTTCATCTTTTCTCACCTTAAAATATAAACTAGTGGAAACAATATAATCCACAACAAATCCACAAGATGCCAATAAAGGGCACCACTCTCTATACCTCTACAATTTTGCTCGCTATAGCAGCCAATTTTTGTCCTTTTTCGAATGTTAAAGAGGATAACTACACCTAGAACTACGTGCATAAAATGAAACATTGTTAAAAGAAGATAGAACATAAAAAATGTATTTGTACTAAGGTTAATACCTTGAGAAAATATATCTGAGAACTCTAAGAGTTTATTTATTAAAAACATTATTCCAAAGAGTATGGCAGCCAAAAGCCATCTTGAAGCCGACTCATTGGAGGCTTGAATGTTCTCAATTCTTGCATTTTTTACTGTGTTGAGCGCTTTTACTACAAAATAACTACTTGTAATAAGTATCAAAGTATCAACAAAGCCCGATGCTTGGTTTAGAACTGATTGAGATGCGTTAAATAGCTCAATATCAGCTCTTCTTGAAAATGCATAGCCAAGAAACATAAGACCAAAAGTTAGCAACTCTATATAGATAACTATCCAAATGGCAAAATCACCCGGAGGATAAGACTCTTTTAAATGAACAATTTTGCTCATTATGCACTCTTTGCAAAATGCAATGAGATTAGTTTTTGCAGAACTTCTAAGATATCATCTTCATCGCTAAGAGACTCAACTATAGAGTGCATGCAAGCCTGATACGGGTCAAAACCTTTTACCATTAGTTTTGCTGCATAAATCAAGAGTCTTGTTGAAACTGCTTCTTGAATATCACTATCACTAAGTCTGCGAATCTCTCCTGCAATATCAACAAGTTTTTGTGCCATCTCCTCACTCACACCGCTCTCTTTGATGATAACAGTTTTTTCAATTTCTGGCTCGGGATAGGTAAAACTAAGAGATATAAATCTCTGTTTAGTACTTGGCTTCATCCCTTTTAAAGCGTTTTGATAACCAGGGTTATAAGATACCACTAACATAAAATCAGGATG
>NZ_JAQVKA010000062.1 GCF_028694895.1 Sulfurimonas sp. | reverse complement strand
TTTTAGCTGTTGCTACTCTTGGTGTTGTACTTATAATAGTTGTAATGCTTATGGGTTCTCTAACATCTAACAATACAAGTGGTCAGCCACAAGCAATTCTTCCTCCTGAACCACAAAAAGAGATTAAAAGTGTAGCAGATGAGCCACTTTTTGAAGACGTTCCAGTTGTTCAAGAAACAACTAAAGATAATATTTCTTTAGATGAAATCGCTCAAAAACTTAAAGAAGAGAGCATAAAAGAGGCTCCTGCAGTTCAAGAAGATAGACAAACAGAATTAGTTGAGAGTAAAAAAGTCGAACCTAAAAAGGTAGAGCCAAAAAAAGTTACTCCAAAAGAGCCAAAACCTAAGGCTCAAATGGCAACTTCAGGAATTTATTATATTCAAGTTGGTTCTTTTTCAAGACTTGAGCCAAACAAGAAATTTTTAGAATCTATTACAAAACTTGGGTATGAATATAAATTTCATAAAGTTGAAAATAATGCCACTCCTTTAAATAAAGTTTTAGTGGGTCCTTTTGCCACAGATACTGAAGCTAGAAAAGCATTAAAAGAGTTAAGAACTTCCGTTGAAGCTGCTGCTTTTTTAACAAAAATACAATAAAACCATGCTCCTCCTGGAGCAACTCTTTTACAAGGTACTCCTTTGATTTACTCAAAACAATTTTTTCAAGATCAACTAGCTCCAATTGCAGTTTATGCAAAATTAAAAACTATATTTAAAGATGAAATCTCTTATCTTTTTGAGAGTGCTGGGCAGAGTGAGGGTAACTATAGCTTTATCTGCATGGGGGCAAGAGAGAGAGTTCAGTACATTGATGGTAAAACTATCTACAGTGATGCAAAGGGTTTAAAACACATTAGTGATGAGTCACCATTTACCTTTTTAAAAAACTACTATAAAGGCATAGATACTTCTATCTATAAAAAAGCCTCAAACGAACTCAAAGTAGGTTATGTAGATGGTTTTATAGGCTATATCGGCTATGACATGGTAAAAGTTTTTGAGCCAAAACTCCACTCGAAGATGGACAACTTAAAAGATGAGTTAAACACTCCAGACCTTGACCTTATACTTCCTAAGATTATTTTAGTTTATTCTCATAAAAATCATCAACTAACACTTGTTAGTACACTCCAAGAGATGAGTGATAAGTTTGAGATGATTGAGTGCGAGCTAAAAGGCTCTTATGAGTATATCCATATGATAAAAAATATAGGAAGTGACAAAGGTAGCTTTGCTCATACAAAAGAGCACTTCTTCAAAATGGTTGATGACTCTAAAGAGATGATAAGAAGCGGTGATGTGTTCCAGATTCTTATGACAAACCGCTTTACTAGGGAGATAAAAGTAGATCCATTTAGTTTTTACAGAATCCTTAGAACAAAAAATCCATCACCATATATGTTTTTAATGGAGTATGAGGATTTTAACATCGTGGGAAGCTCACCTGAAGTTATGGTTAGAGTTACAAATGGCGAACTTCTTCTTCGCCCAATCGCTGGAACAAGAAAAAGAGGTTCTACAAAGCAAAGAGATAAAGAGCTGGAAGCTGAACTACTAGCAGATCCAAAAGAGTTAGCAGAGCATCTTATGCTTATAGATTTAGGTAGAAATGATGTAAGTAGAGTTGCAAAGACTGGAACTGTAAAAGTTGAAGATATGATGCATATTGAGCGGTTTTCACATGTTATGCATATAGTTTCAGACGTAACAGCTACTCTAGCTGATGATAAAGATATGTTTGATTTGTTTATGGCAACTTTTACCGCAGGAACAATGACTGGAGCGCCAAAAATACGCGCTATGGAGCTTATCGCAGAGTATGAAGGACTAAAGCGTGGTTTTTATAGTGGAAGCGTTGGCTATTTTGGTTTTGATGGAAATATGGATAGCGCAATAACTATAAGAACTGCCATGGTAAAAGAAGACAGAGTAATACTTCAAGCTGGAGCTGGAGTTGTTGCAGATAGTCAAAATGAGCTTGAATACTTAGAGGTTAGAAATAAACTTGGAGCGTTAGTAGCTTCACTTGAAGATCTAGACGACACTAACGAGAGATAGATGAAACTCTTTGCTTTATTTGGTGATCCAGTTTCGCACTCACGCTCTCCTCTTATGCACAACAGCGTATTTAAAAACCTAAACTACAAAGCTTGTTACACTAGAATTCACCTAGAAGATGGCACAAAACTCAAAGAGATATTTTTCTCACTCAAACTCTCAGGCGCAAACATCACGGTTCCGCATAAAGAAGCGGCTTTCTTGGCTTGTGATGAAGTAAGAGGTTTTGCGAAAAAAGTAGGCGTTGTAAATACTATAGTAAATGAAAATGGTCGTCTAATAGGCTATAACACCGATGCAGATGGCTTTATGTTTGCCATTAAAGAGTTTGGAGATATAAAAAACATACTAATTCTTGGAGCTGGCGGAACGGCAAAAGCACTGGCCTCAAAATTTATAGACTCTAACATAAAAGTTAGTGTTATGAACAGAAGTGAAGCGAGACTCTCTTACTTTAAAGAGCTTGGTTGTGAGTGTTTTAGCTGGGATAATTTTGAGATAAAGAAGTATGACTTAGTGCTAAACTCAACAAGTGCTGGGCTCAAAGATGAAGAACTTCCTGCTCCACTTGCTTTAATAGAGCAGATATTAGATAACACCTCTTTTGTAGCAGAGGCAATTTATGGGAAAATAACACCATTTTTAAAGCTTGCAAAAGAGAAAAATATCAGATGCAAAGATGGTTCTGACATGTTACTGGCTCAAGGCATCTTAGCTAATGAGCTTTTTGTAAATCATGAGCTAAAGAGTGATGATATAAAGCATTACATGAAAAAGAGTTTTGAGCTCTAAAACATAGGGTACATAATCTCATTCTGCACTGCTTCTATCTCAGCCATTGTCTCTTTACTTAGAGTGATATCTAGTGCGGCGAGTGACTCATCCATCTGCTCTATATTTCTAGCGCCTATGATAGTAGAGGCTACAAATGTAAACTGTTTTGAGTAGGCTACTGCGAGAGTTACTGCAGAGATATTGAGTTTTTTTGCTATCTCTAAATAACGCTGAGTAGATTTTAATGACTTCTCATTTAAAAATCGTTCTGCTTGAGAGTTTAACCGTGTATTTTTACTTGACATGTAGTCAGAATATCTTGCGTTTTGTGGATAGAACTCACTGTTATATTTACCACTTAAAACTCCTCCAGCAATTGGAGAATAGGCTAAGAGTGAAATGCTCTCTTTTGTACATACGTTTGCGAGTTCATCTAAAAAACGTGGGTTATTTAACGAAAAATTATTTTGTATGGATTCAAATCTAGCAATGCCTAATCTCTTTGAAGTCTCATTTGCTTTTGTTAGCCCATAAGCACTATCATTAGAAGTTCCAAGGTATCTTACTTTGCCCTCTTTAACAAGCTCATCAAAGGCTATTAACGACTCTTCTATGGGTACAACTGTATCTGGCCAGTGCATTTGATAGAGGTCTATATAGTCAGTTCCTAGCCTCTTTAAAGAGCCTTCTATCGCTCTTTTAATGTGGAACTTATCTATTGCTGTATAACCATGGCGTATTGGCGGAACAAACCATCCATTTGCAGCTCCTGCAACTTTTGAGGCTAAGATAATGCTATCTCTTTGTTTACTCTTTAACCATTTTCCAATAATACTCTCACTAATGCCTGTATCTTCGGCTTTTGGTGGAACTGGATATATTTCAGCAGTATCAAAAAAGTTAATCCCTCTCTCATACGCTTTATCCATAATCTTAAAAGATTCAGCTTCAGAACTCCACGAGCCAAAGCTCATAGTTCCCAAGCATATTGGTGTAACTCTAAGCCCTGTTTTCCCTATGTATCTGTACTGCATCTTTTATCTCTCTTTTATTTTTTATTATGAGATAATTACTTTTTTATAAGAACTCTTCTCAATTAATCTAAGAATTATAGCAGAGACATATGGGATACTTTGAATCAATATAGTTGCTGAAAATATATAAACTTCCACTATTCCTTGATGATTAGTCATAATAAGTGCTATAAATGAGCCAATTAAGAGTGATGCTAAGATAATCTCATTTTTTACAGGACTGCTAGTACTTTTTTTACTGTTACCACCTTTTTCTGTTCTCTTAAATGGCAGATTATCTTTAACAAATCCATCATAAACAGCTTTAAAGATTGTAAGTTGCAAGCTCATAGCAGCTATTGCGCCAAGTAGTGAGTGGTAGAAGTTGGCACCAACTCTTGTTCTATAAAGCACAAATGAGTGAATAACATTTACTAAAAATGCTGTTAGTATCGGTACAGTTAGAGCAATAGTAGGGATTGTAACACCAACAAATATAATCACAGGAACCCAGATAATATTGAGTATCGAAGTAACTGTCCCCAGAGCGTCTGAGAGCCAGAAGAACCATCCTGTTATAAAGTGATGTTTTTGAGAACGCGTTAATGTTTTTGATGATGGCTCGAAATGTTTCCAATGTTTTTTCAAAATCTGTACAGCACCATAAGCCCAGCGATGTCTCTGATTTTTAAACGCTTCAATAGTATCTGGAAGTAGCCCATGCCCATATCTGCGGTTTGTGTAGTGTCCTACATATCCAGCTTCAAAGAGTCTAAGCCCTAGCTCACTATCTTCTACGATAGTATCTGTATTCCACTGCCCTACTTCATCAAATGCACTCTTACGCACCATTATCATAGTTCCATGCGCTACTATGGCATTTTCTTCATTACGCTCAACCATTCCTATATCAAAGAAGCCAGCATATTCAGCATTCATAGCAGTCTTTATAAGAGATTCTTCTCCATCTCTGTGGTCTTGTGGAGCTTGAACAAGAGCAACTTTTTCATCATCAAAAATAGGAATTAAATCTACAAGCCAAGTTGATTTTACAACATAATCAGCATCTATAACGGCTAAAACTTCGCACTTTGGATTTGTAAACTCTAATGCCTTGTTTAGTGCCCCTGCTTTAAAGCCAGTGCACTCTATATCAAGATAGACAAATCTATCTCCAAGCTTTTCGCACAACTCTTTTATAGGTGTTTTATAAAAATCTTCTGGCGTATTATTTATAATAACTAAGACTTCAAAATTTGTATATTTTAGATTTGCAAGAGCTTCTAGAGTCTCTTTTAAAACATTAGGTTGTTCTTTGTATGCAGGTACATGTATACTCACAAATGGGACATGATCTGATTTTAAATTAAGAGGGATTAGTCTCTTTGGTCGTCTTCCTATTGTACACTTAAATAGCTCATTAGCTTTTGCTAGAGTAATTAGAGTAAGAGGCACCATCAAAATAGAACCCATACCCCACATAATCCATGTTCCAAAATTCATATAGTGCACAAATGGATAAACAGCTGACATTACAATACCAAAAGAGATACCTTGCGCGGCTAGTCCATAAGTCATTGCATGCAAGAAGTTTATATTTTGATTTCTAAGTCCAAAGAAGGTTAGTATTGCACCAATAATAGCAGCTGCAACCATCTGCATAAACCAAAATGGTTCTACTAAAACATTACCTTTTAGCTCAAACTTTAGATGACGATTTGCATCAAAAATTCCCCAGTACTGACCAACACTTCCTTCATCTACACCTTTCCAAGGTTGATCAAATGCTTCGAGAAGGTTATAGCTAAAGCCCTCTTTTTTTGCAAGTTCTAAAAATTTTCTAATAACCATTGCCTGATTTTGCGGACTTGCAACTGATGCTTGATTGTTATATCCTCGACTAGGCCATCCAAACTCTCCAATGATTATAGGCTTTGTAGGATGAGCTTCTTTTATTTTTTTATATTTCTCATTAAAAAATACTACAAAGTTCTCAGCTTTTATCTTCTCCCAATAAGGAAGTATATGAATATTTATAATGTCAACTTCATCTGCTAAGTATGGATACAACAGCCACATATTCCAGATTTCAGCTGTTGTCACTAAAATAGTGCGCTGTTCTTCTTTAGCCGCATTGGCTTTTGCCTCTCTTAGCTTTTTCGCTCTTACTTTTCTGTTTTTTTCTTTTAATATCTCTTCTTTAATAGCTTTTGCTTTAGCGTCTCTGTCTACTTTTAAGATAAGAGTAACAAACTCTTTAAAGTCTTTTATATGAACAATCAACTCATCTGGATCTAAATCATCACGAAGCAAAACCTCGTTTCCTACGATAACAGATATAAGGTTATCATGATAATCAGCTACAAGACTCTTAGCTAGAGCTATCTCTTTTTCATTATCTTCAACATCACCAGAGAGCCAAAGACCCATATGTGCTCTCATACCAAGCTCACTTAAGTGAGGCATAACTTTTTGTGAATCCTCTGCTGAGTATAAACGAATAGTATTTGTAAACTTTTTTAAAAGTTTTAAATCTCTAATTACCTCTTCATCACTGAGCATCTCTTTTTCATTACCTTTTTGATAAGGCGCATAAGAGAGAGATTCTATGATTTCATCGGTGTCAGGAGGGGTTATAAACTTATCGTTGTTAAGCCATAAAAAGACTTGAAGAAGCGAAGCAAACAGTAACGAAACTAAAATATATTTCAATGTACTTCCTAAGATAATAAATCGAATTGTACATCAAAATTTTACAAAGTGATGTACAAAATTTTTAAATGCCAAATATAAGAATTAAAGCAGGTAGAAGCATCAAATCTGCAACGATTGCCATAAACATTGCAATCATAGTTAAAAGTCCAAAGTAGATGGTCGGATAGAAGTTTGAGAAGAGTAAAACTGAAAAACCGACCATGATAATAGCTGATGTATAAAACATAGCTCTTCCTATGCTTTCATGCGCACTAAACATGGAAGCAGTTGCATCTTTAGACTCACGATAAAGCAAAGAGTAACGGTAAATATAGTGAATAGTATCATCTACCGCAATTCCTAAACTAATTGCAGCTATTGTTATAGTCATCATATCTAGTGGGATATTCATCCAACCCATAAAGCCAAAGACAACGCCTACTGGAACAATGTTAGCAATCATAGCAATAATGGCAACTTTAAGACTTCTAAAAAGAATTAGAAACATTAAAAACAAAATAACAACAACAACGCCTATCGTCTTTATCTGTGAATAATAGAGTGATTGAAGCATACTGTTATACATAACCAAAAGATTAGATATTTTATGATCTTCATACTTTTTATTTAACATATTGTTTAAGTCGTGATCTATCTTTTTTATCAGCTCATCTCGTTTTAGATTTGGCATTGAGTCGATGATTCTTGTACTTATTCTCACCTGATTATTTTCTATATCTACATATGGCGTTAAAATTATCTTTTTATACTCTGGAGGCAATTTTTTGTACATTAGAGCCAATGTTAGCCCATCAGCTTCTTCATTGTTATTTAGTACCTTTAAAACCTCTCCTGCAGTTGAGAGTGAGAGTACTTTTCCAACCGCCTCTAAAGATTCAAGATACTCATGTACCTCTTTTATCTTTCTCATCTTATTTTGAGTAAACCAATATTGCTCTTTATCACCCACTTGCTCTTGGAACTCATCCATAAAAGAGTCTAACTCTGTGTCTTCATCAGAGCTCACTACTTTTATATTTTCTACTTCGTCACTAGCCTCTTTAAACGTTAAAATAACGTCAAGAGGTGTTGTTCCCCCAAGCTTTTGATCAATTAGAGCCATTCCTTGGTATATCTGTGTATTTTCTTTAAAGTAATCTATAAAACTGTTCTCAACTCTAAGTTTTGTTGCTCCTGAGATAGAAAAAAGAGTTACTAAAAGAGTCATAAACAAGATGCTTTTTTTATGATTATATGCAACATAAGCAACTTTAGATGTAAATACAGTTTCTTCTTTTAATAGTTCTTGAGACTCTTTTCGTCTTAAGAAGAGTAAAGTAATTGGGAAGACAATATATGTAATTAGAAGTGAAATAACTATTCCAGCACTCATCATCCAACCAAAATTTATAACTGGTAAAATCCCACTAAAAACTAAAGAACTAAATCCAGCTATTGTTGTTAAAACAACAAAAACAGACGGTTTTCCCATTGAGAGAACACATTGCATTGCTAGGTTTTCTTGAGATTCATTTGGAGTCTCCAAAAGTAGCTCTTTATATCGCACTACTAAGTGAACAACTAAAGACATATTCATAATAAGTTGCAGAGATATAAAGTTAGATGAGACAACGGTAATCTCAAGCCCAAAGAGCCCAAGGAATCCACTAGTTACGATAAGGGAGATTGTACAGATAAAGAGTGCAATAGCAACCCATTTAATCTCTTTTAATAAAACATATAAAATAATTATCAAAAGTACAACAATTAAAAATCCAAATGTTTTAAGGTCATACTTAACAAACTCGACCATATCATCAGCTATCATCTCAACTCCACCTAAATGAAGCTTTACTTTTGGGTGATTATTTTCAAAATCAGAGATGATTGCTCTTAAATCAACTATTGTTTTATGATTAACTTCTCTTAAAATATCTCTATATTTCTTGAGCTCTAAAGAGACATTTTTATAAGCTCTCTTCTCTTCATCACTTAACTTTCTCTCTTTTTTTAACTTAATATATTTTTCTCTTTGATTGATAAGTGAAAAATAGTTCTCATCTCTTTTAAGATTTATCATAAGCGCTGTAGTAGTGAAATCTTCACTTACTAGATTTTTCTTATATACGGCGCTACTTAAAAACTCTTTTCTTACAAGCTCCTTATCTATACCTTTGGATTCAAGCGTTGGAATATCTTTTAGTAGCTCTTTAAAAGGGATTGGAGGAGATTGTAAAAGCGGTACATTTACTATAGAGTTTATAGATTCTACAATATGAAGAGTTTTTATCTCACTACTTAATTTTTTAATATTATCTATATTTTCTTGGCTTAGTAGGTCATCTTGCGTCGTGTATGTAATAACCAAAGAGCTTGATGTTTCAAAACGTCTTGCTACATCTCTTGAGAACTCCAAATCCTTATCATCTTCTAGAAGTAGCGTCTCTGCACTTGCATCTATCTCAAGCCTCATGGCAAAGAGTGCCATGAT
>NZ_JAQVKA010000009.1 GCF_028694895.1 Sulfurimonas sp. | reverse complement strand
CTTTTTTAGCGTTTATGTTTGCACTTTGTAGATTTATATCGCCACTAGAGGTTAAAGATATATCATTTGCATTTAGCTGTGAGCTTACTACACTCTCTTTATATGTCATATCTCTTTTAGATTTTGAGGAGCCAAAGTTACCTTTTTTATAACTCTGCACATCTTTATAATCTATGTCATTTACTGCTAGAATGTTTATCTCTTTGTTTGCATTTAGAGTAATGCTATCTTTAGCAGTTATATTTGATGCTTTTACTTGTATGTCAGAACCACTTTGTAAGTTAATTGAATCTGCATTTAGCTGTGAGCTTATATGTTGTGTGTTGTCTGTTTTTGTGAAGCTTCTTCCAGCTGAGAAGTCTGCTTTATCAGTAAGTTCTTTTGAGTTTAGTTCTATATTTCCATCGGTAGTTACAAGGTTTATATCTCCATTTGTCGCACTTATGTTTGCAGCACTGTTTTTGATGTTATCTTTTGCTTTTATAAAGATATTGCCATCGTTTGAGACTATCTTACTCTCAGTGCCTACTTGTGTAGTTATAACTTCATACTTATTTCCATTAGCGTCATTTTTTACTACTGTTGTCTTAGTGTTTGTCTCATTTATTACACTTGCATCGGTAGATTCTATATTAACAGACTTACCTGAAATAGTTGAGCCATTTGAGTTAGTTATATCTTCTTTGGCTTTTATGTTTATAGTTCCTGCAGCTGTGATTAGGCTTGCAATATTTTTTATAGATGTCTCAGAGTTTATAGTTGTATCAGCGTTTGAGGAGATGGTCCCTTGTTCATTTTTTATACTATCTGCTGAAATATTTAAGTTATTCTCAGCTACAAGTTCTCCTGAGTTTGTTATAGAGTTTTCTACATTTAGATTAAGTTCATTACCAGCTGAGATAACTGAACCGCTAGATTTATTAGAGTTGTCTACTAAATAAACAACAGGTACTAGAACTTCTTCTCCATCAACTATCCTTGTCTCCATCCATACTATATCTTTATCTATACTCGCCAACTGTTCAGCAGTAGGTGCTTTGCCCAGTTTTAAATCAACACTTTGTGATACTTCAACTGCATTATCCATCAGGGAGACATAGGTTATCTCTTTGTGTTCTTTGCCGCTTAAGCGCTTGATACTATCTTTTACCAGATTAGTTTCATACATCGCATCACCAAGTCTTTTAGATATAGCGTCACCGTCGTACCCCATCTTGTTTAAAAAGTATTCACTACCTATAAAATTAGATATATCAGTATATAAAGGGTTTGATTCTATCAAATACTCATGCTTAGTGCTTTTTACAAATAAGCCATATGGGTTTGTCGGTGTAACATAGTCCTCTTTATCTATATATCTAGTACTATTTTTAGTAGTGATTACATCTGTAAATATATCACTCTGTGATATAGCTGCATGAGCGGTTACATTTTCTAAGTTTGTGATATCACCAATGATATTATTTCCAGCCGATATGGTTGCATCCAAAGAGCCTATCTCCCCAGTCACTACCGTTGTTGGTGATCCGTAGTTTTCCCATCTAAAACTTGGATTGGAACTCTTGCTACTATAACATGCAGAATAGCAGTTATATATTTGAATCTCTGTCGTCTGCGTACTATATAGCTTTTCACTATCATTTGAAATATTTGTTACCGCTAAGTTTATGTCATTTTGTGCGGAAACATCACTTAGGTAGTTAAACAAATTATTAGAATATATACTTAAATTATTTGCAGAGGCAATAGAGGAAAATTTATCCGGAGCTGGTGAGAACTTCTCATTTTTGTCTATATATGTGTATATTGACCCTCTAAGGTATTCATGCCACCATGCACTGTTATATATTGACTCTGTGCTTTGAACTTCTACTACCTTTTCTGTTGTATCAGTGATATTTTTAAGAGTATCTGCAAATATATTTATATTCCCTTTTTGAGTTTGGATAATACCTTTGTAATTTTGCACTTCATTAATATTTTGCAATGATTCATCTTTAGATAAAAGCATGTTCTCAACAGCGTATAATCGTGCATTGTCTATGTCTGATACTTTTGTAGCATCTGTTTTGTTAAGTAATAGATTATCAACATGTATATTCATGTTTTGTGCGCTATATATTGTGTTATAGTTTGTAAGATTGGTTGCATAAACTTTCATATCGTTTAAAGATACGATTGCCGCCGTATTTACAATGTCTCCATTTATATTTAGAGTTAAATTTTTTTGAGATTGTAAAAGTTTGTTGTTTACTAAATTACCATTTATGGTTTTTACACTCAAATCACCATTAGCTTGTAGACCAATATTATTTATTAAAGATTTTGTTTCTATATTCATTGAGTTATCAGAACTTAGCAGAACGTTACTTAGCTCTAAATTTTGATTATGTGCAAATATGCTTAAGTTATTTTTAGCAGTAAGTTTTGAGTCGCTTTTTATTTCTAGAGAATCATTTGTATTTATATATACATTATTAGAACTGCTTAGATTTGAGTTGTTTACAAGTATATCCGATGCATCTAAAGAGAGATCTTTATATGATTCTGCCGTTGCGTCCACAACATTGATAGCGTTTGATTTTATATTTATGCTGCCATTTGAAAGTAGTTTTTTAAAAGTTAATTGACCATCCAAACTAATAATAATGTCATCTTTTGCTATTATCTCAGCAGGTAGATTTACACCAATACCGCTACTCGTCCCGATAAGTCTTATCTTGTCGGCATATATACCGCCTAAAGCTGTAGAATCTAAAGAAAAAAGATCGTTATTTGTCATATTTATTGGAGTTACTACGCCATCTATAGATATATCATTAGTACCTGTTATGATATTTACATCTTTTGCATATATTTTAGAGTTAAATTTTAGTGCTTTAGCATATAGATCAAGTTTATCAATATTTTCTATATTAAAATTCTCATCACCTATCTCAATAATGCCTTGTGTGATTTTGTAACTTCTTAATTGATCAGCAGTAAATTGAGGTACACCCGTAGTAAGAGTAACTTTTGGAGTGTTTATAAATCCACCACCTTTTACAAAGATACCATTAGGATTTGCGATTATTACACTAGCTTTGCTCCCTGCTACTTCCGTGTAGCCTGCTAATGTCGATTTATTTAAGCTAGTTACTTCATTTAAAATTCTACTAGCACTATTTGCATTTGCTAAGTTAGTATTACCATAAATTACTCCTCCAAGTTGAGTTGTTACTTGGAGTTGATTAGAGTTGTTTAGTATAAGTCCCTGCTTCTCAACATTGTAATTCAAAAACTTATTATGCGAAAGACCTGACGCATCTGGTTTTACAATGTTTATAATAGGCACACCGTTTCTTGCTGTTTCAAAATTTGCTTGATATTTTGTAGCTGAGGCACTATCGACTACTACTGGTTCTATTGCTGATAGTGACATAGGAAAAACCAATACAACTGAAACTATAAATGATGTAATTTGTTTAAATACATTTCTTATTATTTTCATAAAAAACATAATACAATAAAATTAATTAGAAAATATAAGAATAGGAGAATCCTATAAAATTATCGTTCTTTATTTTTGTTTCTGGTGTATTTTGTAACTTTTTGTTATAGTGTATTTCAAATAAGTTGTTTAAATAAGCAATCTTAAGTCCAACAGAACTACCAACTATAGTTCCACCTTCTACACCGTTGGTTGCTTTTATGTAACCATAATCAAGACCTAAATAAGGTGAGAATGATATATTTGAAATATTTTTTGTAATTTGAAAGTCATTTCTTATGTAACCGCCTTTAAAGCCATTGATACCGCCATCTTTAAACCCTCTAACACTATAAGGTCCTCCGATTGACAACTGCTCTGTAGCATACACATCATAACCTGTGTATTGTGTATGTATCACTGTATTTATCTTAGGTTGCAACTCATGTTGAAAATATTTTGTATAGCTAAAATCTAGGGTATATTTTGTGAAGTCTATATTGCTACTTAAACTTTTATGCATCAATAATTCACTACTAAAATAAGAGCCTTCCCCATAATAAATATAAGAAAATCCAAAACTAGACGAAGTTAAATTATAACTCTGCAACTCAATAAGAGTGTCACTTAAATAGTTTTTATTGTTTTTTCTGTTAAGTTTAGCTATAAAATTAAGCGAATGTTTTTTAGAGCTATAAAGTATATACTCATCAGACAATGTAAAAATGTCGCTTGAGCCTTCGGAAAGGAGAGTGCTATCGAATTGGTCATAAATTGTCTGTTTATATTTAAATGTAGATAAAGAGAGAGTAAAGTAGTTTTTAAAATAGGGTAGCGAATAAGATAATGATGTCGCTAAAATATTGTCGCTAGTTTTAAAAACATTATCTGTTGTGTTAATAGATACGCTAATAGTATCATTTATACCAAACAAGTTTTCATAACTCAGATAAGCAGTAACTTGATTCTTGCCTGTTGCGTCACTACCATAATTATTTACACTTGCATAACCATTATAATTACTATATCCAGCCTCTTTTGATATAAGTACATCAGTATAGCCAACTTCATCGCTTGGCTTTAAGTCCAATTTTACTACTTGAGAGCGCAATCTTTCAAGCTGTTTAATACCAGTTTCTAAATCTTGCAAATTTAAAACATTTCCCTCTAAATCATCATATATATTTGAAATATATAAATCTCTGTTTTTTACTGCTTTTATTTTTCCCTCAAGCAGAGATATATTTATAACCCCATCTGATAAATCTTGTAATTTTAAATAAGCTCTACTTGTAATGAACCCTCTAGAGATGTACATGTTGGAAATTTCTTTGGTAAAATTATTTAAATCTTCTATCGTATTACATTTATTTAAATAAGGTTTTTTTATTTTTTCTAACTCTTTAGTCTCTAAAATATTAGATTTATCAATTATTATATCATTGATGAAAATGCATTTTTTTTTATCTTCAGACTCTTGCATTTCAAGTTTATCTGGTTTAATTTTATCGATGTTATCTTTGCTTTTTTGTTGATCTTCCTCAAAACGACGTTTTTGCTCATTTTCTAGAACTCTATTTTGAAGAGAGTTCTGTTCGTAAAGATTATTCATTTCATCTTGCGTAAGTGCAAATAACGTATAGACAATAAACAATAAAAAAAAGATATGCTTCATATAATTCTACTTTAAATAACAAATTTCGTTAGAGTACTTTGGAAATATTTAAAAAGCACTTAACTTGCACTAAATATACATTTCAGTAATATGTGAAAGATTTTAATTCGTCGAAGAGTAGGAATGAAAAACATACTTTTATTTATATTGTTACTCCTCTTTGTTGGGTGCGATGGAACTATGTATACAAATATTTATGATAAAAGCAAAATCGGCTCTGAGATTAAGAGAGTAGAGATTATTGCTAGTGATGAGTTTTCTAAAGAGAGTGTTAGCGAGATAATGAAGAGCCGAGGGTTTTTGGTGGGGAGTTCTGAGTATAGGCTAAGGGTTGAGCATAGAGACTACAAAGGGACGTGTACAAATCCACTCTCAAAAACTTCATCTGATTATAGTTTTGATGGGTTGGTCTCCATAGAGCTTTATTACAGAGATAAAAAATTATATAACGCTTACAAAGATTATAAGGGTGAGAAGAGTAGAGCGCTTTTTGAGCCTTTGATAAAAGAGATGCTTAGTGATATGGAGATAAAAAGTGCCCCTTAACGCTCTCTAAGCTCTCTTGTTGCTAAGAAGTATGTGTGTCCTAAATATATAACAAAAAATATCGCTACAAAAAATATCGCAAAAGGTATAAGAGATATAAGGTAGAGAAGCGCTGTTTTTGTTCTTAAACTACTAGCTTTAAAGTAAGCTATCTCTTTTGCTTCTTCTTTTGTACAGATACTTGAAGATATATCAAAGATGAGCATTTTGTGAAAAAAGTAGTACATTGGAAGGTTTAGTGCGATGATGTTTAAAAACGGAATAAAGTAAAACGGTATAAGAAGTATAAAGAGCAAAACCATAATAAGCGTTGATTTTAGCAGTAAAAATAAAGAGTAGAGAAGGTTTGAATGGCCAATCATGGCAACATCACTGTATGACCTTCTTTGAAGCTCTGCTAAAACAAAAGGGGTTAAAAACCCTATAATGATAACTGCTAAAAAGATAGAGAAGTAGATAGCTAAAAAAGTGCCTATCGCATAGATGAAAAATGTAACAAGCCATGACGTTATGGCATAGTGCATCAAAAATTTTACAATAGATGAGCCAACTATAGTAGCATTAAAGCTCTCTGTATGAGGCACTCCACTCTGTAGTGTAGTTTGAGAGCTCTCAACACTCAGTGTGCCTAATTGCTCTACGCCCATACTAGCGATTATAAAAAAAACTATGTACAAAACTACCAAACTTAGTACAAATGGCACGATGGAGTATTTGAGCATTTTTGGTGTTAGTAGATCTTTTATACTTCTTAAAACTATCTCTTTTTCACTCATCTTTTGCTCCATAATTTTTGGTTTAACTTTAACTCTTCTACTATGCCAACGGCAAGGTGCAGAGTTTTTACATACTCCATAGCTACTTTATGCTCTAAAAGTGAGCGAAAGATTGATGGCTCAAAGAGGTCTTTATCATAGCTTATCGCCATATAAATATGATTTGCCCTAAAAGAGGTATGTATTGGCCGAGTTGATTTGTTCTTAAATGATAGCAGTTTTTCCATAAGTGAGTGCGAGAGGATATATCTAGCTTCTATTTGATCGTTTGAGTAAACTACAAAGGCTGATTCAAACTCAGGGTTATCCATCTTAACTAACTCATCTCTTGAGACGTTGTTTGACTGAAGCCAATGCCCAATCAAATCCCCAAATACACTCTGGGCACTATCTGGTAGAACTACTGTTTGAGAAGAGAAGTTTTTGTTAAACTCTGCAACTATGAAAAGCCCTTTAAAGAGAGTTACCCAGTTATCTTTGCCTTTTGAGTTTTGAGTTTTCATCTCGGCATGTAGGTCTGAGAACTCTATGTTTATACCATCTATCCTACCCTTGACATAGTCATTTCCTCTTACTCTATCTGGCTTTGAAAATAGGTTTGAGCCCTCAAATAGATACTCAGATACATGCAGAGGTGCCGAGTACTCAAGAGAGTTGTCAATAGCATTAACAAGTGGTTGTATAACGCTATATTTAAACTCACTGATATAGCTATGTGCTAAAAATTTATAAATAATAGTGCCTAAGATTATATAAGCTATAAGTATAAACTCGTAAAAGGCGCCTAAAGCAAAAGCGATAACAATAGCAATAGAAGTTAAAATGACCCCAGCCATGATTATTCTATGACTAAGATCTCTTCTATCTTTTTCTAGTTTTTCTAAGGTAGGAAAAAGAGATTTATAGTAAAAATCAGTAAGCTCACTTATACTTTTCAACTCTAAGCCTAACTAAAGAGCTCTTTAACATTTACATTTTGACGCTCGCTCTGCTCAATCTCAAAGACCTGCTTTCTTCTGTAGTTCATAAGTGAAGCCATAAAACTTGTAGGCACCATATCTATAGCGTTGTTGTAGTCTGTAACCGCTTGATTGTATGAGCGTCTTGATGCTGAAATCTGCTCTTCTATCTCATGAAGAGTGTATTGAAGGTTCATTACGTTTTCATTTGCCTTTAACTCTGGATATGCCTCTACTGCTATCATGATAGAGCCAAGTGCAGAGCTTATCTTTGCATCAAGTGCTATTTTGTTGGCATCACTGATATCTGGTCTTGTAGCTTCTGCGCGAAGTTTTGTAATCTCACTTAAGAGTGATTTTTCATGCTCCATATATTTGCTAACTGAAGCAACAAGGTTTGGAATAAGGTCGTAACGTTTTTTTAGGTTTGTATCTACACTTGCAAAGATGTTCTCAACTTGGTTTTTCTTAGCCACAAGTGAGTTGTACATCAAGATAAGAACGATAGCTATAACAATTATAATAATTATAGGAGTTGACATTGGATAATCCTTTTTGTTTATTGGGGTAGTAGTTTATCAAAAAAGAGTTGAGCTTTTGTTTTTGTTTAATTAGCGATATTTTAGAAATTGTGATATAACAATATAATATTTTTATATGCGGGAATCAAGATGTTTAAAAAACTACTCTCAAAAAAACGAGACTACGCTCTAAAAGAAGAGCAGAAGTATTATAGAAGCAGCTTTCATAAAGATTATGACAGAGTTATATTTTCAAACTCTTTTAGAAGACTCTCAAAAAAGACGCAAGTTCATCCACTCTCTAAAAATGACCATGTTCATAATAGACTTACACACAGTTTGGAAGTAGCAAGTGTTGGGCGGAGTCTTGGGCTTAGAGCAGGGGAGCTTTTGAATAAAAAATATCCTGAGATGGAGATAGATCCTTACGATGTTGCATATATCATTCAAACTGCTTGTTTAGCTCATGATATAGGCAATCCTCCATTTGGACACGCGGGAGAAGAGGTTATCAAAGAGTGGTTTGAGAGAAATAGAGATGAGCCATTTTTAAAAGAGCTCTCGCATGATGAGCTTGAGGATTTTATAAACCTTGATGGAAATGCACAAAGCTTTAGAGTGGTAAGCCAGATAGAAAACAATCTTTTTTGTGGAGGGATGAGGCTAACTTTTGCAACACTTGGAACTTTGGTAAAGTATCCTTACTCATCAGCTAGGTGTGAGCATCTAGGTAAATCAAAATTTAACTTCTTTCAAAGTGAAGCAGAGTTTTTTAAGCTTCTGTTTTTGGAGCTGGGGCTTGTAAAGATAGATGGCTCTTATAAAAGACATCCGCTCTCATACCTTATGGAAGCATCTGATGATATCTGTTATGGACTACTTGATTTGCAAGATGCAGTTGAGCTTAAAATCATAACGCTAAAAGATACAAAAGAGATATTTACTCTCATCTGTGGCGAGAGAGAGGTTGAGGCAGTATATGAAGATGTTGGATATTCAGATATAAAAAAAGTCTCAAGGCTTGTTGCTATCTCTATCCATAATCTAGCTGTTCATACAATGGAAGTATTTGAAGATAATTTTGATGTAATCATGAGTGATACTCAGCCACAAGACCTCATAGCGTGTTTTACAAACACAGAGTATAAAAGCGCTATAAAAGAGGCAAAAAAGCTTGCAAGCTCAAAAATATTTAATGAAAAAAGAAAGATAGAGCTAGAGCTTGGTGCTTACAACATCATAGAGACTCTACTTGATAACCTTATACTTGCAACCTATGATTTTTATAAAAAAGAGGATGAGAGTAAAGTATCCTTTAGGTACAAAAGAGCGTTAGAACTTATGGAAGATGATAGACCAAAAAAAGAGCAGAGCCTTTATAACATGTATCAAAGAGTGGTTGACTATATAGTTGGTATGACGGACAACCACGCAAAGTATGTTGCAAATCAGCTAAATGGAATGGGGATTTAAGTGGAGAATACAAGTAGTAGTGTTACATTATGTTAAAAATTTTAAATCTACATGTTATTAATTATAAGTTGATTTTGTCAAATAGGTGAGTTACTGGTGTGTAAAAAAATTCAAAATTCAAAATTTTTATTAATTGCAATTTCATTTTTTTTTGTGAATGGCATAATATTTATTTTAGATAATAAATTAGGCTACTTTAATCTTTTACATTCTGCAATGTTGCAGAGTGTAGAGAGTTCATATGATAATAAATCTGAATATATGGACAGCACTGAATCGATAGCAGTTCTAATTACTAATAAACTATTTGAAAAAGGATTTAATTCTAAGACACCTCTAGATAAAGATAAAATAGCTTATTTCATTGAAGAAATTATTAAACAAAGTCCTAAAAGTATCATTTTTGATTTAGATATTTCTCCAGATTATAATTTTGGGGCAAAAGAGCAACAAAGTAAAACTAAGTTATACGAACTTTTAAAAAATAACTCGAGTAATGTAGATATTGTTTTGCCATTTGCTTTTTTTTCTCAAACAATAGAGAATCAGAATCTGAAATATAATTGGGTAAAAGAGATGTGTAACGCTAATATAAAGTTTGCATTTCCTCTTCTTACAAATGAGATAGGATCTGTCTCTCAGTATTTTGAAGACCCATATCATGTTTCCTTAATCTTAAATAATCAAATAAGAAAAGAAGATTTATGTGATTACACTAAAAATAACAAATATCAGATAGAAGATATTATTAATATTTTTAAAGTGCAATCTAAATCATATACAAAAAAACCAATAAACTATCAGAAAATAAATAGCAGTACAATAAACATTGACTCCTTTGAGGATATTAATAAATATAATTTCAATAATAAGGTTATTTTTTTAGGAGGAAGTTATGGTTTTGGTGATTCGTATTTGACGCCTTATGGTGATAAATATGGTGTTGAAATACTAAATGCAATTTATTATTCTTTAAATCATAGTATCGAAAAATCAAATGTATATTTAACTCTTATTATTTATGACATTATTATGGGCTTTAGTTTTGGATATATTTTAAATTTGCTTTTAAATAGCCGTGAAAATATAGAATCAAAAAAAATGTTGTTTTATAATAATCTAAAACTTATTTCTCTTATAGTATTCTTTTACTTTATGTCACTTTATATTTCAGGGTATCTTTTTCATAATTTATACATGTGGATGAATCCTGTACCATTATTGATAGGTATGTTCTTAGATGGAATTTTAAGGTTGGGAGAAAAAAAGATAGTTGAGGAAAATAGTTATTCAGACTATGAATGTTTGGATATAGTAAAATCTATGCTCAAGATAAAAACTATTTTTGTTTTAATTGGTATTTTTAGTTTATTAAGTAGTTTATGAGCAAGTGATTAGATATGTACAAAAAGGGGTATTATGATTAAAGTTACATTTTTATTTATAACTTTGGTTAGTTGGTTATCGTCAAATGTTTTAATATTGGGAGAATCATCTAGTAAGTTTAAATGTGATGACATAGTTATGTCTCCAGTAGCTATCAAAAATTGTAAAAAAATAGAAGCTATTGATGATATTAATATATGCTATATCAGCAAATTATCCCTTGGATGCAAAAAAATATTTGGTAAAGAATCATATACATTGGATGATATTGAAAGTAATCCTATAAATTTTAAACGTCTTTTCTCTTTTAGCGAAAATCAAAAAACATCTTTTGGCATTAAAAGATTTTCCAAAGAAATGAAAGATATAGGTATTCCAATAGGTAGTATTATTAAACCAAATGAAGATATTAAAATAGAGTTAGGCAAAGATTATTCAATCGAATTGATTTTAGAAGATGACAAAAGTAAGATAATAGAGAAAAAAAAGTTTGTGGATAGTGCGATTGTGCTAAATAGTAAATATTTTCAATATTCAAAAGTTTATAAAGTAATGGCTAAAATAGATGGAGTTCAATATGAAGGAAGTTTCGATATTATGACAAAAGAGTCTGAAATGGATATGGAAGCAGAGATAAACAACTTACTTAAAAATATTGAAGATGAAAATTCAAAGAAAATAATAAAAAGCATTGTTTATGATCAATACGGGTTAAATTATAACAGAGAGTTAATTTTAAAAGAGGTTAGTAGATAATGAAAAAAATTATATTGAGTATGGGCTTAACCTGTATACTAGTCAACGCATTTGACTTTGTTTCTGGGATTACTAGTATTGCGTCGCAAGGCATGTTAGCACTTGGTATGGATGGAAAATCAAGTAGTATAGAAGTGGACAGCGAATGTAAAGAGCCATTTGAAAGTTATGATTATAATTTAGAAGGGATATTTCAAGTTTCAACTACTTATGGAATCTCTAAATCTGGGAAGATATTAAACTTTATTAATGATGATAAGAGTGCTAATAAAGTGATAAGTGACGATTTTAGGGAATACACTAAAGTTATTGCTAGAAATTTTTTATGGATTCCTTTAGAAGTGGAAAAACTCTTTGGAGAAACAATCTACCAAGATCGCATTAATTCTGGAGATGTAGTTTTAAGAACAACAAAAAATTTAAAATATAAAAAAATGTACACTAAATTAGATGATTTTTTAATAAAGTATAATAATTATATCGGGAAGAGTAATCAAAAATATCCTTATGATATTAAAATTAATATATTATCAACGCAGAAAAAAGCAGAGTCTGTTCCGTATGGATATATTTTTATAAGCGAAGATTATATAGCAAATGGAAAATTTGAGACTATATTGGTCCATGAATTGGCGCATATTTCAAAAAGACATTCAACAAAGGACATACAGTATAGATTAGTCACTACATATGATAATGTTACAGAAATAACTGAGTTAATAAAAAATCTTCAAGATGCAAGTAAGGCTGAAAAATTTGTTCAAGGTTTATCTAGCACAATGGTTATTAAAAAAAGTTTTGAATTATATACACAAGACCAAGAGATTGAAGCAGATGCTTGTGGGCTTAGAAGCATAAATTTATTTATACCAAATAAAAAAGAGATACATGTGAAAAATTTTATTGAAAATATAAATAATGTTGAAGCTTCAAAAGAAGTAAATGCTGTTTTTGAAGATCACCCAGATAAAAGTAAAAGGATAGAAAATATAAACAGAGTCTCTGCTGCATTATAAATATATTTTAAAAATGAAATATATAAAAATCTAAATTTCAAAAGGTAATGTATGATAGTTTTTGTTGAGGTCTCCAAAAGTGAGCAAAAGATAATACTAAGTTTGATTGATGAGAAATATCATGCTCAAATACATTTTTTTGAGCAGTGTATTAATGCAAATAATGCAGAACTTGCTTCACAAGCTACCCTGCTTTGTACTTTTATACACTCATGTATAGATGAGAACACTCTTCTTAAACTCCGACACTTAAAAGCTATCATCACCCGCTCAACTGGAAGTGATCATATAGATATAGAGGCGTGTAAGAAGCGTAATATTGCCGTTGCAAATGTACCAAGTTATGGACAAAATACAGTTGCAGAGTATACGTTTACTCTTATTTTAGCTCTTGCTCGCAGGATAAAACCGATGATAGAGAGGCTCTGTAGAGGCGAGTTTAATCGTGATGGATTAAAAGGGTTTGACCTTATAGGTAAGACGATAGGTGTCATTGGAACTGGTAAAATCGGCTCACATGTAGTTATGATTGCAAGAGGTTTTGGGATGGAAGTTTTATGTTATGCCCATCATGAAGATCCAGATATAGCAAAACTTCCCCATGTAAAGTATGTCTCACTTGAGACGTTGTTGTCTAAAAGTGACATCGTAACACTTCATGTTCCAGCAAATCCCTCAACATTTCATCTTATAAACAAGAGCAATATATCTCTTATGAAAAGCTCTGCAATGCTTATAAATACGGCTCGGGGAAATGTAGTAGAAACAGAGGCTATTGTAGAGCAGTTAAGTCTGAAAAATCTCCAAGGTGGTGTTGGGCTTGACACTTTTGAATCAGAAGATATTTGGATAGAGGAGAAGTATCTTAAAAACGATACGCTCTCAGCACAGGATTTGCAAAAAGCGATGCTAGTATTTTCAACCCTTCGCTCATCAAATGTGATTTTATCACCGCACAATGCTTACAATACACAAGAGGCATTAGAGCGAATAATTGCTATTAGTATTGAAAATATTAACTCATTTTTACAAAGAGGAGTTTTTATTACTCCACTTTAGTTCTATTAAATTTGGGATACAATATCGTACTTGATTATAGCTATATAAACAGTGCTGGAGATAGATACCGTATGTTAAAACCAATGTCAAAATTAATCTTTGTGTTAATGTTAGTTGTAGCCAATTTAGTTGTGGCAAATGAACTTCCTACTCTGTGTAGTAGAGATCAAAATATAAATGAGTTTACGGTTCTTAGCTATCATGAAATAGCCAATAAAGGTGAAACACTAAACTCAACTTATACTGTTACGCCTGAGCATTTTGAAGAGCAGATACGCTTTTTGATAGATAGTGGACATCACTTTGTTAGCGTTGATGATATTATAGAGTTTAGAAAAAACAAAAAACCACTCCTAAATAAAGCTGTTTTACTTACATTTGATGATGGATACCAATCTGTTTATGAAAACGCTTTCCCAATTATAAAAAAATACAAAATTCCAACCGTTGTAGCACTAGTTGGTAGCTGGTTGAAATCAAAAGAGAGAGTTGATTTTGATAGCCATATGATAGATAGAAGTAAGTTCTTAAGCCAAGACGAGATTAAAGAGATGGTTCTTAGTGGTTTAGTCGAGATGGCAAGTCATACATACGATTTGCATAAAGGGGTAGTTTCAAATCCACAAGGTAACAAGCAACCAGCAGTCAAAGCTAGAGAGTGGTTAGAGGATAAACAGGCATACGAAAGTGAGACAAGTTATAAGAACCGCATACATGATGATTTACTCCAAAGCAGTATGTTTTTAAAGAGATATACAGAACAAAGACCCCGTATAATCGTCTGGCCGTATGGTTACTACAATAAAAAAGCTAGTAATATAGCAGAGAAACTGGGAATGTTCATTGGGCTAACTCTTGATGATGGTAGCAACACAGAGATAACACCACTTAGTGGACTCAGACGTATACTTGTTGAGGGGAAAATGACACTTCCTGATTTAAAGCTAGCTATGGCAATAAGAGATGCTAACTTTACTGATGATGCAAGAACTACTAAAGCAGCGCATATAGATTTGGATTATATCTATGATCCAGACCCACTACAACAGGAAAAAAATCTTGGTGACTTACTAGAGCGTATAAAAAAACTTGGCATAAACACGGTCTATCTTCAAGCCTTTGCTGATCCTGATGCTAATGGTGCAGCTGATTATGTATATTTTCCAAATAGAAATGTACCAATGCGCGCTGATTTGTTCAACAGAGTATCTTGGCAAATAGCAACTCGTACACAAGTAAGTAGAATCTATGCGTGGATGCCTATGATTGCGTGGCAGTTACCAAAAAACAACCCAGCCTCAAAAGATGTGGTTGTAACACTCCAAGTAGATCCAACTCACTTAAATATGGGATATCCAAGACTCTCACCATTTTCTTCAAAAGCGCGAAAGGTTATCAAAGAGATTTATGAAGATTTGGCAAAATCAACCTTTATAGATGGCATACTATTTCATGATGATGTAACTCTCTCTGATTATGAAGATGATAGTAAAGCAGCAAGAGCACAGTACAAAAAATGGGGATTATCACAAAGCGTAACTGAGATAAGAACAAATAAAGCACAGTTTGCAAAATGGACAAAACTAAAAACTGAGTATCTGGATGATTTTGCGATGGAACTCTCACAAATACTAAGAGATGAGCAACCAGGATTAAAAACTGCGCGCAATCTATACGCTCAAGTAGCCCTGCATGATAATGCACAGGAGTGGTATGCTCAATCACTTAAAGAGTCAATAAAAAAATATGACTATACAGCGATTATGGCAATGCCATATATGGAACAAGCCCAAAATCACAGAGAGTTTTATGACAACATCGTACAACGTGTAAAAGAGGATGAGTGTGGCTTAGAGCGTACTGTTATGGAACTTCAAAGTGTAGATTGGAGAAAAGAGAGTGAGGCAATTCCTTCAAAGGAGCTTAGCCAAACGATAGAGCATCTTTATGGTTTAGGTGTTCATCATATCGCATACTACCCTGATAACTTGTATAAAAACGTTCCTGATGCTGATGTTATAAGAGAAGATTTTGCAAAAAAAAGTTTGCGAATGCACGATATAACACAGAGTTACGCTACACCAAATAACTAAAGTAGGAGTTATTTATGGCAACCCTTTATATCTGGTGGCATTTCATCTGGCATGCCATGCTTGGTTATGTGTTTTACTATCCGCTTTTTATGTCAACGCTATGGATGATAGGCGCGATATTTTTTTATTTTAAAAATGAAAAACGTTATGTTGATGATGAAATCCCAGAGTTAAGAGAGGGCGAGAGTTGGGCTGGAGTCTCAATCTTAATCCCGTGCTATAACGAAGGACAAAATGCCATTGAGACTATCACTTACGCTCTTGATGTTATATATCCAGAGTTTGAAGTAATAGCTATCAATGATGGAAGCAAAGATGATACTTTAGAGATATTGGTAGCTCTAGCAAAAGATAACCCAAGACTAAAAGTTGTAAATTTAGCTCAAAACCAAGGCAAAGCATTGGCTCTTCAAGCTGGCTCACTTCTAGCAAAGTATGAGTATCTGGTCTGTATAGATGGAGATGCCCTAATTGATCCGTATTGTGTTTATTGGATGGCTAAACATTTTGTTCGCTACCCTCAAGTAGCAGCCGTAACAGGCAACCCAAGGATACGAAATCGTACAAGCCTTCTTGGAAAGATACAAGTAGGAGAGTTCTCCTCTATCGTTGGTATGATAAAACGTGCACAACGTAGTTTTGGACGTCTATTTACAGTTTCAGGTGTAATCACTGGGTTTAGAAAATCAGCTGTTCATGAAGTTGGCTATTGGAGTCCTGATATGTTGACTGAAGATATAGACATAACGTGGAAGCTGCAGAGAAACGGTTGGGATGTTCGTTTTGAACCTAAATCTTTAGTATGGATTTTGATGCCAGAGACTATCAAAGGGTTATGGAATCAGCGTCTGCGCTGGGCTAAGGGTGGCGTTCAAGTTATGTTTAAAAACTTTAAAGTTCTATTTTTGCATAAACAGACTCATCTTTGGGGGCTTATGATAGAGCTGCTTCTTAGTATGATTTGGGCATATACCATGGTGCTAGTGATTTTAGTTTGGATACTCGCGCTATTTTTTCCAATCGGTTATCTTACGCCTAGTGAATCACCGATTTTACCTGATCAAGGAAGTGTTATCTTGATTGGTGCATGTTTGGTTCAGTTTGGAGTTAGCAAGTGGCTAGATGGCCATTATGATGAGGGCTTAGGAAAAAATTATTTTTGGATGATTTGGTATCCATTTGCTTATTGGTTTTTAAATCTCTTTACTGCTGTTGTTGCACTTCCAAAAGTTTTATTTGGTAAAAAAGCTCGTGCTAGATGGGTTAGCCCAGATAGAGGTGTTCATCAACAATCAGCTAGTAGCAAAAAGGCAAAATAATGAAAAAGCGAACCCTAATTATAAATAAACGCAACGAAATGCCATTTGCTAAAAAAATAGGCTGGGATATAGTAACAGTTCTTCTATGGGCTGGCTGGATATATTTGTGGAAGCCTCTGCTTATAGTTTTTTATAAAATAGTTACTTTAGATGCAGAGGTAGATGAGATATCAAATGTAATTTTTGATGAAATATCAGCAGTTACAGTTGAGCATGCCATAATTATGTTAGTTGCAACGCCTACTATCTTGTTTATTTTATCGTGGTTAAATCGACACGTAGCCCCAAGTGTACATTTTATCTATAAGTTTGATGAGTATGCTAAGTATTTTCAAGTAGATAGCGCAAAACTAAGAGACTCAATTGATGCTCAACTGATAACAATTTATCATGATAATAGTGGTCGCATAGTAGATATTGAAACTAAAATCTAGCCTCTACTTATAGCCTTTGCAGCTACATATCCACTAGCCCATGCAAAGGCAAAGTTATACCCGCCACGACGACCTAGCACATCCAAAGCTTCTCCACAAAAGTAGAGGTTTTTTTCTCTTAAAGATTCAAATGTTTTTGGATTTATCTCTGCTGTATCAACTCCGCCGCCTGAGACTTCAGCGTGACGGAAACCGTGGGTATCACTTACACTAAAGCGCCATGCTAATATCTGATTTGCTATTTTTTTGCAAAGCTTTATATTTATTTCATCCCCGCATGTAGAAGCTAAAATCTTTAAATCCTCTAAAACTCCAGAGGCAATTTTTAGAGGAAGAAGCCCACTTAAGATATCTAAAATGCTCATCTTTGGTGAGTAGTGGGCCACTCTTTGTATATGAGTTAAGAGAGTTTGCACATCAAATTTTGGAAGCAGATTTATAGAGATACTTACATGAGCAGAGTTCATCAAAGCAACACTAGCACCTTGTGAAATATCTAAAACGGCAAAACCAGAAACTCCATAATCGCTAAAGAGTATATCCCCGTTTGATGTTGAATGTTTTTTGTTATCTATAAGAAGCGTAACCTCACCATCTATCTTAGCACCGCTCATCTTTTTAACTATCTTTTGCTCAAGATGTAGCTGAACAAGTGAGGGATATGTTTGGATAGTGTTGTGCCCAAAGAGCTTTGCAAACTCTATAGCGTCTCTGTTTCCTCCCAGATGAGTTGCCGCTTCAGAACCAGTGGCTACAACAACAGCGTCATAATCTTTTAAGAGTTTTTTTATATCTGTTACTTTTGTATCAAGACTAAAATTTACACCTAGATTTTTTGCATGTGTTATCAAAAGTGAAGCAACACTTTTAGCTTCATTACTAAGAGGATAGACTCTGCCATCATCTTTAACGTCTAGTAAAAGCCCGATACTATGACAAAACTTCTCAAACTCTACGAATCCAAACTCCCTTAGAGCAAACTCTACAAAAGATGGGTTTTGCGAGAAGTAGTCGCTTTTTGAGAGATTTTTATTTGTGATGTTGCATCTTCCATTTCCAGATACTAAAATCTTCTTAGCGCACTTGTTGTTTTGCTCATAAATATCTACCGCAATATTGTTTCTAGCGCAAAAGATGGCACATAAAAGCCCACTTGCCCCACCACCAATAATTGCTACTCTTTTCATTATAAGCTCACAATCTTAGCGCCAAAACCGCCCATATGTTGTGGCGCGTCTTCAAACTTTTTCACTCTTGGATGAACTTTTAAAAACTCTTTTACAGCATAAGAGAGCTTGCCTGTTCCTATGCCGTGATAAACTATCACTTCATCCCAGCCATTTATGAGCGCGTCGGAGATAAATTTATCCAAAACTTCGGTTGCTTCTTCTGCTCTCATTCCATGGAGGTCGCATTTAAGTCCTGCTCTTTTTTGCACTTGTAGATTTACGTCAGTTCTAGGTTTTTGTTTTATAAACTCGGTATGCTTAAGATGTGACGTCTTAACTCTCACACGCATTCCATCGACTTCTACAATAGCCTCTTTCTTATCTTTCATAGTGATAATCACGCCTTTTTTGCTATGGTACTTTACACTATCTCCGACATTAAACTCTGCTACTTGAATGATTTGTGGCTCTTTTATTTGTTGTGGAAGTTTCTCTTTTGCCTTGTTCATAGCTCTATGAATAGCTTGTGTATCTCCAGCTTTTGCAGCAACTCTTGCCTCATTTATAGCGTTCTCATAACTCTCTTTAAGAGCTGCTTTTTCTCTCTCTAGCTCTTTAAATAGAGACTCTTTAAGCTCTTTTAACTCTAACTCTTTAGCTGCTAAGTTATCTATCTTCTCATCAACTATTTTGTGCTTCTGTTTTAGCTCTCGCTCAAGTTGTGAGCCTCTCTCTATAAGTATGTTTAGCTTCTCACTATTATCACCATAAACTGTTTTTGCCTCGGCTACGATTTTGTTTGAAATGCCATATCTACTAGCAGTCTCAAATGCGTAACTCTTACCAATGATGCCATGCATAAACTCATAAGTTGGAACTCTATTTTGCTCATCATAAATAGCTGCCATAAGCTCGACATCATCACGATCAGCCATAAGAGCGGCTAGGCGTTTATGGTGAGTTGTAACAACTATCTTTTGCCCTCTTAAAATCAACTCATCGAGTATTACTTTAAAGAGAGCTGCCGCCTCGTCACTATCAGTTCCAAGCTCTATCTCATCAACGCCAACTAGCGCATCTCTTTGTTCAAAAATCTTTGAAAACTGCTGCATACGTCCAGCAAAAGTAGATATATCGTTTTTAACATTTTGAGGGTCATCTATGATTGCAAGTACACTCTTGAAACTTCCAACATGAGACTTATGTTCGTTTAACTTCATAGGAATAATATACTTTGCCATAAAAGCCGCACTAAGTATCGACTTTAAAAGCATTGTTTTTCCACCAGCATTTACACCAGTTATCATCAAGATATTTTTCGAGAAGTCTACATATATAGGTTTTGCATGGTGCAGAGCAGGGTGGATAAAATCTACAAGAGTTATTTTTGAATCTTTTTTTGACTTAATGATAGAGAGGTTTTTACTCTTGGCAAACAAAACTCTAGCTTGGTAGTTATCAAACTTACTGAACTCTTTATCCACAAAGTTTATAAAAGGCAGAAGGTCTGAGAGTTTTGATGAGAACTCTTTTGTATAACTGTAAAAAATCGCCTCTCGCTCTTGAGTGATGAAGCGAATCTGCTCTTTAGCTTTTAGTATGCTATCAGGTGAGACAAAAAAGCCTCCACTACTACTTCTACCAACAATTGCGCCTTTTAGCACATGGTTAAATCCACCACGTACTAAAAGACACTCTTCATCATTTATAAAATGGAGTTGTGTGTCTATAAGATATGGTGTGATTTTCGGGCTTGATGTAAGTCTCTTTAGTGAGCTGTTTATATTTGCCTTTTGTTCTCTGATTCTAGCGCCAAGAGCAAATAGTGTCTCATCAAGATTTTCCTCAAATTTTCCATCATGTGTAAAGAACTTCTCAACTTCAAAAAAACTTGGCTCAATGACAAATTTATCCATCCACTCGCCGATGATGCCTTCAAGATTTTTATTTTTAAAGTAACGAAAATAACGAACAACTTTTACGATTTCAAAAATCTGCTCAAAGTGAAGCACACCACGTTTTTGAAGATGAAGTTTTATGTTTGTAAAGTCAGCTACTTTTGGAGGGGATTTAAACTCTATAGCATCGAGTGCTTTGATGTAACGATAGTGAAGCTCTTGATCACCCTCCATAAAAAGAGAGTCATCACGAGAGAAGAAGCTTTTAAAGGAGTTTATATGCTCATTTAAATCGAGTTGATTGATGAGTATATCAATCTTTGTAGGGGCATCTAATCGCATTTAGATGCACTAATCATCTGGCCGTAAAATGGAGTTTTTTCTTTACCTATGAAAGTATAAGTACCGATACTTAGTGTAAAGTTTGTACTATTTACATCAACACCATCACATTTAATAGTGCTATTTTGGTTAAATTTTATAACCGCACTCATCATCTTATCTCTTTGTTTGTCTGTATAAGTGTTAAAAGCGATAGCGGATAAAACGATAGATAGAGCTACAACAGTTATCACTACTTTTTGCTTAGAAGTTACTTCTGTAAAGTAGTGAAGTGCTAAGAAAAAGAAGCCTACAACAACTATTCCAAGTATATAAGCCATTAAGCAGTTCCTCTGATTTGATAAGTTAAATCTCCAGCCCCAAAGCCGATAATTAGACCTTTATCAAGAGTTTTTAACTCAGTTTTGTCTTTTATGATAGTAATTGTGTTGTTTGCTCTTGAGATAGTATCAGCCATGATTAGATTATATCGTTTAAACTTCTCTTTAAAGTCAATCTCTCTCATAGCCTCTCCAGCCGACCAAACAGGAAGTATGATAAGCTCCGCAGCTCCTTCAAAACAGTTTATAAACTCTTCTAAGTTATCAATAGTGCGAGAGTATTTATGTGGCTGCCAAATCGCTGTGATTTTATCAAAGCCTTTAAGAAGTGCATACTCTTTGACTGATTCAAATGTTGCTCTTATCTCTGTTGGATGGTGGCCATAATCATCTATGATTACGTTATCACTCTGCGAGCCAACTATATCAAAGCGTTTTTTGATACCTTTAAATGTCAATATCTTCTCTCGTATAAGTTCAATATCCATAGACTCATTTGCCGCTAAAATCGCTAATGATGCATCAAGAGCTATATGTTTTCCAAATCCCCAAACATCAAAACTCCCCAAATCTCTAAGAGTAAATCTGGTGTGTGGCTCATCATTTATAAGTACATATGTTAAATCTGTAATTTCACGACTAGGGTAGAGCCAGTTTGCTTCAATCCCCTCATCAACAAGTTTGCTTAAAAATGGGTCTTCTGCATTTAAAATACGACACGGTGCAGATTTTATAAAAGTTTTGTATGAGTCATAAAAAAGTTCGAAGTTGTAGTCATAGTACTCCATGTGCTCTGGTTCAGCATTTACAACAATAGCGCAGTGAGGATTTGAGTTTATAAAACTTCCATCACTCTCATCAGCTTCAAAAATCATAATATCACTAGTTGCGTCATATCTTACATTTGAGCCAAATGCTTTTGATTCAGCACCGATAATTGCAGAACCATCCATGATTGCGCTTAGTATCGCCGTAGTTGTGCTTTTTCCATGAGCACCTGCAATTGAGTAAACTTTTGACTTATCCAAGATACGCAAAAGTGCTTCACGTCTTGCTAAAACTTCTATTTCTCTTGTCTTTGCTTCTATGATTTCTGGATTGTCAGGGCGAATAATTGCAGAGTGAATAACCAAATCTTGATCACTTATAGCAGAAGCATCGTGTGGTATCGTGACTTTAATGCCAAGAGAGCGAAGTTTTTTAGTGATAACAGTCTCAGAGATATCAGAACCGCTAACCTCATGCCCCTTATAACGCATATATTGTGCTAAGCCAGATATTCCTATGCCACCAATGCCGATAAAATGAATTTTCATATAGTTAACTCCCCATCTATTTGGGAGTTTTCTAGCAATTTTTGTGCCTCTTTATCATTAAAATAACTTATATAAAAAGTTTCAGCTTCACTTGTTGCATCTAAGTCCGCAATTAGTTCTAGAAAATCATCAAGTGAGATATCTTTAGCAGAAGCAAACCAGTGAACTTTAAGTGCATCTGAGAACTCTTTGGAGTTACTAAGACCGCTTAAAACTTCAAAGAGTGCACTTGCATCAGAGATTTTACCTTCACTGTAGTTCTCCATAGCATACTCATAAAGCGCTCTAAGTGTAGAGAAGTCTTGAACTTCACTTATATCCATGGCTCTATGAGACTCTAGTGTATCTGTAAGTCTCTCAAGAGCTATATCTAAAATAGTTACATAAAATGAGGCAAGAGTATCTTCATCAAACGCTTCATGAGCTCTTTGTTCGAGCATATATAAAGATGCTATATCACCATCTTTTTGGGCTTTTAAAACCTCTTTTTCTAACATTTCAACACTACTCATGATAAACACTCCTTGATTCTTTCTAACGCACTTTTAATTTTTTTTGTATCTTCTACAAGAGCAATTCTTATAAAATCTTTTCCAGGATTGAAACCATTTTTATCATCTCTACCTAAATACTCACCTGGCAAAACTTTTACATTGTACTCTTTATAGAGCTTTTTCGTGAACTCAAGCGCATTAGGAACGCTTAACCATAGATAAAAAGTAGCTTCTGGAATTTGAGCGCCCAAAATCTCATATGCTGCTTCAAAATTTTTCTTATAAATATCTCTTGCCACTTGTACATGTTTCTCATCTCTCCAAGCCGCAGCTGCTGCGCTTTGAAGTGGAAGAGGAGAAGCACATCCTAGATAAGTTCTATACTTTATGTACTCTCGTAAGATAGTCTCATCTCCTGCGATAAAGCCGGAGCGAAGCCCTGGAGCTGATGAGCGTTTTGAGATAGAGTTGATTACTAAAATATTTTTAAATGTCTTATTTCCAGCATATATTGAGGCTTCAAGAAGTGATGGGATAGGCGTGCTTGTATATATTTCACTATAACACTCATCATTTAAAAGTACAAAATCATATTTTAGTGCAAGTTTAACCCAGTGTGAGAGCTCTTCTAGACTTAGTGTTGAACTTGTTGGATTATTTGGGAAGTTTAAAATAACTAAATGGCAAGATGAGAGTTTTTCTTCATCTATCTCAGGCTTAAAGGCATTTTCTTGTGTTAAGTTAAGATGTATAGTTTTTGCTTTAGAGGCGATTGCCGCACCTTCGTATATTTGGTAAAAAGGGTTAGTAAAGGCGATTGTAGGCTCTTTTTTATCAAATAGAAAAAATTGAGGAAAGTTAAAGAGAACCTCTCTTGTTCCAAAAGTTGGGATTATCTCTTTATCTGATAGGTTTACGTTAAACCTTTTAGAGACAAACTCTATCTGCGCAGCTATCAACTCATCTTCTCCCGCAGTTTTTGGGTACTTTCTAAGTTGTGCAACACTGTTATAAAGGGCTTCTTGTATAAAGTGAGGTGTTTCAAATTGTGGTTCACCAATGGTTAGCGTTGAAGGTTCATATTTATCGTTAGGAGTAATATCTTTGAGTAAAATGTTTAATTTTTCAAATGGATATGGTTCAAAATTCATCGTTTTCGCCCTTTATTATGGGCGAAATTATATCTAAAATCTCTAAGAGAGAGGTAAATGACTACTCAAATTCGTCCAAACAAGAGACACTTCCCTCTGATACTCTGCAAAATTTTGAATCTTTATCAAAAGAGATCATATATGGGCGCTTAGTCATATCCAAGGTAGAGGCAACTTTAGCAATCTCTTTTATTATTTTAATTGTTTTAGGTTTCGCCTTATACTTGCTTACATCTATAATCTCTTCATCAATCATTACTTTTATGAGAGTTTCTTTTGGGTTTTTTGACTCTAAAATGTATTGCATCATATGTTCTGAATCAAGGATAGGAAGTCTATAAAAAAGTACATAGTAGCTATTTGAGAGTTGGAGTATTTTGTTTTCGTATATTTTTTTCATAAGAGCGCGAGAGAATTCACAAAGTGGATCTACAAAAACATAAACTTTACTCATCTCTCCTGTACCAAATCTAATTGCTTGGTTTTCTATAGCCTCTAAAGCAGCTTTTGGTTTTTGTGATATATCTACGAGTTCTGCGCCAAATAGATTTATAAAAAGAAGAAAAATTAAAGTTAAAAATTTCATGTTTCACTCCTTGAGAGAGAAAATTTTTGAGTTACTAACTCTCCGTCACTGTTGAAAAAAAGGTAGTATAGCTGATCTTTTTTTACACTAAGCCCAGCTAAATATCTAAGTGCTAGATTTGCTTCAAGTGAAGCTATAAACATAACAATTGGGCCTGTAATACCCTCTGGGGTTTTAGATGTTACCTTAAAAGTATCTCTAAAAGAGGAGTTTTCAAAAAAACATACTTGACCATGATATGCTTCCACACTTCCATAAATCCAAGGAGTACCTCTCTCTTTAGCACAATCGTCTATTTGAGCACGAGTCTCTAAGTTGTCTGTTGCGTCAATTATCAAATCAACTGATATATTTTTTTTGCACCACTCTATAAATGTACAATCATGTGCAACTACTTTTACATATGGACATCTCTGCTCCATTATCTGAGCATTTATTTTTGCTTTGTTTTTACCTTCATCACCAATCTTAAAAGCAATTTGGCGATGAATGTTATGAGTAGATACTTCATCAAAATCTATGATATGTATCTCACCAATACCACTAGCACCCAAAGCATAGCTAAGAGAACTTCCAAGCCCTCCTGCACCAATTATCGCTATCTTTTTTTCTTGAAGTAAGAGTTGTGTTTGCTCTCCCCAAAGTTGAACTTGTCTATGAAAAAATTCCATCATAAAGAGCTCCTTTTATTCTGTGCTTCTCTAAAACCCCAAGCTTTTCTTGATTTTAGTACATTAGCGTGGCTCATATCTACTATCATAAGCTCCTCTTTGTTGCCTAAATGCTCAAGAAGTTCTCCATTTGGAGAGGCAAGAAGTGAGTCACCATAGAAGTTCCAGCTATGATTTTTATCTACATACTCGCCAATTCTGTTAGCTCTTAGGATATAGCAGTTATGAGTAAATGAACGTGATAAAATAAGCGCCTTCCATCTCTCATAAGAGTCAAATGTAGAGACACTTGGAAGCAATACACAATCAACCGCTTTTGAAGAGATATGAGCAAACATCTCATCAAAATGAATCTCAAATCCGCTCATGATGGCAAATTTAAAACCATCAACTTTAAACATGAGTGGTGAAGTAATCTCTTTTATCTCATTTGCGAAAAATTTCTCCTCATTCCAGTGAGAATAATTTATAAGAATTTGTTGCTCATAATAAGTTGTAGAAGAGGGTGAGAACTTTGCAACTGTTTTAAAAACCTTGTTCTTTTTTACTATAACAATAGGGGCTACAATGGTCATATTATAGGTTTGAGAGAGCTCTTTTAGAACTTTTATCTGATGAAGTGCTTGCTCTTGTATCATAGCGGTTGATAACTCTTGAAGCTCTTTAAAAAATGGATTTAGGATGTATTCGCCAAGGAGTAGGACTTTTACACCTTGTTTGTGCGCGATTCTTATATAGTTATAAAGCTTTGTAGAGCTCATACCCTGAGCGCTAAGTTGAAGAACTGCTGCTCTCACTATGGGGCCTTTATCTCATTGATTTTGATTTGTGCTTCTTCTAATATCTTTTGAGCTGAGGAGAGTTCACTCATTCCTTTTTCATACGCCTTTAGGCTATCTTGAAGAGTTATTTCCGGATTCATAAGTGTTTCTAAAACTTTTTTTGCACTCTCTAGTTTTGACTCAAAGCCTTGAGCTTCTTTAGTAAAACCTACGGTTTCTTTAGTAAAACCTACACTATCTTCATTAAAGTCTTCAACTTCTTCAATTAAACTTTTTTTTGCCATCTTTTTATCCTCTTTATTATTTTGATTCTAATATATCTTTGATATTGTTTTCAAATTTTTCAACTTCAACTAAAAAAGCGTCATGCCCATAGTCGCTATCTATATCTACATAAGTGTGATTTGTGTTTTCTATCTCTAGAAGTGCGTCACTTATCTCTTTCATTTCAAAATTTTTAAAAAGTTGATCATTGCTAAAGCTAATTAGATGAAGTTCAGATGATATTTTCTTTAGAGCTTCTTGGAGTGAATCATATCCTCTTGAGATGTCATAAATATTTATCGCTTTAGTTATGTACAAGTAAGAAAGAGGATCAAAATATTTTGTAAAGTTATATCCGTTGTACTCTAAAAAAAGTTCAATTTGAAATTTTCCAAAAAGCTCGTAAAGACCATCTGTACTTTTGTACTCTCTGCCAAATTTGCTCTTCATTGACTCATACGATAAAAAGCTTATATGCCCAGCCATTCGCCCAACTGCCATTCCCGAGAGGCCTTTATCTTTGATAGTTTGACTATCATAATATCCACCCTTGAAATCCGCATCTTTTAGTATGGACTCTTGCGCTACTTTATTAAAAGCTATCGCCCAAGGTTGAGTCGCATGAGTTGTTGCCATAGAGATGATTTTAGATGCAAAGTTTGGATAGTGCACTGCAAACATGAGCGCTTGCATACCGCCCATAGAGCCACCAATAATTGCATGAACATGATGAATACCAAGTTTTCCAAAAAGGATTATTTGCGCTTTTACCATATCTTTTATGGTAACAACAGGGAATTTGTAACGATATGGATTGTGATGTGGATGTGCAGGGCTCATCGGACCAGTTGAGCCAAAACAGCTACCTACAACATTTGTACAAATTACAAAGTATTTGTCGGTATCAACAGCTTTGCCAGATCCTATTAAGTTATCCCACCAACCAGCTTTTTTATCTCCCTCGTAAACCCCAGCGCAGTGATGAGAGCCAGTTAGTGCATGACAGATAACAACAACATTACTCTTGTCATCGTTCAGCTCGCCATACGTCTCATAAGCTATGTCATAAGGCTCTAAAATACGCCCACTCTCTAAGTAAAGTGGGTTTGTAAAATGTTCTGTATATGTTTTTAGGTTTAGTGGCAACGCTTACGCCTCTAGCGCTTGTTTCATGTCGTCTATTAAATCTTTTATACTCTCTAAGCCACATGAAATACGAATAAGTCCATAAGGAGCTCCACAAGCTATAAGTTCTTGTTCATTTAACTGCTGATGAGTCGTTGAAGCTGGATGAGTGATAATTGATTTTGAATCTCCTATATTTACAACAAGTGAGTAGAGTTTTGTTGCATCAACTATTTTTGTAGCGCTCTCAAATGAGTCTACTTCAAAGCTAAGTAGGCCACTGCACTCTCCACCATCAAAATATTTTTGTGCATTTTTATAGTTTGAGTTACTCTTAAGTCCTGGATAATTTACTTTCTTTACTTTTGGATGAGACTCTAAAAACTCAGCAAGAGCCAGAGCATTTTTTGAGTGTTCATGCATACGAAGAGATAGAGTCTCTATACCTTGAATAAATAACCATGAGTTAAACGGCGATAAAGTAGCGCCCAAATCTCTGAGTAAAGATAGTCTTGCTCTTAGAGTGTAAGGAGGAAGACCTGTATCTACATAGACAAGCCCGTGATATGATGGATCTGGTTTGTTAAAATGCTCATATCTTGGATTTGAGCGAAGTTTTTCTACTAAGCCTTTTCTCTCAACTAAAATTCCACCAATAGCTAAACCTTGACCAGTTGTATACTTGCTAGCACTATGAACAACGATATCTGCTCCATACTCAAAAGGACGGCATAGAACAGGTGTTGCAATTGTATTGTCAACTATGCTTAAGATGCCATGTTTGTCAGCTATTTTAGTAATAGCTTCAATGTCTGCTACATCAACACTAGGATTTGTCAAAGATTCAAAAAATATGACTCTTGTTTTATCATCTATGAGAGATTCAAGCTCTGCCATGTTATGAACATCAAAGTATCTAGCTTCTATACCAAATCTCTTGAGTGTATGAGTATTTAGTGTTAAGCTACCGCCATAGAGCTGCTTTGCACAAATAATGTTTTCTCCAACTTGAGCAGCATTTACAATAGCAAAAAAGGTAGCACTCATTCCACTTGATGTAGCAAGTGCCGCTTCTCCACCTTCTAGTGAAGCAAATCTTTTTTCAAAAACGTCAGTAGTTGGGTTATTTAAACGTGTGTAGATGTTTCCAAGCTGTTTTAGTGAGAAGAGGTCTGCTGCATGTTGAACACTTTGAAATTCATAAGCCGTTGTTTGATAAATCGGCACAACCATCGTCCCTTGCGAATCTTTTGTATATCCCTCATGTAGAGCTCTTGTCTGTAAATCCATCTTAGCTACCTTTATTTAAAATATTTCTAAGTATTTTATCTAAAATGGTTTAATCTTAGTTTTAAAAGCTCTAGAATTAAAGCTTAAGCCCTTTTGTCCAATCTTGCATAACTTTTTGTAAATCCTCTTTTGGAGCCTCCATAAAGTCAATTACAATTTTATCTTCAAATTCGCTGATACCAATACTTCTTGGACGAACTGCCAAAATTTTTGTAGCTGGAATCGCTTTACCAAAACAAAAAATGACGTTTTGTGCATCAAGCAGACCATCCATAATATCACCATTTAGTTTTTTAGTGTGAGCATAATGATCAAAAACAGCAATAAACTCGGCCACAGGGTGATTTAAAATCTTCTCTTTAAAGTACTCTACTATCTCTTTTGCACTTGAGTAACGAAGCTCACTCTTTAAAAACTCTATACTATAAACTGGATACTTATCCATAAAAACTGTTTTTTTCATCTTTTTTCCTTTAATTTTTTACTCTTCTATACAGATCTCTTCTTTAGCAATATGCACAATTGTTTGATATATAACAATTAGAATAATGATAGTCGTTGATGCAATCATAAGGTAAGAAAGGATCCCTAAAAATAGAGAAGCTTTTATGTGATACATCAACATAGCACTTATTGCCATTGCCGCTATTGGAAATACAAAAGCCCACCATGAGATAAAAAACTTTATTTTTATAAAATTTTTATACATAAACAGAACTAAGAGTGTAAAAAATAGGCCAAGATTAAATAGTACAAGAGCAAAAGTGTCAACAACTTCAAACATTTTAAAGTAGGCTATAAAACCAACTGCTGGCGGTGCTATGAGGATAAAGAGTGTTGGCATGAACTTCACGGCCATTTGATTATGAAAGATTATTCTATTTAGTATTACAGAAAAAAGAATTATCCAAAAGAATATCCCAACGCTAAAGAAATATATTAAAACATCAATATCAACAAACCCCATACCACCAATTGGAACTAAAAGATTTCCAACAATTGGGATAAACCAAGCAGGGTTTGAGTGATCTAGTTGTTGATTTTTATTTATCCAAAAAGAGATGGTGTACATGGTTAAATAAAAATGCAAAATTGTTCCAGGATACCAAAAAATAGCACTTATAAAAGAGTACTCTTCTTTATATATAATAGAGAGCATCAGCATAGAAATAGAGATAGCTGCAAAGAAGTTTATTCTCACAGGGTGAGAAAATTCATTTGCAACAGCTAGTCTGTACTTGAATGCTTTTTTTAAGTAAATAAATAAAATAAGTAAAAAAACAGTAGTTGTACCATACATCATAAGTTCACCTATAATAGAGGGAAAACTAAGCCACAGAGCGGCTTTTTGATATGTTATAGTAAGACCACTAAGTCCCATGACAATAGAAAACATCATCACTGGGAAAAATTCTAGCCTATTTATTTTAAACTTATCTTCCATTTAAGACCTTTTATTATGTTAAGTTATAATTTTTATAAATTTTACACTATTTTACAATAAAAGTCAATAATATAGCAAAAGCTATAGAGTGAAATGTCGCTAAAAAATATCCATTATTTACCGATATAAAAAGAATAATCAAGGAGCATGCCATGAAGATAGAACAATCGGACGTATCACTGTTTTCCTCATATCAAAAAAAAGAGACAATCCAAGAGAGTGAGACTCTAAAAGTATGGGGTGATGAGGATTTAGTTAAAAAATTTGCTAAAGGTGACCGTTTTGAGCTCTCACAAGGTTATAAATTTTTTGAACAAAACAGGGGTGAGAAAATCTCTTTTAAAGAAGACCCTTTAGAGATATCAATTGATCCTAAATTGATGAAAATCATAAGAGCTCTTGAAGTCTTAACAGGAAAGAAGATAAATCTGCGTGAATACTCTCAAAACAACTCTTTAAACAATGTAGAAGGCTTAAGTATTGAGCAAAAAAAAGGTTCAAATGAGGTGCAAGAGCAACAACTTAAAGGCTGGGGAATTGATTATAGTTACTCTAAAAATGAGACTCATAGTGAAGAACTTAACTTCATAGCAAGTGGAAACGTAAAGACAAAAGAGGGCGCTAATATCGACTTTAAAGTAGCATTTAGCATGAGTAAAACTAAAGTTATGAGTGAGAATATATCTATTAAAGCAGGAGATGCTCTAATTGATCCGCTTGTACTAAATTTTAATGGTGATATAGTCACTATGAGCAGAGTAAAACATAACTTTGATCTTAACCTTGATGGCAAGAGTGATGAATTTTCTTTTGTTGGAAGTGGTAGTGGTTTTTTAGCCTTAGATAAGAATAATGATGGAAAAATCAATGATGGAAGTGAACTTTTTGGTCCAACTTTAGGTAATGGCTTTGAAGAGTTATCAGCATATGATGGAGATAACAACATGTGGATAGATGAAAATGACGCTATATTTGAAAAACTACTGATTTGGACAAAAGATGAAGATGGCAAAGAGGAGTTTTTTACTCTCAAAGAAAAAGGTATAGGAGCATTATATCTTAAATCAGTTTCAACATCATTTAATTTAGAAAATGAAGATAACATAAGTGTTGCAAAATTGCGTGAGAGCTCTATCTATTTGAGTGAAAATGGAAGTGCAGGGGTGCTTCAAGAGCTTGATTTAGTTGTCTAAATATACGTCTTTCGTGTCGTCATAAATAACCGCAGTTCCAGCTAAGAGGTCATGTAAACCTCTTTTGTCTTGCCTAAACGCAACCATGAGAAAGCCTACTAAAAAAGTAAGTACAGAAGCAAAATAACCAAGAGAGCGAGTAAAAGCTTGTCTGCTATCTATCTCTTTAAATGTTTTAGCATCAACTATCTTAATATGTAAAATTTTTTTTCCAGGAGTTGCTCCTTGAGATTTTCTCCAAAAAATTGCACTAATTAACAAAACTGAGACTTCAAATAAAAGTTCCCATTTAAGAGATTTTTGAGGTTGTTCTGCAAGTGCTGCTGCAGCATTTCCACTCATTGCATAAGAGATATTTTGCTGAAATTGTGAGAAGTTAAACCAGTTACCATCACTTAAAAAATAGATAATGATTGCAACTGGAAGAGCTAAGAAAAGAGTGTCTAAAAATGAAGCAAAAAAACGCGCCCAAAAGCCAGCGTATCTTACTTCATGTATATTGTTATATTTGGTAATTTGGAGCTTCTTGCGTTATGATAACGTCATGAACATGGCTCTCTTTAAGGCCAGCACTTGTAATCTCTACAAACTCTGCTTGCTCCCAAAAAGTAGCTATATCTTTACTTCCACAATAACCCATAGAAGAGCGAAGACCGCCCATCATCTGATGAACGATTCCAGCGATACTTCCGCGAAATGGAACACGTCCTTCAATTCCCTCAGGCACGAGCTTATCTGCAGCAGTTCCTTCTTGGAAATATCTATCAGTTGAGCCTTTTTGCATAGCTCCTATACTTCCCATACCACGGTATGATTTGTATTGTCTTCCTTGAAACATTATAGTGTCTCCTGGAGACTCTTCAGTTCCTGCTAAAATAGAACCAGCCATGATACAACTAGCCCCAACAGCAAGAGCTTTTGCAATGTCTCCAGAGTATTTTATACCACCATCTGCAATAACAGGAACGCCATGTTTACGCGCTTCATCTGCACACTCTGAGATAGCAGATATTTGTGGTATTCCTACACCTGCAACTATACGAGTTGTACAGATTGAGCCTGGACCAATCCCTACTTTTACTCCATCAGCTCCAGCTTCTATAAGAGCTAGCGTAGCTTCTGCAGTTGCAATGTTTCCTGCTATTACATCCACTGATAAAGTTCTTTTAATCTCTTTTACTGTGTCTAAAATTCCCTTTGAGTGTCCATGAGCAGAATCAAGAACCAAAACATCAACTCCTGCTTCAACCAATGCTTTAGCACGGTCAAGTTGATTAACGCCAATAGCAGCACCAACTACAAGTCTGCCAAAAGCATCTTTGTTTGAGTTTGGATACTCTATGCGTTTTCTAATATCTTTGATTGTTACAAGACCTTTTAAAAAGCCATCTTTGTCAATTATAGGGAGTTTTTCTATCTTGTTTTTGTGCATAATATCAGCAGCTTCATCAAGAGAGATATCTTTGTTTGCAGTGATTAAAGGCATTTTTGTCATAACTTCATCAGCTCGTTTTGACATATCTTTTTGAAATCTCATATCACGGTTTGTAAGGATTCCTAAGAGTTTATTGTGCGCATCAATAACTGGAACACCTGAGATTTTAAATTCGCTCATAAGCGCTTCTGCGTCTGCTAAAGTAGCATCTGGATAGACATAAATAGGATCAATTATTACACCACTCTCGCTTTTTTTAACTTTTTTAACATGTTTACATTGTGTCTCTATATCCATGTTTTTATGGATAATTCCAATTCCACCAAGTCTAGCCATAGCAATTGCAGCGCGGTATTCTGTAACTGTATCCATAGCAGCTGAAACCATAGGGATTTTAAGAGAAATATTTTTTGTTAGCATACTCTCTAGAGAGACCTCTTTAGGAAGTACCTCTGAGTATTTTGGTACAAGTAAAACATCTTCAAATGTTAGGGCGCGTTTACGAATTTTCATGATAGTCCTTTTGAGGTGTAAAAGTTATTTATGTTTCAATAAAATTCTGCGAATTATAGCTTTTTTGTTGTTAAAAAAATGTAAAACAAAGAGCTAAGGTATAATAATGTGCCTACTATTTAGAAGTAAAATACAAGTAAGAGTTCTGCTTTTATCTCTTAAGATAGTTGTAATTATGGTGAAAATTTGTATATAAACTTAAATATATAGTCTATTTATTTCTTATTTATTTTTCCAATTGCACATGAGACAAAACTTTTAGCTTTAAGAGTACCTTTTGTAAAAGTTCCAAGCTCTTCACCTTCTAGTGGATAACCAAGAGATCTCATTTTTTTTAGAAAATTTTGCTCTGCTTCTTCATCTTTTATCTCTAAGGTAACAACTCTAGGTTCTTGTGATAAATCAACATCAACTTCGCCAAACTCACTCTTTAGTGACTCTTTTATAGTGTTAGCACATCCATCACATTTTATGTTCAGTGCTTTAAAGCTCTTTTGCATGACAACTCCTTCTTAGGTTTTCTCAATTTTATCTGTTTATTTTGTATTATTGCATGATCCTATTTGATTTTCTTTATACTCGTCTGTATAATTTTTTTTGCTTTGTGAGCTATATCTAAGTATTCACTACATTGTGGCTCTATTTTTTCGAGTTCAGTATTATATAAATTCTCATTAAGTGAGTTTAAACTTTTGTTTAATTTTGCTAAATCTTCATGACTTATAAATCTAGACTCAATTAAATCTTTTAGGATATTCTCATTTTTTGAAATAGCGACGGCTAAGTCAAAAATATCTCTTGTTAGGTTGTCTTCTTTTCTGTACTTTACTTTTTTAGCAATTATATCTTCGATGCTTTCGTAATATAATTCAAAATCAAGTGGTATAGTTGTGTTTAAAATAGGTCTGTTTATTATTGCTTCATTGAGTAAAAAATCTACTTTTATATCATCTTTAGTTTTTAGTTGCACATGATGGCTTGCACCATCAAATCTATATTCATTTTGGTCAAACAGTGTTGTTTCATCTATGTACCACTTTGGATTTAAAAAATCAAAAACTTGAGCTTCTGTTATAAAAATATCTATATCAAAAGACTTTCTATGATTAAAATGAAACATTGCTAACGCTGTTCCGCCACCAAAAACCCACCAGTTTTTTAGAGTAGCTTGATTTTCTATACCTTGTATCAATTCATGATAGACTCTGTTTAGTGCATCTATCTGTTTTTCAAAGTTCTTCAAATAGCCACTCATACTCTTTTATTGCTTTTGCATTAAATTGTTCTAGATAGTAATCATAGACTCTTTTTATATCATTTTTTTTGATCTCATATAATTTGCAGTACTTAACAACATCTTCATAAGAGACTTCTTTAAAGAGTGTTGCTATCGCATAGTTATATTTTTTATCTATTTTATTACTAACAAAAATCTGGTACAAATCATCAATACTATAGTGCATATTTTTATCACTAATAGAGTTGTTGATAGTTGCTAATATCCACTTAGCACTATTTAGTCTATTTTCCTCTTCGTTTATAACTTCAAAAGGTTTAACATCTAAATACTCTTCTTTATCATTAGCTAGGTCATATTCTAACTGCTTCATTAAAATAAACTCAGGTTTTATATTAAAAAACTTTGCAAACTTTTTTGCAGTGTGGATAGTAAAACCTCTTTTATGCTGATAAAGTTCACTTATAGTTCTTTTACCAATATCAAGTGATTTACATAACTCATCTTGAGTGATTTTATTTGGAATTATGTATTTTTCTTTTATAAAGTCTATGGGCGCTATCATAAATTTCCCTATCATGATAAAAATATTATTTAAAATATTATCATATATGGGTAATATTGTCAATATGCCTACAATCTATTTTTTTGATCATTATCAACACTAAAGAGTTTTTAAAAAAAAATAGAACCTATCTCTACTCATGTCTAAGCGCATCTATAGGGTTTAGACGTGCTGCTTTTTGTGCTGGAAAATAACCAAAAATTATGCCCACGCAAGTAGAAAAAAGAAAGGCTATAAAAATAATGGATGTATTAAAAATTAGTGGAAGATCAAAATAGATGGTTGTTCCAACACCAACACCAATCCCCAAAGCTATTCCAATAATTCCACCAAGTGAAGAAAGAACAACAGCCTCTATTAAAAACTGAAGTAAAACTTCTCTCTCTAAAGCACCAATAGCCAAGCGTATGCCTATTTCACGAGTTCTCTCAGTAACTGATACTAGCATGATGTTCATGATACCAATTCCACCAACAAGTAGGCTAATTGCAGCAACAGCGCCGAGTAAAATAGTAAGCATTTTGGTTGTTGAGGAGAGCGTTTGAACCATCTCTCGCATATCATGTACAAAAAAGTCATCTTCTTGGGTTAAACCGATGCGGCGTCGTTCTTGTAAAAGTGCAATAGTTGAGGCTTTAGCACTCTCAATAACCTCTGCGCTACTAGCTGAGAGCATGATTCTTGAGATATCTTGATTTCCACTTATACGGCGTTGAAACATACGAATAGGAGCTATGATTACATCATCTTGATCCATTCCAAACATAGCCGCACCTTTAGACTCTAAAAGCCCGATAACTTCGCAAGAGAAGTTCTCTAATCTTAAGGATGTTCCTATTGGATCTTGATCTTTATAAAGCTCTTTTTTAACACTCTCACCTATTACGCATACAGCTTTTCCACTACGCAACTCAATTTCGCTAAAATTTCTACCAGAAGCAAAAACCCAATCTTTTACTATAAAGTAGTCGTTATCAGTTCCCTCTATAGTTGTTGAGTAGTTTTGATTGCCATAAACAGCGCGTATCATCGTTGAGCCAACAGGTGCAGCTCCACGTATATTTGCTACCTCTTTTTTTATCGCCTCGATATCATTATGGGTAAACTTCTTTGCCATTAAAGAGCTACTTGGTACTCCCTTGCGCTCTTGACCAGGGATGACCATTAGCATATTTGTACCGAGTTTTGAGATGCTTTGAGTGATATATGCAGTTGTTGCATCACCGAGCATAACCATAGCTATAACTGATGCAATCCCTATAACAATGCCAAGAGTTGTGAGCATAGAGCGCATAGCACTTCTGCGAATCTCTCTGAGGGCTAGAAAAAAAGCATTTTGTATCATTGAACTATCTTTGTATGAACTGAGTTGTCAATCTTCCCATCACGAAAACGGATGATTCTAGAAGCATAAGCTGCCATCTCATCCTCATGCGTTACCATAACAATTGTTAAGCCTTTTTCTTTGTTAAATGAACTTAATAACTCCATAATCTCTTTACCTTTTACAGTATCAAGATTTCCTGTTGGCTCATCTGCTAGTAAAATAAAGGGATCAGTTACGATTGCCCTTGCAATCGCGACTCTTTGCTGTTGTCCGCCTGAGAGTTGTCCTGGAGTATGGTGCGATACTTTCTCAAGCCCAACACTGCGAAGGGCATTCATTGCCATCTCTGAGCGATCATGTGCCGAGAAACCTCTATACAAAAGTGGAAGTTCGACATTTTCAATAGCAGTTGTTTTGCCTAATAGATTAAATCCTTGAAATATAAAACCGATGTAGTTACGGCGAAGAAGTGTTTTTTGATCAAGCGAGAGACTGCCTATATCTACACCGCCAAAGTTATACTCTCCACTATTAAAAGTATCAAGGCCTCCTATGATATTCATAACAGTAGATTTTCCTGAACCACTAGGCCCCATGATAGCAACAAACTCACCCTGTTTTATATCCAAATCCACACCGCGAAGAGCGTAAGTTGTAGCTTCTGCACTGCCATAAGACTTTACTATCCCGCGAAGTGAGATAATAGGCTCTTTCTCCTCTTGTATCATGGTTTTTTAACCCCGATAATTACACTGTCGCCAACTTTTAACTCTGATGATAAAATAACTGTAGAAGAGCCATCGCTCTTGCCAACTTTTAGCTCTATTTTATACGGTTTATTATCTTTTAATATCCATACATGTGGAGCTTGGATAGTCCCTTTTGCCTTTTTTTCACCACTGTTTTGTTCTGGAGGCGTAAAACGAAGAGCTGCGTTTGGCACGCTTAAAACACTCTCTAAAATAGAGGTAGTTATTAAAGCAGAAACCGTCATACCAGGCCTTAGAAGCAAATCTTGGTTATCAACATCAACTACTGCATCGTAAGTTACAACACCATTTACGATTTCTGAGTTTAGACGTAGTTGAGTAATCGTGCCTTTAAACTTTCTATCAGAATAAGCATCAACACTAAACTCAACACTTTGCTCCTCTTTAACCTCGCCGATATCAGCCTCATCAACGCTTAAAATGACTCTCATTTTTGTTAAATCTTCTGCCATTTTAAATAAAATTGGTGTTTGTAATGTAGCAGCAACAGTCTGCCCAGGCTCTACTTTTCGCTCTAAAACTATTCCATTTATAGGAGAGACTACAATAGCTTTGCGGAGGTTATCTTCATTAGTATCTACCTCTGCAGATGCTTGCTTGGTTTGAGCTACTGCCGCGTTATAAGCAGCCTTTGCTCTATCCATATTTGCTCTAGCCTCATCAAGCTCTCTTTTTGATGGATAGTTTCCACCTGTTGCGCTGTACATATTATCAACTCTCTCAAACTCACCCTCTGCATATACTACAGATGCTTTTGTTTCTAGATCGGAAGAG
>NZ_JAQVKA010000061.1 GCF_028694895.1 Sulfurimonas sp. | reverse complement strand
GGTATCTCCAAAGATTGTAGCAAATCCAAGGTATATAAGTAAACCAAAACAGAGTATAAATAGAGTATCTTTCAAACTAAAACTTCCTTTTTCGCTATAAAAATTTTAAATATAAAATAAAAAAAATATTATAGCTAAAAGTGTTCCATAAAGGCTATTTCTAGAGGTAGTTAACCAAGCTTAACTTAGAGATTTTACTAACCGTTGAGAGCATTGCTTGATAGTTAGTGCTAAGTTGCGCTAAAGTTAGATGAGCTTCTGCCAAATCTGTATCTATTACGGCTGATCTTAGAGCCATAGAGCTCATCTTTAGCATCTCAACTCTCTCTAATGACTTATTAAGAGCATTTGACTGTGCACCAACCTTAGAGTTAGATCTAGAAATATGATCTTTTAAATCATCAATCATAGCAATAGCATTTTCAGTCCATAAACTTCTCGCATCTCCAGAGTTACTGTCTGGATAGAGTTTATAGTTTTCAACAGACTTAATTATCTCATCAAATGTTTTAAAGAAATCTGTTTTTGGATCACGCACAGTTAAAGCATTATTGCTATTAAACGTCATAACAGAAGCATTAGATAGAGGATTAAAATCACCGCTATTTGAGTCATAAAGTGCTATCGTTGCTTTTGTATTACTTTTATTTAACTCTTCAAAGCCTATTTTTCCATCATAAGTTAAGAAGGTTCTTCCTCTTAAATCTGCATCTTTTATCGCATTATCATAATCTGTAGCTGTACCAGCAGGAGTTGGAGTTGGAAGGTTTCCAGTTACAGTCATATTTATAACATCATTGAGTTGCTTGTATGTCATTTCATCAGCTTTTACTGCTGATCTTGGTATTCCCATATCGAAAATTGCATAGTTTGTAGTTCCGCCATCTAGCGAAAAAGTAGAACCAGCAGTCTTTAAATCAATCTGCGCAGTATAAGGATTTCCATTTATATCCTTACCCTCTAGCACAAAAGAGGTACCATCTAATGTTCCAGCAGTTCCTTGAGAAAGGTCAGCAACTTCTGATAGTTTTGTAGATGATGTTGCAAAAGCATTTGTACCTTTAATAATTTGAGGTACATTTGATGTAAGTTTTGAACCTACTTTAGTAAATGATGTACTGTCATAAAGTGTGTTTTGTATATCAGATAAAACATCTATATTTGATAATGTAGTTGTTGTTGTAACAGCTACATTGTCATTTGCTAAATTAGAAGTTACTAAAACACCATTTGCTATGCCCTGAGGAGTACTAACTAACTCAATAATATCTCCATTTACATGTACTATAAAGTCCCCTAAAGCCTCAATTTGAGCTTTTAAAGCATCGTATGTCTCTTCTGGGCTATTTATAAATGATTGCGTTATAGGAGGATTAGCACCTATTGTGATAGAAAGAGTTTCACCAGCGGCCACAGGCGTATCCATAGAAAATTCTATGCTTGGAATTGTAGTTGCAAAAGTCTCTGGTGATGCAAAATCAGACTTAACAAAATTTTTAACATGTAAGTTTGGATTTGCAGCAGTTGAGATACCTAGCATGATATTATCAAAATTTGTCTCTCCACCATTTAGAGCATTTATATTTGTAACATCTGCACCGCCAAGGCCACTAAAGTCAGTTGCTCCAACCATATGAAAATCTATCTTGCTCGATCCTCTTACCTTGTCTTCAACAACTATCTCTCCATTTGGATTCATACTAACGTTTACAACATTAACTTCGTGAGTATTTCCATACATATAACCAATTTTTTTGAGTAAATCGTCTATCTTATCACCATCAGACATTGAAATTTTCTCTTTAAAAGAGGTACCATCGCTTTTTACTCCATTTATATAAAAAAAGTGATTATCAACTCCATCTGAGAGATTATCTGTATCACCCATTAAATCTCTAATCGTATCATTGCTGTTTATTGGAGTCGCAACCCCTGGTATTGTTTTATCTAAAAAATCTGGATATTTCTTACTTAAGTTTGTTTGAATAACGTTTGAAGTTATCTCTCTTTTTGTTGATTTCTCTTCACCAAGAAATAACTCTTGTCCACTTATATTATATTGTTGCGTTGTTCCAGAGCCAGTAAAAGCTTTAAGTGCTGCGTCATTACCTCTGTATGAGCCATCATCAGTTATTGGCTTTACATCAACAGCAGAGCCTGAAAAAAGATATTGACCATTAATAGATGTGTTTGCTAAACTTTTAAAATGCTCTTCTAAACCTCTTAGTTCTTTAGATATAGCATCAAGAGAAGCTTCATTATTTGAAGCATTTGAAGCGTTGATAAGAAGTGTTTTAGCTCTATCCATTGATAATGAAAATTCGCTCAAAACAGCATCTGTTTGATCTGAAAATTTCATAGCACTCTCTGTACTCTTTTTACTCTGCTCAAGAGTAGTTATTTCATTGTCAAGTCTCATAGTTTCAGTAAAAGCTCTGATGTCTTCTTGAGCATATTGAATTTTAAGTCCAGAAGCAATTTGTTTGTTTACATCAAAAAGACTTTCACTCAAGCGTGAATTGCTAACATCAAATACATTTTTATAATACATATTACTAGTAATTCTCATCTTAAAATCTCCAATTCCACTTTGACTTAACTTAAGTTTATTTTATTATAAAGCAACATAAGTTCCATATGTCTTATATCGGCCAAAACAAAAATCTTTTGACCCTACTTCACAATCTTTTAAGTTATAAGTCACTATTATTTCGCTCAAAGCCAGTGTGGTGAAATGGTAGACACGCCTGATTCAAAATCAGGTATAGAAATATGTGGCGGTTCGAGTCCGCCCACTGGTACCATCCTCTTTAAATATGCTAAAATACAAAAAAATCTTGAGTCACAAAAGAGCATCTTTTATGTTTAGCAAAATAGTCTTTTTATCTTTAATATTATCAAATATCTACGCAAATAAAGCACTTGAGAGTGTCTATTATGTTGATAGTAAAGATGTAAAACTCTCATCAATCATTCCATATATAAAAAATGATATCTCAATTCTAAGTATTGAAGAAAATAGATATTCGCAAAAAATTAAATCAAAAGAATTTATAAAACTACTATCAAAACATGGTTACAAAAACTACACTGCAAAAAGTAACTATATAAACTTTATCCTGAAAAGTCCGGTTGATACTTCAAAAATGGAACAAAAACTACAAGAGTATTACAAAAAAAATTATGAAAGTATAGATATAAAATCCATACATGTAGTGCCTCGTGGGTATCTCTCCTCACTTCCAAAGACATATACTATACAGATAAGAGATGATGATTTTTTATCACATAGTGGCGTTATAAATATAAAAACAGACGATAATAAAAAGATTTTTTTTGACTACAGCATAATTGCTGATGTTCAAGTTTATATAACAAAAGAAGTAATAAAAAAAGACACCAATCTATCTCCATCTAACACTATCAAAAAAGGTGCAAGGCTAGATAGATTTAGAGATAAGCCTCTCCAAGATATATATAAAGCCTCTTTACAGGCAAAGCGGCATATTCCAAAAAATATGGTTTTAACCATCAGAGATGTTGAGACCTCAGATGCAATTAAAAGAGATGCTACCGTTAATGTAACTATGAACAATGATGGTATGGCTATCATCTTTAGTGCAAAAGCTCTAAAAGACGCTAAAGTAAATGATATAATAAACGTTCAAAATAGCAGTGGAAAAATTTTTAAAGTAAGAGTTACAGGTAGTAACACAGCGGAGATAGAGTGAAAAACAGAAAAATAGTAGTAGCCTCAAGTGGCGCTAGTGGAGTAAATTTAGGGATAAAAATTCTTAAACTTCTTCCACAAGATATAGAGAAACATTTTATTATGACACAACATGCAGAAGTTGTCTTAGATAAAGAGCTGCATATAACTTTGCATGAAAATGAGAACATAGCATCAAGTATTGCTTCTGGCTCATTTGGCGTTGATGCTATGATTATTGCACCGTGCAGTATGAACACACTAGCAAAGATTGCATGTGGCATAGCTGACAACTTGGTTACAAGATGCGCTAGCGTCATAATTAAAGAGCGTAAACAACTCATCTTAGCTCCTCGCGAGATGCCATTTTCTGCAATAGCCCTTGAAAATATGCATAAACTATCAATGCTAGGAGTTATAATAGCCCCTCCCGTTATGGCTTACTACTCAAATCAGCAAACTTTAGATGATATGGAAAATTTTATAATCGGTAAGTGGTTTGACCTGCTTAAAATTGAAAATAAGCTTTATCAAAGATGGGAATAATGAGAAAAATAGCACTTTATCCTGGGACTTTTGATCCTATTACAAATGGACACTATGACATTATAGAGCGAGCATTAAAACTTTTTGATGAAGTAATTGTTTCAGTTGCACTCTCAGCTGATAAAAAGCCTATGTACACGCTTGAAGAACGTATAGAAATGGTAAAGGCCGCTCTAGTAGGGCTTGAAAATGTAACTGTAGTAGGATTTGATAACCTAACTGTAGAACTAGCAAAAACATATAAAGCTACTGTTTTGATTCGTGGCCTTAGAGCTGTTAGTGACTTTGAATATGAACTTCAACTTGGATATCTTAACAACTCTTTAGATGAGGCAATAGAGACTGTATATCTTATGCCAAAACTTCAACACGCTTTTATAAGCTCTTCTATTGTCAGAAATTTGTTGAAATTCAATGCAAAAACAGAACATCTTGTTCCAAAAGAGGTTCAAAAAATCATCGGAGATAAAAAAGTATGTATGTTACGATAGAGGGAATTGATACTGCTGGAAAAAGCACGCAGATAGAAAAGTTAAGAGCTCATTTTAAAGATGCAATAATCACGAAAGAGCCAGGCGGTACAGAGGCTGGCAAAGAGATAAGAGAGATAGTTCTTAGTGCAAAAACAAAGAGTAAAAAAGCAGAATTTTTACTATTTTTAGCTGATCGCGCAGAACATATCAAAGAGGTGATTGAGCCTAATTTACAAAAGATGATTATCTCTGATAGAAGTGTAGTTAGCGGCGTAGCTTATGCTTTAGTTCAAGGCGAAATTAGCGAGACTGCAATACTACACTTAAATAGATTTGCCACTGGTGGTATATATCCACAAAAAGTTTTTCTACTTAAACTTACAAAAGAAGAGCTTAAGTTTAGACTCTCACAAAAAAAATTAGATGGTATTGAATTAAGAGGTGAAGAGTATCTCTTAGAAATCCAAGAAGCTATCATAAAGGCTTCAAAACTCCTAGATATAGAGCTTGTCACAATTGATGCAACAAAAGACATAGACTCCATAACTAAAGAAATATTAAACAATATAAATTTATAAATTATTCTTTTTTATTTTAAATATTAGCAAAAAGCAGCACCCTCTTTTAAAGGGGTGCTTTATTTTTTACATTTACAAGCCAGTATGCAACAGCTAAAGCAACAATTACTGCACCTATAACTAGAAGCTCACTCCCATTTTCAGAAGAGAGAGAGTAGATAAGAACCTTTCTAATCAACGCGGCCATAGCAAGCATGATAAATGCTCCAATGGCAAAGCCTTTACCTTGAAGATGGTTTATCTCTTCATGAATAAGCTCTATTGCAGCCCATAAAACAAGCAAACTACCCAAAACAGTCAGTATCCCCTTCTCTATACCTATATCTGAAGCAAAGAGTAGATAGATATCGTATGAGAAAAGTCCAATAGCAAAAAAGGCAACAAGTGCTAATGAACCTGCTAGAAAAAAGTTTATATATGAGTTGAATTTTTTAAGTCCGCCTAAAATTATCTTCTCAAAGCTTGAAAGAGATAAAAATTTACTTAACTCTTCTTCTCTGTATGAGCTTGTAAGCGTGTCAAGGTTTATATCTATAATCTTCTCAACCGCAATTATCTCTCTTAGTAGAGTTTCATCATCTTTAGCACTCTCTTCTATATGTTTGATAATAAATATTCTAACAAATGTAAAAGCTGCATTAACATAGTGAGTAGGAAGGCCTATTCTGACATGTATCTCGCCTATTTTATAAAGGTACATAAAGTATTGCAAATCATATTTTCCGCAAAAAAGATTTACAAACCATGCCTTTATTTTTATTCTGTGATAATCAATAATTTTCTGGTTTTTAAGAAATTTTGCAGTTGAGCCAAAACCCCAGATATAATCATAAAACTCATTTATAAATACCTCTGAGAGTTCTTCCATCCTCGGTTGAAGAGTCGTTAAGATATGAGATTCTTCCCATGTAAATTTATAGTGATCTTTTAAACTCTCATGTCGCTGCATCACAAGCCCTTTTTTTTGTTTATATTTTATTATTATACGCAAAAAAATCTATTTTAACTAGTTACTCTATCTTGATTTTGAAGCTCATCTAGTACCTGACAAAATGGGTCATGGATATCGTTGCAAGCCTCTATACCTATAAAAACATGAGTATCTGTTTTTTCATACGCTTCTGATGCAAAATTCCAATTTATATGCTCCCAAAACTCTTCTAAATACTTTTGGCGCAAGTTTTTATAATCCAGATAATAGGCATGTTCCCACACATCACAAACAAATAAAGGAAGAAGATTTGAAGCAAGAGGTGTATCTGCATTACTCGTCTGCTTTAGTACTAGCATACCTTTTGGTTCTCTGCATAGCCATACCCATCCTGAGCCAAAAAGAGTAACGCCTGCTTTTATAAACTCTTCTTTTAGTTTATCTAAAGAGCCAAAATCATAGATGATCTTCTCTTGTAATTTTTTACTTGGCTTTGTTTTTGTAGGGCTTAGTGAACTCCAATAAAATGAGTGGTTAAATACCTGAGCAGCATTATTAAAAATCGCACCATCAGAATCACGTATAATTGATGATAAAGACATCTCATCAAACTTACAACCTTTTATAAGCTCATTTAACTTATTTACATAACCTGTATGATGTTTACCATAATGATACTCGATTGTCTGAGTCGATATAAACGGCTCTAAAGCGTTTTTTTCAAATGGTAACTTTGTTAACTCAATCATGAATCTATCCTCACTTTTTAAAATTTTTTACTACGTAGATATGTAAGATACTATTATTAAAATTTATTTAAAATAAAATTCTTTATATAGAATAAAAAAATGGTATTCTTTCAGACTTAAAACTATGTAATGTGTAAAGGGATGAGATGATTAGTTCGCTAAGAGGGATGAATGATATTTTGAGCGAGGATTATGAGAGATTTACTTATTTCATATCTGTTGCTACAAAGATAGCCCAAAGATATGGCTTTCATTTTATCGAGACTCCACTCTTAGAAGAGACTGCCCTTTTTAAGCGCTCTGTTGGTGAATCTAGCGATATTGTTGGCAAAGAGATGTATCAGTTCATTGATAAAGGTGATAATGATGTCTGCCTACGCCCAGAGGGAACGGCTGGAGTTGTTCGTGCGTTTGTGCAAAAAAAACTTGACCGTGCTGGCGGAGTTCACCGTTTTTTTTATCATGGAGCTATGTTTAGATATGAAAGACCTCAAAAGGGTCGCTTAAGACAGTTTCATCAGTTTGGCGTTGAGAGCTTTGGCGAGGCAAGTGCATATGAAGATGCTTCGATGATTATGATGGCAAGTGATATTTTAAATGAGCTTGGCATTGGCTATAGACTTCAGTTAAATTCCCTTGGATGCAGTGAGTGTATGCCACCATATAAAGAAAATTTGGTTGATTTCGTTACAAAACATAAAGATGAGATTTGCGAAGATTGCACTAGACGAATAGCAACTAATCCTATCCGCGTGCTTGATTGTAAGGCTGAGAAATGTCAAGATATTTATAAAGAAGCTCCAAAACTCTTAAACTCTTTATGCTCTTCATGTGAGAGTGATTTCGCTACTCTCAAAGAAATTTTAAAACAAAATGAGATTGATTTTGAGATAGATACAAACTTAGTTCGAGGGCTTGATTATTATTCAAAAACTGCCTTTGAATTTGTAAGTGATAACATAGGAAGCCAAAGTGCAATTGCAGGTGGTGGAAGATATGATAGACTTGTAGAGTTTTTAGATGGACGTCCTACTCCTGCTGTTGGTTTTGCTATGGGAATTGAGAGACTAATGGAATTAATAGTGATGCCTGAAGTTAAAAAAGAGGGTTATTATATTGGGGCTATGGATGATGAAGCACAAGATTTGGTTGTAAAAATTGCGCAAAAAAAGAGAAAGAGTGATATCGTGATACTTGAATATAAAACAAAAAATTTAAAAAATCATCTCAAAGCTGCTGATAAAGCAAATGTAAAATATTGTGCAGTTATAGGCTCTGATGAGATTAAAAATGGAACTATTTGGGTGAAAAATTTAGAAGATAAAACAGAAAACGCTATTTTAAGAGACTTGTTTTAATATGGATATATTAGATTTTATTTGGGGTGTCTTTTTAAATTTTATTGAATTTTTTATAATACTAATAGTTGCTGGTATTATATTTTTTTATATATATGATAAATATGTTCAGCGCAAGCATGCTCTTCTTATAAACTATCCAGTTATAGGAAGATTTAGATATTTTTTTGAAGCTCTAAGAGAGCCACTTCGCCAATACTTTGCTGAGGAGACTTTTTATAGCTCAAAAGATAAAGTAGATTGGGTATATAAAGCTGCAAAAGATGTACCAAACTATCAATCATTCTCAGTTTCACAACCATTTTCTGGCTCAAGATTTATCATAAAACACTCTTCAAACGTGTTAAATGATAATGAAATAAGCGATGATACTTCTGTTGTGTTTGGAAAAGATAGAGAGTTTCCTTTTGTTTCTCATACACCTATTATACGCTCTGCTATGAGTGATGGCTCACTTAGCCCAGAAGCAATTCGTGCTTTTTCAATCGCGGGTGCTACTACAAACCTAACTATAAATACAGGAGAAGGCTCACTCACGTCAAATCATCTCTTTACACATAAACCAAATTTAAAAGATTGTGATTATTTAGAGATAATAAAGACCTCTTTGTTTGCTGAGATAGCATTTAAAATCGTTAAAAAAATATTTAATAGTGCCCTTGCCATGAAGTTATATAGAACAATACTTCTAAATAAAAAGACTCAAAATACATATATTTATGACACAGCTTCTCATGTTCTTTTTCGAGTAAACTGGAGTGCGCCCCTAGAGAGTTTTCCAAAAGAGCCTCCAAAAGACATACCAAACATGATATTTCAAATGAGCTCTGGTCTTTATGGTGTTAGAGATGAGCATGGAGCATTTGACGCTGAGAAGTATAAAAAAGTAATGACCTTTTGCCGCATGACTGAGATAAAGATTGCTCAAGGAGCAAAGCAAACTGGCGGAAAACTAGCAGGTTCTAAAGTTACTGCTGATATTGCTTATTATAGAGGTGTTCCTGAGGGTAAAGATATTTTTTCTCCAAAT
>NZ_JAQVKA010000060.1:4641-9414 GCF_028694895.1 Sulfurimonas sp. | reverse complement strand
CTTGTCTGTAGCAAGCTATTGCCTATCTCTGAATGTGATTACAAATGTCATCTATCTCGACTTAGATAATTCGCTAGTGACGCTAGCTGATAGGGATGTAGATAAATTAAAAGAGCTTTATAAAGACAAATTGAACTACATCCACAGTACAACCGCAACTAAATATGATATGCAACATTTGTTGATGATGATGTCCCACTCAGTTTTAGATCATGTAATGATTATTTTTGACAGTGCTAAAAATTTTATGAGCGATGGCAAGGATAGAGATAGTAATAAAGATGTTACTGATTTTATGCAAATTGTTAAGGACATTAGAGACTCTGGCGCTACAGTTATCATGCTACATCATGTTAATAAACCGCAAAAAGACGTGGAGACTATTTTTGCAGGAGCTGCTGCATGGATGGAGGATGTTTCAAGTCTGTTTATGCTTAAACAAAATCGATATAAAAATTGTTTTATACTAACACCACACAAAGAAAGAGTAGGTGCTCTCTGTGAGGTAGCTTATATTTTTGAGAAATCGAAAAATGAGATAACAGAGTGCGAACTTTTCTATGCAAAAGAGACCCAAGAAGACGAAGAAATTCGAAATTGTATATATGAGTTTATTAAAAATCATGCATCTAAGCCAACATATTCAGAAATACTAAAGCACTGCACTCAAAATAATGGCTACTCGAAAAACAAGGTAAATGCTGTTATTCAGGCAGCAAGACAGCATTATTGGAAAGCGATTAAAGAAAAAGAAAACCATAATCGTGATGTATATATTTTATTGGATAGGTCGGATAAGTTGGATAGCTCAAAATCTATCATAAAGGACTCATGATGTTTTTAGAAGAGAAATTAGATTTGATACTTTCGAATCAAAAAAATTTAGCTGAAAAAGTTAACCTGTTTTTGCCAAATCTTGAGGAAGAAAAAGGAGTAATGCATTTTTTAGAAATTACAAAAAATACATTTAATACATATTTAGAAAATGGTGTTTTTGTGCAGGGAATACATTACATAAAAAATGGTAAAAATCGTGTTTTTATCCCTGAAGAAATTATCAAATTGAAGCAAAGTGGCATCAAAGGCAAGAGAAAATCATCTACAAAACAGCAGCAAATTGAAGCAATAAATTTACAACTTGGTATAATTCCAAGGTGTAAAAGTGCCCGCTGAAAGGCGTGCAAATGAGTGTAAAAATTAGAACGAAAAACGGTAGATTGGTGCTTGATATACACTATGGTAATGGAAAAAGAACTCGACCAGCAACTGGATTGAAAGATACAGTTAAAAATAGGGAATTGTTAGAAAAAAATGTTATTCCAAGTATAGAAAGAGAGATAGTTCAAGGAGTTTATGTTCCAAAAGCTGAGAGAGCTGTTGTTGTTCAGACTGTTAAAGATTATGGAGAACTGAGCTTCAAGAGACATGCTAATAACAGAAGAAAACATGTTCAATTAAGCTATAGAAATCATTTTGAAAATCATATTGTTCCAAAATTTGGTAAAAAATTAATCTCGACAATTACACCTATGCAATTGCGAGATTGGCAGAATGAAAAACTGGACAAATATGCAGCGTCCACTGTGCGAAAGTATAGATCTGTTTTTTATACAATTTTAGATGATGCTGTTGTAGAGGGATTGATAGACTCAAATCCATTTGAAAGAGTACCTAGACCTGTGGTTGTTGAAAAGTATGATAAAGAATATGACTTGGAAGAAGAGGATAGCAATGTGAATCCATTTTCTTTGAATGAACTTAAAGATATACTTTCTAGGGTAGATGGTTATAAACAAAACTTTTTTGCTATTATGGCTTTTAGTGGAGTAAGACCAGGTGAACTAGTTGCACTAAAATGGAGTGATGTTGATTGGGAAAGTGAAACCTTTAAGATTGTACGAACACGAATTCGTGGTTTATTTGGTCCAACCAAGACAAAATCATCCAAAAGAATTGTTGAAATGATGCCAAATGTAAAAGCATATTTTTTAAAACAGTATGAACTTACAAAAGGTAATATATTTGATATGGTGTTTTTGAGTAATTTTTACAAGCCGTTTTATAGTCATGATACTATTGCTTTGCAATTTAAGGCATTATTGGACGATAATGACGGTAGATATCTTTATCAATTAAGGCATACTTTTGCATCCTTAATGATAAGCAATGGCGAGGATATAACTTGGGTGTCGCAAATGATGGGACATAAAAGCTCGGATATTACTTTGAGAGTGTATGCCAAAGCATATAAGATTGATAAAGACAAAAAGTTACGAAAACAGAGAGCAGATTTTTTGGAGAACTGGCACAAATCTGGCACCGTTAATAACTTGATGTACGAGAAACCATTTGAAATAGGGGTTGAAAGTTGAAAATTAGAGTTTATTACGAAAATAATCCTTTAAAGCCATAATCTCTAAAAACCCTTAAATAAAGGGTTCTGGTACAAACTCTTATTTTTTAAAATCAAAATCTTTTTATAAAAATAGGCACGATTTTAGACTCCATTTTTGATGAAAAATTTTCATTTTTTCTATTTTCTAATTTTATTACATAATAAAATTTTATCTTAGGATAAAATATGATTATTTTTGTTAATAAATCCAAATTAATTGGATTATCTATATAATATTATTGATTTTATAGTATAATATTTCTCATGAAAACAATTGAATTAAGAAATGCCTTACCGTTGTCCATATTTTCCCATGAAATGCTTTACTCATTACTTGAAAAATCAGTTAGTAATGTCAATGATAAAATCTCAAATCTTGTAAAAAGTGGTGAACTCGTAAGACTTAAAAAAGGTTTTTACACTTTTTCAAAAGCTTATCTTACAAGACCAATTGATTTAATCAGTATTGCAAATACACTTTATACACCATCGTATGTATCTTTTGATTATGCTTTGAGTTACTATGGGATGATACCTGAGAGAGTAAGTGAAATAACATCAGCTACTAGTAAAAATGAAAAACTTTTTGAAACACCTATTGGAAGATTTAGCTATAAAAAAGTACTGCTTCAAGCTTATTCTATAGGTGTTGATTGGATTTATGATAATGTTGAGGGTGGAAAATTTATAGCAACACCTGAAAAAGCTTTGTGTGACAAGATACGATACGACAGAGGTATCGGCACACTTACACAAGGTGCAATGACGGAGTACCTAAAGTATGATTTAAGAGTTGAAATTATAAAGCCATTGGATAGCCGTCTTATAGAAGAAATTGCAACTGCTTATAGATCTAAAAATTTAAAAACTCTCTCACAAGTAATCGAAAAAGGTAAATTATGACACATCCAGCACTTATAAAAATGTTAGAAAAATATGATTTGTCAAATTCAAATAGTAGCTATGATGCACTCAGAGAAATTTTGCAAGAGATAGTGTTGCTAGGACTTTATGATGCAGGATTTTTTAAACATGCTGCTTTTTATGGTGGAACGGCTCTGCGAATACTTCACAATCTTCCAAGGTTTTCAGAAGATTTGGATTTTTCACTTCTAAAAAGTAATCCAGAATTTAATCTTGTACCTTATGAAGAAGCGATTGTTTCTACTTTAAAATCTTTTGGATTTGATGTAACAATAGAGATAAAAGAGAAAAACAGTAGTAGTGCCATAGCATCAGCGTTTGTAAAAGGCAACACGATTGAGCACTTAATAAACATAAATGCTCCAAAAGATATAACAAATAAGATTCATAGAGATCAAGCGATAAAAATAAAACTTGAAGTTGATACAAATCCACCACTAGAGTTTGAGACAGCAAATATCATACGATTAACACCAAGACCATTTTCAATAAATGCTTTCACTTTACCGTCACTCTATGCAGGTAAAATGCACGCCATACTATGCCGTGCATGGAGTACAAGACCAAAGGGGAGAGATTGGTATGATTTGGTTTGGTATATAGCCAATGATGTTGAACTTGACTCTCTTCATCTAAAAGCAAGGCTCTCTCAAAGTTGCAAGTATTTGGAAGAGAATAATATACAAATTCCAACCAAACTTACAAAACAAACTATAAAAGATCTTCTTTTACAAAGAATAGAAAGTCTTGATGTAGAAAAAGCAAAAAATGATGTACAACCTTTTATAAAAGATATAAGAGAGATTGAACTTTGGTCTAAAGAGTTTTTTGTAGCAGTGATAGAAAATATGAAAGTAAGGTAAACAGGTTATGAAAATAGAAATTGAAACGGCAACAAATGGTTATATTATTACAATTCCACCAGAATATGAAGATAGTATTGAAAAGAAAATTGTAATTCAAGAACCAGAGTATAGTCATAATGACACTAAGAGAGAAGAGTTTGAATGTTTTCGTGATTTAGTATCAAATTTGCAAGAGATTTTTGGTGTTAGTAATTCTAAACATAACACTATTGGATATATCAATGATATTTGTTCAGAACATATGAGATGGGAATTTAAACAACAAATGAAACAATCATTAGAAAATCCAAAAAATGATTTAGGTGATTAAGGTTAAAAAGTGACACTTCAACAACTTCATCACAAACTACAATATTTAGAGTCTCAAAAAGTACAACTTGAAAATGAGATTCTAGAAACTAAACAACAAATAGAACAACTTTCACCTTTTACAAAAGAGCAGAAAATTGAACTTTTTAAATTACTTTTTATAGGTAGAAGTGATGTATTTGCAAAATATTGGGTTAGCCGTGATGGACTAAAAAAAGGATACTCTCCAGCAACTTACACTTTTAAAGGGAGTGATTATATCCCTGTATCAAATGAGAT
>NZ_JAQVKA010000060.1:0-4631 GCF_028694895.1 Sulfurimonas sp. | reverse complement strand
ACAACATCTCGAAGGTAAAATTAGACTTGGTACTTATGTTGTAGTAAATCAGACGATGGCAAAGTTTTTAGTTATAGATTTAGATAAAGCTAGTTTTACAGAAGATGCAAGAGCAATAAAGCAAATCTCATCATCTCTTGGACTAAAGCCACTTTTTGAGCTTTCAAAATCTGGTAACGGTATCCATATTTGGTATTTCTTTGAGTTGCCTATAAAAGCCAAAGATGCAAGAAAACTAGGTGATATTATTATCACAAAAGCTATGGATGCAAGTAGTGGCATTGACATGACAAGTTATGATAGGATGTTTCCAAATCAAGATTTTGTAGCTCCAGATGCACTTGGAAATCTTGTAGCATTGCCACTGCATTATGGCTCAAGAAATGAAAATAAAACGGTTTTTATAGATATGGATACTATGCAGCCATTTACAAATCAATGGGAAGTTTTGCAAAATATCTCAAAAATATCAATTTATCAAGTAACAGCTATTCTAAGGGAGCATTTACTGGGTTCAAATAGTGATGAGAACCTAATGCCATGGGAAATCAAGCAAGACAAGCCTTTAGCATTTCCAAAAAATACAAAAGCTGTATTGTATGATGCTTTGTATATTGAAAAACAAAACCTCTCTAAAGGTGTATTAAACAAACTTCAAAGACTCTCAAGTTTTTCAAATCCAGAGTTTTTTGTATTGCAAAATTTACGAAAGTCAACTTTTAACACTCCGAGAATTATCACATCATTTGATATCAATGAAAGATATATAATAGTTCCAAGAGGGCTTACAAACAAGGTTTTAACCCTTTTTAACTCTCATAAAGCAAAACTTTTTATTGAAGATAAGCGATTTGTAAAACCTATAGATAAACTAAATTTCACTCTTACTTTAAAAGATGAGCAGCAAATAGCACTTGAGAAAATTTTAAATCAAAATTATGCAGTTTTGATAGCTCCTCCAGGATTTGGAAAAACAACAGTCGCAGCAGCAGTTCTTGAAAAAAGAGGTGTTAATACACTGATATTAGTAAACAAAAGTAATCTTCTTGACCAATGGGTTGAGCGATTATGTGAGTATTTTAATGTTGATGTTAAAACCATAGGCAAACTTGGAAATGGAAAGAAAAAGCTAAACTCAAATTTAGATATAGCTACTTTGCAATCGCTAAAAAATAGACCTGAACTCATTGAGGAATATTCACAAATCATTATAGATGAAGTACATCATATCCCAGCTGTTTCATTTGAGATACCTCTTAGAAAATTTAAAGGCAAATATGTTTTGGGACTTAGTGCAACACCTGCAAGACAGGATGGAATGCATCCAATTATGTTTATGCAGTGTGGTGCAATAGCGTATGAGTCAAAAAAAGAGATTAGAAAAATACATACTTTAAACATAGTCACTTCACCGTTTGAAGCACATAGTGATGATTTTGCGCTTATTTTAAATGAGATGGTAGAAGACTTTGATAGAAATAATCTGATCATCTCTGAAATAGAGAAGCTAAAGAAAAGAAATATTTTAGTGCTTAGTGAGAGAATCGAGCATCTAAATATTTTATATCATCTACTTGATTCCAAAGGTTTAAAATCCACTCTTGTGTATGGTGGGTTAAAATCAAAAATGAAAAAAGAGTTTCTAAAAGAAGCGAACAGCTCATCAATCATCTTATCAACAAGTTCCTTTATCGGTGAAGGAATCGATTTTTCTCATCTTGATGCTATTGTCCTAACAATGCCTGTTTCATATTGGGGTAGAATAGTTCAATATCTTGGACGAATCGGAAGAGATGGACAAGAGTGTATAGCGGTTGATTTTTTCGATGAAAATACTCCTATGCTAAGATCAAGTTTTAATAAGAGACAAAGAGGTTATAAAAAGATGGGATATGTTCCACTAGATGAGAAGGGATTGTTTTTATAACTCTCCAAAGTTTACCCTTTAAGAAAATCTTTTTGTCACTCAAATTTTACATATCTTTTTAGAGTTATTTTTGGCTATCTTTTTTATCACATTATTTGTGTTTCCCATAAAATAGAGCTATCTTAGTTATCTGACTTATCTTATTGAAATTTAATAATAAAAATCCAGAAAAACATATACTTTTTTCTAGAAAAATATTTTGTATAAACAGCTCTTAAACCCCATAGAATAGATTTGTGTCTAGTACAAAAGTTTTATAGGGGGGGGTATTTAATTCCTCCAAAATATGAATATACATAAAGATATTTATAAAAAGGAAGAAAACAATGAACGATATAAACCCAACTACAGGTTTACCGATGTCAGGTGGAGGGATTGATGCGAGTGGAACACCTTATGGAAGTAGCTCAAATAGTTTTGATGATGGAGCAAGTGAATCAAGCTATAATGGTTTCAATAATATTGCTAACTACTGGAGCTGGAAAGTTGATGTTGTAATTATGCTGATTGTAATTGGGGTAAATGTTTATTTTTGGAGTTAAAGAAGTTGAATATCAAACCCTAAGATGGGAGTGGCTTTACTTATTCTTGCGAGCTTAAAACTTTTATTTTTGCAAAAATGTTTAGAATTCTGTTTTAATACAACTTATACTTAGTCTATTTTCAGTAAAATGGATTAATTTTTTTAACATAACAATATCATCTTTCAAATGAAATTTTTAAAGGTATAAGTTGCAAACTATTTTAGCTTTGTAATGTAAGTCACTAAACTATGTGATTTACTTATTGTAGAATTAGTGATGTAAATAATCACACATTTAATAAAAAGTAGGCATAGTTTAATGAGAATCGTACACTTTAGTGATACCCACTTAGGGTTTAATGATTTAGATGTCATCAACGAAGAGAATATAAACCAAAGAGAAGCAGATTTTTATGATGCTTTTTCTCAAGTTGTAGAGCAAATAAAAGAGATAAAACCTGACTATATTATCCATACAGGCGATTTGTTTCATAGAACTAGTCCGAGCAATCGTGCTATTACTTTTGCCTTAGAGCAGTTTAAAATTATCAACTCTTTAAATATTCCATTTATTTTAATTGCAGGTAATCATTCAACTCCACGAACTAATCTTAGTAGTCCCATTTTAAAAATATTTGAAAACTTTGAAAATATCTATGTTTCTTATGATCAACAATATAAAAAAGTAGAGTTTGAAGATATTGTCTTTCATTGTCTTCCACATATGAACGATGACACAAAAGCTCTTTCTCAAATAGAGCTTTGTGAAGAAGGAATTGAGACAAGCAAAAAAAATATCATGATGATGCATTGTTCAGTTGGTGCATGGTATTTGATGCAAGAGTTTGGAGAGTGGGTTTATCCAACAGACAAAGAGTATCTATTTTCTAAAATGGATTATGTAGCTCTTGGACATTGGCATGGGTTTGGAAAAGTGGGTAAGCATGAAAATGTTTACTACAGTGGAAGTACAGAGAGAACAAGCCTAAATGACAAACGAAACTCAAAAGGTTTTGCACTTATTACACTTGAGGATACACTAACTATTGAGTATAAAGAGATTAAAATAAGACTAATTTTAGAGTTTGTTATAGACTGTGAAAACTTAGAAGCATCTATTGAAGCACTAGATTTATCAAATATCAAAGATACTATCTGTGAAGTAAAACTTATTAATTTAACTACTATGCAATCAATTGATATAAACACTGCTGATATAAAAAAAGTTTTTGAACTTGCAATGTATGTAAATGTCAAAAGAGAGTTTAAAACATCAAGTGATGCTAAAACAATCGATGATATAGAATCACTTTCACTTGAAGATTACTTTATAGAACATATCAAAGAAGATAGCAAATCTGAAGAATTTGATAGATTAAAAATAAAGGTACAAGAGTTATTTAGTACTTACGAAGAGGTGTACAGTGATACTGAATAGTCTTGATTTATTAAATTTCAAAAAATATACTGAAAAGAGTTTCAAATTTGATGAAGGCTTAGTTGGAATCATAGGTAAAAATGGAAGTGGAAAATCTACAATATTTGAAGCTATTTTATTTGCACTTTATGGGGAACTCAAAAACAAAGGTTCAAAGGAACTTATACGCAATTCAAGTGTGAGTGAAAAAGAGCCTGTAAGTGTCTCTTTAGAATTTGAATTTGATGGACTTACTTACAAAGTTGTGAGAGAATTTAGAGGTAAGGCACTATCAGCTAATGCAAAATTTTATAAAAATGAAGAGCTTATCACAACAGGTGCAAAAGAAGTAACAAACTCTATAGTAAAACTTGTAAAGATGAGTAAAGATGCTTTTATGCACACTCTTTTTGCTTCTCAAAAAGAACTAACTAGTCTTAGTAACCTAAAGCCTGAAGATAGAAAGAAAATAATACGAAAGCTTTTAGGATTAGAAAAAATTGATGCTATTGAATCAATGCTAACTGAAAAAAGCAGGGGGCTTAAAAGGGAGATAGATGCTTTTAGAGAGGTATTGCTAAGTATTGATGAGATTGTTGCTAAAGAGAGAGCAATAAAAGCACATAATGAGAATAAGACACAAATCAATGCAACCTTAATAGAGATACAGCTATAAATCAAAAATAATTTAAAAAAGAGAAGAGAATGAAAATAATTAAAACTATCCTATTTATAGGACTCTTCTCTCTTGTACTATCAAACAA
>NZ_JAQVKA010000059.1 GCF_028694895.1 Sulfurimonas sp. | reverse complement strand
ATATTTATAATTATGAACATTGAAACCCTTATAAAAGGGATTATTTACGTATATATTTATAAAAAAAGACGCTGGTTAGATACTAGAGTTTAGTATCTAACATAAAAGTTTTAGCCTTTAATGCCATCAGCTCTAGGAGCCATTAAAAAACTAGAAAACTGCTTTATATAAAGTGCAAAGGGTGTAGCCCAAAGCAGCGCAGATAACATGTAAAGAGTAGATGAATACTCCTCAAAATAAGGAATCAAGCCTCTCATGAGCGTTGCTATGATAATCAAACTTACCATTGAGTGAGTATAGATATTTAAAGCCAGATGTCGCCCTGTATGAATAGTGCCGATGATTATCATAACCATCAGATAAGCCAGACCATAACCACCACTTGTAACAAAGTGTCTAAAGTGGCTGATGTTTTGAAATTCGCCACTTAAGAGTGCATAACCCATAAGAGCGTAACCAACTGCTAAAAGTACAAAGATAAAGCTTAGATAGATAACAAATGGCTGATTTATAATCACTTTATCTTTTAGTATATAGTCATTTGTGATGCCTAAAATCGCCACTCCAGCAGCAAAACCAAGCCATCCAAGAGCCGAGTTGTTTGGATATAAAAACTCAACCGCCGTAAAAATCATAACAGCAAAAACAGCTAGGTTTGTAACAGGTGGACGCGCTACATAGACATCATCTATCCCTTTATCTTCCATAAGTTCATTAACCGCTTCCATATTTACACGTCGCATAGCAAGAAGTATCAAGATGACGCTCGCTCCAAGAGCAACTTTTAGTATATCCATCGGCTCAGTTGTTGCATGACCAGCCATCGAAGCAAAAAACCACGCTTCAATGATAAGAAGTGCGACCATTGCATATCCAAGTGAAGCGTGTCTTTGAAGCTTGTCAAGTACAGCAGCTTTTGCAAACCAGATAAGCCATGCGAGCATTGCGAGGTTTAGTATGGCTGCAAGGTAAACACCAGTTACATCTATAAACCAAAAACTCACTCGTCCTGCAACCCATAAAATCATCACATTTCTAAGTCTTTTTCCGATGATAGGAACAAAACCAGGAAACAGCTCAGGAAGACCAGTTGTCAAAAACGCCATAGTTCCAGCGGTAAGGATTCCAAATATCATCTCATAAACGTGCCACACTAAGATATTTTGCATAAAAGGGATGTTTAAAACTCCGCTCCAAACAAGCCCCCATAAAACCATAGAGATTACCATGTAAGGTGCTAAAAGCAGAAATATAGGTCTAAAACCATAAGCTAGATATGCTGGAACATCCTTTTCATCAGGATAGTAGAGATAGTGGTTTGTAGCGCGCAGAACTTGTTCTTTTTCTTCTAAATGACTCATGATTTTAACTCCAACTCAAATGTGCTTATAATCTCACTATCTTGCAGTATCTCTGCACTTTTGCCATACACATACTTATCATCTCTTTGATTTTGCACGATATCAAATCTAAATTTTTTCACAATATGCCCTGGATCTGCCTTTAGAAGAAGCATCTCATCACTCAGGCGAATGGCTTCCATCAAGTCGTGAGTTATAAAAAGAACGCTTAACTCTTTTTTGCTTATCATATCTATCAAAACACTCTGAAGCTCTTTTTTAAGCCCAATATCAAGAGCAGAAAACGGCTCATCTAAAAATAGCAAAGAGGGCTTTGTGACTAACGCTCTAGCAAAGGAGACTCTCTGCTTCATACCACCGCTCAAATCTTTTGGAAATTTACTAAAATCATCCTCTTCGAGTCCAAACTTTAGTGCAATGGCTTTAGACTTCTCTATCGCCTCGCTCTTTTTCTCTCCCTTTGCAAGAAGAGCTAGTGCTATGTTATCGATAGTGTTTTTCCATGGAAGTAGTCTTGCTTCTTGAAAAGCAAATGCACTGCTTGCAAATGTGTTTGTTACGCTTCCCTCTTCAACATCAAGAAGATTTGCGCAAAGGTGCAGAAGTGTTGTTTTTCCACCACCACTTGGGCCTACGATGGAGAGAACTTCACCTTTGTTTAGAGTAAAATTTATATCGTGTAGTATTTTAGTAAAGCCAAAACTGTGGTTTAACCCTTTAACTTCTAATCTCTCCATAACTCAACCTCTCGCTTTAAAGGCTCTAAGATGATGTACTCTATAAACATAAGTGAGCCTATCATGATGCTCACAATCGCTAGTGCAGTTGGTGTGTCGAGCTGACTTCTAGCAGTCGCTAGTGATGCGCCGATACCATCACTTGTAGCGAGCAACTCAGCCATGATAACTATCTTCCACGCCATTCCAAGAGCACTAACCCAAGCAGGAAATACATAAGAGAAAATATGTGGAAAATAGACATCAAGAAACTTCATATGCCATGGAAAGTTAAAGCTCTTAGCCATCTCCCTTAAGTCACCATCAAGCGTTCTTGTTCCTTGAAGTGCGCCTACAAAAATGATAGGAAAAGAGGCAACGATTACTGTAAATATAACCGTTTCATCACCCATTCCAAACCAAATCATCGCTAAAACTATCCAAGCAATTGGAGGCATACCAACGAGTATAGTAACAATAGGGCGGCTCATCATTGATGCAGTTGCGAAAAAACCAGCTAAAAGCCCTAGCGTTGTTCCAAAAAGAAGCGAAATCCCAAAGCCAACAGATGAGCGATAAAGAGTTGTTTTTATCTCGTCTATTACGCTCTCATCATGAAGCATTGTATTTAATGTTTTAAAAGTCTCTAGTGGAGATGGAAGTACCAAATCCCCATAAACTTGATTTCCAGCGTCCCAAAGAGCAATAAAAAGCAGTATAGAGGCGATTGCTCCCCAGCCACTCCAAAGAAATGCAGGAAAATCTTTTAATATTTTTAGTGCAAATTTCATTCGTTAGAGCCCGTAGTAAAAGCTATCTTGTGGAAGTTCGCCTCCAACACTCTTAGGCTCTTCCTCTTTTAAGATATTAAAGAAAAACTCTAGCTCTTTTTTTGCGTCTTTTGCACTTACATCTTTGAGTCTAATGTGCTCTATAGAGTCAGTAACCCCTTCTGCTTTTAACATATCAAGAGTTTTTACGACTAATGTTCCTGCTTCTTTTGGGTTTGCTTTATACCATGCAAGAGATTTTGAATACTCTTCGTTAAATCTCTTTATCACATGCTCATCTTTCATACCGCCCATAACTGCGATTCCAGCTTGAGGAATATCTCCATTTGTACCAAACACTTTTGCCCACTCTTCTTGCAAATCAACGCTTCTAAAGAGGTCTGGCGCAACAAGATTTACAGGAAAAGATTTTGTTTTTCTGAGCGCTATTGAGATAGCAGGTTCAGCTAAGAGCGCATGGTCAACTCGTCTCATGATAAGCATCTGCATAGCATCAACTGGAGATGCAACATAAACGAGCTCAAAATCTTTTTGTGGATCTAAACCCTCTTTTTTTATGAGTTGTTTAAAGACGATGTCAGGCATATCTGCGCGAAACGGTATAGCTATCTTTTTGCCCTTAAAATCTTTTAAACTACGAAGTGTATTATCACGGCTAACCATCCCTAAAATACCCCAAACAGAGACATTAAGAAGCTTTATATCTACACCTTTGTTATGTAAAATCGCTGCTGTATTTGTAGGTATCGCTATAAAGTCAGCGCCGCCTTTAATAGCAATAGCTCTAAGCTCATCTGGATTTTTCCAAACTCTAAATTCAATCTTATTTGCAACATCACTAAGAGCATTTGTCTCAATCATATGTAAAATAGGGTGCGAAACCGATGCAAACGGCCCAGCGATTACTATTTTGTCAAGCTTTTGAGCACCGCTTAAAGAGGCGGTTAAAAAAAGAAGTGTAAAAAAACTATATATAAAAGTTCTCATTTTATGTTTTTCCTTTGGTAGTAAGATTTATTTTTGTATTATATCTATTTTGATATTAATTATCATTGACAATAATCAAGTTAGAAAAGAATAGCCAATATACAAACTTTTGGCTAAAATTTCACCATGAATTTAGAACAATATGAAAAAGCCGTAGAGCTCTTAAACCTCTATGCATACCACTACTATGTGCTTGATGATGCACTTACCACCGATGAAGTTTATGACAAGCTCTACCATGAAGTCTTAGAGTATGAAGAAGCCAACAAAGAACATATCTCAGCCTCTTCACCTACTCAAAGAGTTGGAGATAGCGTCTCCGATGGGTTTACTAAAGCAGCGCATCTTAGTCGTATGTGGAGTTTAGAGGATGTTTTTAACTCTGAGGATTTAGAGAAATGGCTCACTAAAACCTACAAGTTAGATAAAAATATCTCTTTTTATTGTGAGCCAAAGTATGATGGTGCGTCGTTAAATCTTATCTATGAAGATGGTATCTTAGTTCAAGCTATTACTAGAGGAGATGGAGAAGTAGGCGAGCTAATCACTCAAAACGCAAAAACTATCCGCTCAATTCCTCTAACAATAGAACATAAAGAAAAAATCGAAATCCGCGGTGAAGTTGTTATCTACAAAGAAGAGTTTGAGAACATAAACCAAGAGAGAGCAAAAAATGGCGAAGCTCTTTTTGCAAACCCAAGAAATGCAGCAGCGGGAAGTTTACGCCAACTAGACTCAAGCATTACCGCATCAAGAAATCTTGTTTTTTTGCCATATGGTGTTGGAGAGAATAGCTTAGAGCATAAACTACTAAGCCAAAAGATGGATTATATCTACTCACAAGGATTTAAAAAGCCACCGCTAAGAGCTACATGTAACGGTTTTGAAGAGATAGAAGCGGTGTACGAAGAGATGAATAAAAACCGCGATAGCTACGAGATGATGCTTGATGGAATGGTTATAAAAGTAGATGAAATTGCTTCTCAAATAGATATGGGTTATACCGTTAAAAACCCTCGCTTTAGTGTTGCGTACAAGTTCCCAGCTGTTGAGAAGATAACAACTATAAAAGAGATAATCCTCCAAGTTGGAAGGACTGGCGCTGTTACTCCCGTAGCCATTGTAGAGCCGACAAACATTGATGGAGTAGTTGTTGAGCGTGCTACCCTTCATAATTTCGATGAGATAGACAGAAAAGATATCCGTATAAATGACAAAGTTATCATCCTAAGAAGTGGCGATGTTATCCCTAAAATCATAAAAGTTTTAACTCATGAGAGAGATGGAAGCGAAGTAGAGTACAAACGACCGACAGAGTGTCCAGTGTGCAAAAGTGAGCTTCTTGATGAGGGCGTACTTTTGAAGTGTCAAAATCTCAGATGCGAAGCGAGAGTCATAAACTCTATAATCTATTTTGCTTCAAAACCATGTTTAAATATTGATGGTTTGGGTGTTAAGATAGTTGAAGCTCTCTTTAACTCAGGGCTTGTAAAAAGCGTGGTTGACTTATTTGACTTGACACTTGATAAACTCCTGACATTAGAGGGTTTTAAAGATAAAAAAGCTCAAAATCTCCTTGATTCGTTAGAGAGTGCAAAAGGTAGTGATTATTGGCGTTTTATAAGTTCTTTGGGGATTGAACATATTGGAGAGGTTGCTTCAAAAACTCTAAGTACAAATTTTGGTAGTGGTTTTATAGATGCTACAAAAGAGCAGATAATAGCATGTGATGGAGTAGGCGAAGAGATGGCAGAGTCTCTTTTGGAGTTTGTAAGAGTAAACAGAGATACTATTCTTAGACTCCAAGAGATTTTACAACCGCTTGAACCTATAAAAAGAGAAGAAGCAGCAGAGAATCCATTTAAGGGCAAAAGTGTTGTTCTAACTGGAAGTATGAGCGAGCCCAGAGATAAGATAAAAGAGTTGTTAGAGAGTTTGGGTGCAAAAGTTGTGAGTTCAGTTTCAAAAAAAACTGACTTTGTTATATACGGCGAAGATGCTGGAAGCAAGTATGACAAGGCTATGGATTTGGGCGTTGAGTGTTTAAATGAAGAAGAGATGAGAGGCAAAATTGAGCAGGCTTGATAACTATCTGGTAGAAAATAAAATATGCGAGAGCAGAAACAAAGCACAAAGTATCATAAAAGAGGGGCTTGTGAGCGTAAATGGTGAGCAGATTATCAAGAGTTCGTATGCTCTAAAGCCAAGTGATAGAGTTAGTATAAAAGAGCACAAAGAGTATGTCTCTCGTGCCGCCTTTAAACTTAGTGCTTTTTTGGGTGAACTCTCACTTGAAATAAAAGATAAAACAGCACTAGACATAGGCTCTTCAACAGGTGGTTTTACGCAAGTTCTGCTAGAAGAGGGTGTAAAAGAGGTAACGGCGGTTGATGTCGGACGAGAGCAGTTACATGTTAGTTTAAAAAACGATGAGAGAGTCCACTCATATGAAGAGTGTGACATAAGAGAGTTTAAGAGCGATAAGGTGTTTGATATAGTAGTTAGCGATGTCTCTTTTATCTCTTTGCTTTACATCTTAGATGACGTAGATAGACTCTCAAACGATAAAATAATCCTACTTTTTAAACCACAGTTTGAAGTAGGACGCGAAGCAAAAAGAGACAAAAACGGCGTTGTGACAGATGAGAAAGTTATACTCCAAGCCATGATAAAGTTTGAAGACGCATGTAAGCTAAAAGGCTGGAAACTTATAAAAAAATCTGCTTCAAAATTAACAGGAAAAGATGGGAATCTGGAGTACTGTTACTGTTTTGAGAAATAAGCTTTAAATAAATATATGACAAATTGCAATATTTTAAAGTTAATTTTTCTGAAAAGTTATAATGTTTGAAATGATTATTGGAGGTAAAAATTATGAAACCACATGAAGCAATCAAACTATTTGAAGAGAAAAAAGTTCGTACTCTTTGGGATGAAGAGCAACAGATATGGTATATATCTATAGTTGATGTAGTTGAGGTTTTGACTGAGAGCATCGATTCTGGTGCTTATTGGAGAAAGTTGAAGCAAAGATTAATTGCTGAGGGGAATGAAACTGTGACAAATTGTCACAGTTTGAAAATGAAAGCGCTCGATGGCAAGATGAGGCTAACAGATGTAGCCGATACTGAGCAACTCTTTAGACTAATCCAATCCATCCCATCTCCAAAAGCAGAACCTTTTAAGCTTTGGTTGGCAAAAGTTGCGAGTGAGAGACTTGATGAGATGAGTGATCCTGAACTTAGTATTGATAGAGCACTTAAGCAGTATCTGGAGCTTGGGTATAGTGAGAGTTGGATAAATCAAAGACTCAAAAGTATAGAGATACGAAAAGAGCTTACCGATGAGTGGAAGAGGGTGGGCGTGGAAGTAGGAGCACAGTTTGCGACACTTACAGACATCATCACAAAAACTTGGGCGGAAAAAACTACAAAAGAGTACAAAATCTTAAAAGGTCTCAAAAAAGAGAACTTAAGAGATAATATGACGAATACGGAATTGATTTTAAATATGTTAGCAGAAGCATCAACAAAAGATATCTCAGAAGCATTAAGCCCAACGAGTTTTGATGAGAGCAAAGAAATAGCCGCACAAGGTGGCAATGTAGCAAAAGTTGCACGAGCCGAGCTTGAAGCAAAAACAGGTAAAAAAGTAGTAACAAGCACAAATGCTAAAAATATATTAGAGGATAAAAATATTGGCATTATTAAGAAATAAATTTATTATAAGTTTTGTGGCTCTTTTAATTTTACTTCAATTCATCCAAGTTGAGAAAACAAATCCACCCATTGATGAACAAAATACGCTTGTAACAGACGAGCCGGTCATGTCTATCTTAAAGAAGAGCTGTTATGACTGCCACTCAAATGAGACTTTGTGGCCGAGCTATGCTTCAGTGGCTCCTATCTCTTTTTTTGTTGCATCACATGTAAAAGATGCTCGCAAAGCACTAAACTTTTCACAGTACAACATAATTGAGCCATCCATAAAAGAAGCAAGACTAAAACGAGCAATAATTACTGTAAAAAATGAGTACATGGCACTTCCTAGTTATCGTTATGCACATGAAGGTGCAAACCTTACAAAAGAGGAGAAAGAGATACTTATGACGTGGTTTGAAGAGGAGTTAAAAACACTTAAAAAAAATAGCCTAAAGCCAGAAACAGCCATAAAGTAGGTAAAATCAGAAACTTATTTTTTAAAAAGGAGCTCTTATGAATGATTTTAAAGTAAAACTTCATGAACTTCTACTGCACAAAGAGTGGAACACACTAAGACGTTTACTAGCCCAGCACGACTCTTTTGAACTAGCAAGTATCATCCAAGAGAGAGATGATGAGAGTGAGATAATACTTTTTAGGCTCCTCAGTAGAACTCAAACAAAAGAGGTTTTTTCTCTACTCTCTTATGAAAAACAGCATCAAATCATCAAAAAATTAGAGCAAAAGAGTCATAAACTCTCTATTTTACTAAATGACATGGAGCCAGATGATAGAACTGCATTTTTTGAAGAGCTTCCAAAAAAGATAGCACAAAAACTCATAAAAACTCTCTCGCCAAAAGAGCAAATCATAGCTATGCAGCTACTTGAGTATCCAGAGGATAGTATTGGACGGTTGATGACTACTGAGTATGTCGCCATCAAGCCTGAACAGAGCGTGGAAGAGGCTTTTGCCCATATTAGAAAGTATGGAAGAGATTCTGAGACTTTAAATGTGATTTACGTTGTAGATCATGAGAAAAAACTTATAGATGATGTTCGTATAAAAGAGCTAATTTTAGCTTCGCCTACACAGAGGGTTGAAGAGCTTCTTGATTATAGATTTATAGCTCTTAATGCAATGGATGACCAAGAAAAAGCCATCGCAATATTTCAAGATTATGACAGAGTAGCACTTCCTGTTTTAAACTCTGATGGTGTGCTTCTTGGGATAGTCTCATTTGATGATATTATGGATGTTGTGCAAGAGGAGTCAACCGAGGACTTTCATAAGTTTGGTTCTTTCTCACAAGCCATTAGTAATCCGCTTAAAGAGAGAGTGTTTAATCTATACAAAAAGCGTATAGTGTGGCTTATTGCACTAGTTTTTATGAATATTTTCTCAGGTGAAGCACTCTCTAGTTTTGAAACACTTATCCAATCAACGGTCTCTTTAGTTTTCTTTTTACCACTTCTTATAGATAGCGGTGGAAATGCAGGCTCACAATCAGCAACTCTTATGATACGCTCTTTAGCTATTGGAGATGTAAAGCTTCAAGACTGGTATAAGCTCATAGTAAAAGAGGTAGGTGTTGCACTTTTATTAGGCACAACTATGGCCTTAGCAGTCGCACTAGTTGCAAGCTTTAGAGCACCTGAAATAGTGCTAGTGGTATCAATGACTATGGTTGTAGTGGTTTTAACTGGGAGCTTAATAGGCCTGCTGTTGCCATTTATATTTACAAAGTTAAAACTAGACCCAGCAACAGCCAGTGCTCCACTTGTTACTTCCATAGCAGATATCAGTGGCGTTGTAATCTACTTCTCCATAGCCTCATGGTATTTTGGCATAGTTTAAAAATAGTAATAAATATATGATACCTTTTAATAATCTAGGATTTATTTTTAACATTTTGGTTCTATCATATACTCTAAAGATATTTTAGAAGATTTATCTCTATTTTTGCAAG
>NZ_JAQVKA010000058.1 GCF_028694895.1 Sulfurimonas sp. | reverse complement strand
TATCTTCACTATCTTTAAATAAACCAAGAGGATACATCAGTGTTCTCTTGATAATGTTATAAGGCGCCACTGCTATATCTTTTGCTAGTTGTGTATTTACATCTGGATCATCAAGTGCGCCAGTAACTGTTAGCGTTGTAGAAACACTCTTATCTCCAAGTAGTATATGCCCAAGAAGAGGTATCTTTGAGAGTGAACTTCCAAGTTGTGTTATTAGATTAAGGTCTAAATTAATGCTATTTTGTTTTATACTCGCTTCTCCAAGCCCTACAATCTCAATCTCTTGTGATTTTAAGTATATATCACTGATTTTATATATATCATTTTCTAGTTTGAAATTTATATATGCATTTTTAGTGATTATACCTTTTTGGCTATATCCAGGAAGAGAGAAAGTTGCTAGAGAAGGAACGGTATTTACAAAGGCAAGGATGTTATTTAAAATTTTATAATCTACTATTATGGTATCTGTAACAGAGATGGTGCCACTATAGTTATCTATAGGGCCGTTGATATAGAACTCCATTATGCCGCCTTTAAATTTTGAGAGAGAAAATAATTTCTCCATGAACTCATCATTAAAGTTTTTTCCATATAAAGAGAGTATGTCATCTTTTAGTATAAATGTAGCTTTTGCATTTTTGTGCTTTAGCTCGGCAGACAAGACATTGTTTATATATTTTAAGCTCATGTTTTCTGATATCAGTTTTCTATTTTCACTTAAATAAATATAGCTGTTTGTAGTATTTACATAAACTGGTAGAGTCTCTTTTTTACTCTCTTTTGTGTTATTTTCATCACTAATCATGTTAATGATCTCATTAATATCAACCCCAATATTGTCCGCTTTAATATCTATAGAGTCTTTGATTTTTATATCTACTAAATTATTTATATTTAAGAGCGTTTGAGAGTTTTTCGTGTTATATTTTCCATTTATTAGATATTTTTCAATTGGAATATTTTCATCTACAAGAAATTTATGCGCATAGTTTAGGTCTAGGTTAAATAGAATATTGTCATTATCTTTACTTTTTTCTACTCTTAACTCTCCATCACTCAGAGAATATTTCTCTAATAACTTTGAGCTCTTAGCAATATTATCCAGAGAATTCAATCTAAACAACCAGCTATTATCACTTAGTATATAATCTAATTTATACTCTTTAGAACTTAGATAAATTTTATTGTTTTTATTTTGCAAAATAAGTTGAGTATTTTTTTTATTTTTAAAAATTTCTCCAAAAGCTGAGTTTTGGATAGTTGTATCACTCATATCTATAACACCAATACTATTTTTAAAGTCATACTTTGCGCTAATATTTGATTTTAAAACATCTTTGAAATCTAGAGCTATATTTTTAAAGTTTAAAGACTCTTTTGAGATATCAACAGAGATATTTTTAAGATTTATTATCTGTTTATCTAAAGTTAGATTTATAGGACTTTTTGAAGATATTGAAGTGATGCCATTATCATGTAAAATCTTTAACTTTGGCGTTTTATTGCCTAAACTTATGCCAAAAAGGTTAAGCTTGTTAACTACTACGCCAAAATCAGCATGTTTCGTTTTTAAAAATATATCTCCAAAAACAACAATAGATGCAAGTTGTGAGAGTTCGATTTTTGTAGTGGGAATCTTTGCTGTTAAGTTTTTTATATCAAATGGTATATTTAACGCATCCATTTTTATACTCTGGTTGTTATAGTTGTATTTAGACTCATCTATCTCTAAATAATCTTGCTTTGGTGAGATATAGTAGGTTGCTAAAAGCGGTTTTACACCATTTACTAGAGAAAAATTACTATCTTTAAGTTCAATATAATCAAACTTAAAAACTAACTTGCCGCTAGAATCTTTACCATTGAAACTCAAGTCCACATAAGCAGAAGCAATGTTCTCATATTTTGCTCTCATGTTTTTAACTTTAACGTAAGAGTTTCTTATAGAAATATTTGCTTCATAAACATCAATATCAAGGTCAAGATAGTTTATCTGAGCCTCTTTTGCGTATAGATTTCCAATAGCTTCTACGTCAGTTGAGATAAGATTAATATCTAGTTTAAGATTTGCGTTAATTGAGCCTCTATTTTGAATAAATGGAAGATCTATACCATATCTACTTAGGAGATGTAGCAAATCTTTATTTGCGCTACCTTCAAAGAGAAGATAGAGAGTTAAAAGCTCCTCTTTTTTACTAAAGTCAATTTTTAACCAACTTTTATCAAGAAAAAAATCGTAAGAGTAGGCTTCTTTAGGTCTTATAAAAAGTACTCCATCTTTAAACTCAAGGTTAGTTGCCTTTGTTCTAATAGGTGCTACTTGTGTGTCATAAGTATAGGTCAAGTCATGTGCAACTGCTTTTGCATAAATATTTAAGTAAGCTTCTTTCATCTTTTTATACTCAAACCATCCATGAAATGAGTTAATTTCAAGGCTTGAGAGCTTTATTGCATCATCAACCCAATACTTGACTCTTTCATCAATATCAAAGAGCGTTGTGATTTGTTTTAAGTTTTTTATAGGCTTATCTGACTCTACTTTATAGCGTAATTTATATCTGTTGCTATTTGCATATAGTCTTAAAATCGTAAAGTTTTTTATATTTATCGCAAGTGAAGTAGTAAGCTCTAGCTTATCTTGCGAATTAAAAATAACATCGCCGTCTATGTTTACATCTTTGTCTATTAGATAAAATTTCTCAATATCAAGATGAAAAATAGCACCTTTTGAGGTAAGAGTGGCATATAGCTCTATATCTGGTGAAGATATTTTTAAAAAGCCATCTTTAGATATATCATAGTTTAGTGCTATATCCATTTGTCCAAAAGATATTCTATCAATAGTTATCTCTTTAAAGAGATTTAAAAAGGTAAGGTTTACTTTTAGTGAGGATAAAATCTTTTGGATGTCATCTATTGTAATGTCTTGATTTTTCTGCTCTTTTATAACTATCTCTTTTGTATAGAGCGTTATCTTTTTATCCCATTTTATGTATAATTTCTCAACATTGATGTTTGCAAATGATATATTATGTAAAAAAATTCCATCTTGTAAAAATATAAATAGAGTAAAGAGAAATAAAAGAATGAATGATAAAGCACTAACAATTATAAAATGGATTTTTGATATTGTATTAATAATAGTTTTATCGTTCATGTATTACCTAAATGAGCCTGTAAATTCGCCTAGAGTAATATACATTCCTGAAGGTTCTATAGGTAAAATTATAACACAAATGCATAGTAAAAATTACAACGTTAGTAAACTTGATATCTTTTTGTTAAGAATCTTTGGGTCTCCTCAAAGTGGTTGGATTGATATGAAGACAACGCTAAATAGTAGATGGGATTTTTTATACAAACTAACAACAGCAAAAGCAGCACTTCAAAATATAACTCTTATACCAGGTGAGACAACATACATTTTCTTTGATCAATTAGCAGAACAACTAAGACTAGATAGAGATACTCTAAAGAAGGAGTATGCTTTACAAACAAACCAGATAGAGGGCGCTTTTGTCCCAAATACATATAGATTGCCAATGGGGATAACAGAAAAAGTAGTAATAAGAGTTTTGTTAAATGAGTCGAATTTACAAATGAAAAAAGTATCCCAAAAAATATTTGGGCTATATAATGAAAAGAAATGGTTTCAATTTGTAACAATTGCCTCAATAATAGAGAAAGAGTCTGCCAATATACAAGAGATGCCACTAGTTAGTTCTGTTATATACAACAGACTCAAAAAGGGTATGAAATTGCAGATGGATGGCACACTGAATTATGGACAATACTCGCATATAAAAGTAACCCCATCAAGAATTAAAGAGGATACTTCAACATACAATACTTACCGATACAGCGGTCTTCCAGAGAATCCGGTATGTAATGTAAGTTTTAATGCAATCAGAGCTGCAATATTCCCTGCAAAGAGTGATTACCTCTACTTTATGAGATCAAAAAAAGGAACACATGACTTTTCATGTAACTATTCTACACATTTAGACAACATTAGCCGTGCTACAAAATGAAACATAATTTCAAGAACAGTCAATAGTTAAGCAATGTTTAGTGATATTATTTATCTTAGTGGTAAGATATCTCTTGTAAATTTTTGTAGCAAGTGTTACCTTATTGCAGAAATAAAAAATATCACTAAGGACAAAAAAGATGTCAAAAATTATTTGGTCAAAAATAGATGAAGCACCAGCTTTAGCAACATATTCGTTACTACCTATTGTAAATGCTTTTACAAAAGCAGCAGGTGTTGAAGTAGTTACTAGTGATATTTCACTAGCAGGAAGAGTTATCTCTAAATTTTCTGATAGATTAAAGCCAGAGCAAAGAATCAACGATGAGCTAGCTGAACTTGGAAATGTAGTACTGCAGCCTGATGGAAACATTATCAAACTTCCAAATATTTCAGCTTCTGTTGGTCAATTAATTGAGTGTATAACTGAACTTCAATCTCAAGGGTACGATATTCCAAACTATCCTGAAGATGCAAAAACTGAAGAAGAAAAAGCTTTAAAAGAGATATATTCTACATGTTTAGGTTCAGCAGTTAACCCTGTTCTTCGTGAAGGTAACTCAGATAGACGTGCAGCAGCAGCTGTAAAGAAATTTGCACAAAAAAATCCTCATAAATTAAGAGCGTTTGAGAAATCTTCAAAAGCTTATGTTGCACATATGGACAACGGAGATTTTTACGGTAATGAGAAATCTGTTGTAATAAGTGGCAATCAAAAAATCAGTATTGAGCTAAATGGTAAAGTACTAAAAACTATTGATGCGCTTGATAAAGAGATTTTAGATGCTACGTCTATGTCAGCAAAAGCACTTCAAGCGTTTTATCAAAAAACATTAGATGATGCAAAGAAAAATGGTGTTTTATGGTCACTTCACTTAAAAGCAACAATGATGAAAGTTTCAGATCCAATTATGTTTGGCCATGCTGTAAAAGTTTTCTTCAAAGATGTGTTTGAAAAATATGGTGATGAGTTGGCTGCAATCGGATACAACGCAAATATGGGTCTTAGCGACTTATATAAAAAATTAGAAAAATCTCCAAAGAGAGCTGAGATTGAAGCGGCTATTATGGCTACTTACGACAAGCAACCTCCAATGGCTATGGTTGATTCAGACAAAGGTATCACAAACTTACATGCATCAAACGATGTAATTATCGACGCTTCTATGCCTGTTGTAGTTCGTGATGGCGGTAAAATGTGGAATCGTGATGGAAAAGTACAAGAGTGTGTATCTGTAATTCCTGATAGATGTTATGCAACAATGTACAAAGAGTGTGTTGATGATTGTGTTAAAAATGGTCAGTTTGATGTAACAACTATGGGTTCAGTTTCAAACGTAGGATTAATGGCACAAAAAGCTGAAGAATATGGCTCTCACCCTACAACTTTTGAGATTGCTGAGAATGGCGTTGTTGAAGTAAAAGATGCAAGTGGCAAAGTTTTAATGAGTAACAATGTTGAAGCAGGTGATATTTGGAGAATGTCTCGTGTTAAAGATATTCCAATTCAAGACTGGGTTCGCCTTGCAGTAGAGCGTGCACGCCTTACTGATGTGCCAGCAATTTTTTGGTTAGATGAGAAACGCGCACATGATGCAAATATGATTAAAAAAGTTAATGAGTATCTAAAGAACTTTGATACATCAGGTTTAACTATCGAGATAATGGCTCCTGAGAAAGCTATGGCTTACAGCTTAAAGAGAGTTAGAGCAGGTCTTGATACGATTTCAGTTACAGGAAATGTTTTAAGAGATTACTTAACTGATCTTTTCCCAATTTTAGAGCTTGGAACATCTGCAAAAATGTTATCAATCGTTCCATTATTAGCTGGTGGTGGTGTGTTTGAGACAGGTGCTGGCGGATCTGCTCCTAAGCACGTTGATCAATTCTTAGCTGAGGGACACTTAAGATGGGATTCACTAGGCGAGTTCTTAGCACTTGCTGAGTCACTTCGTTTTATCGCTCAGAAAAACTCTGATGATAAATTAGCTGCAGTAACAGCTGCTCTTGACGTTGCTAACGCTGCTTATTTGGATAACGATAAATCTCCATCAAGAACAGCTGGTGAGCCAGACAACAAAGCTTCTCACTTTTTCTTAGCTCAATACTGGGCTAAAGCTCTAAGCGAAGGTAAAAATGCAGAGTTAGCTGCAAAGTTTGCACCTATTGCTAAAGCTTTGATTGAGAATGAAGAAAAGATTATTAAAGAGTTACTCGCAGTAGAGTGCAAAGCTCAAGATATCGGTGGATATTACCATCCTGATGATAAAAAAGCAGAAGCTGCTATGAGACCTTCTGAAACATTAAATAAGATAATTAATAGCATATAGTATTAATACAGGTACAGGGGAAAAATCCTCTGTATCTATATTTTTTTCTTTTTTTATGAGACTTTCTAGTTTTATAGAAAAGGCAAAAAAAATGTCTTTGAGTACAATATTTTGTTAATATTTTACAATTTAATTTCAAGGAGTAGGGATGAATCAAGGAAAAAGAGTTGGAATTGTAGGCGCTGGAAATGTTGGTGCTACGGTAGCATACTCTTTAGCAATGCTTGGTTCTTGTCATGAGATAATTCTTCGTGATAACAAGATCGATGTTGCTAAAGGAAAGGCGCTTGATATGAGCCAAGCTGCTGCGGCTGTTAGAAGTCACACAATAGTAAGTGTTGCTGAAGAGATGTCTGATTTGACTAACTGTGATGTAGTAGTTGTAACTGCTGGAAGCCCAAGACTTCCAGGTATGAGCCGCGATGATTTGCTTATGATAAATGCAAATATTACAAAAGATGTAATAGCAGGGGTAGCAAAATATTCTCCTGATGCAACCATAATTATGGTCTCAAATCCACTTGATGCTATGACGTATGTAGCCCTTAAAGAGAGTGGTTTTGAAAGAAGCCGTGTAATTGGAATGGCTGGAATTTTAGATAGTGCGAGAATGGCTAGCTTTATTCAAGAAAAACTTGGATACGGAGGAGGACAAATTCGTGCTTCAGTTATGGGCGGTCATGGTGATGATATGGTCCCACTTGCTCGTTACTCAACTGTCGCTGGTGTTCCTTTGACTGATCTTATGTCTAGCGCTGAAATTAATGATATTGTAACTCGTACTCGTAATGGCGGTGCTGAGATTGTTGGATATTTAAAGACTGGTTCAGCCTATTATGCTCCTGCTAAAGCAACCGCTCTTATGGTAGAAGCAATTTTAAAAGATACAAAACAGATTCATCCATGTGCAGTTTTCTTAGAAGGTGAATATGGTCACTCAGATGTAGTTTCAGGAGTTCCTGTAATGCTTGGAGCAAATGGCGCTGAGAAGATTATAGAGATGTCTCTTGATGAGAGTGAGAAAGCTATGTTTGAAGGTTCATGTAACTCTGTTAGAACTTTAATTGATACACTAAATAAAAATAAATTTTTTGATAAAGGGGAGTAATAGTTTGGGCACACGTATAGAAAAAGATACAATGGGTGAAATTGCAGTACCAATAGACGCATATTGGGCTGCTCAAACGCAAAGATCGATTGAAAACTTTGCAATTGGTGAAGAGAAGATGCCTTATGAGATAACAAGAGCGTTTTCGTACCTAAAAAAAGCTGTTGCACTTGTAAACAAAGATTTAGGCAAATTAGATGCTAAAAAGGCTGATGCAATTGCACAAGCTTGTGATGATATGTTGGCTGGGAAGTTAGACAGTGAGTATCCGCTTGTTGTTTGGCAAACAGGCTCAGGCACACAATCAAACATGAATAACAATGAAGTTCTAGCATCTCGTGCTACAGAGATATTAGGCGGAGATTTTAGAGTAGAGAGATTAGTACATCCAAATGATGATGTAAATAAGTCTCAAAGCTCAAACGATACATATCCAACAGCGCTACATGTTGCTTCAGTTATTGCGGTTGAGACTAGAGTTTTACCAGCGATTGCAAAGCTTAAAGCAACACTTATAAAGAAGTCTAAAGAGTTTGATTCTATCGTTAAAATTGGACGTACTCATCTTCAAGATGCAACGCCTCTTACACTAGGACAAGAGATTAGCGGTTGGGTTGAGATGCTAAATAAATGTGAAAAGATGGCAAAAGATTCACTAGAAGCTGTTCGTGAATTAGCTCTTGGTGGAACAGCTGTTGGAACAGGCTTAAATGCTCATCCAGAGTTAGGAGAGAGAGTAGCACGTAAACTAACTGAACTTACAGGACATAACTTTATAACAGCTCCAAATAAGTTTCATGCTCTTACATCTCATGACGCTCTTGTTTTTGCTCATGGCGCACTTAAGGCACTATCAGCTGATATGATGAAGATAGCAAATGATGTTCGTTGGTTAGCTTCAGGACCTCGTTGTGGAATAGGAGAAATAACTATTCCTGAGAATGAACCTGGTTCTTCTATTATGCCTGGAAAAGTAAATCCTACTCAAAGCGAAGCAGTAACTATGGTTACATGCCAAGTTATGGGAAATGATACAACTATCGGTTTTGCTGCTAGTCAAGGAAATTTTCAGTTAAATGTATTTAAACCAGTAATCGCTTATAACTTCTTACAATCATGCCGTTTACTTGGAGACTCTATCGTTTCTTTTAATGATCATTGTGCAGTAGGAATTGAACCAGTTGAAGATAAGATAGATTTCTATCTTAATAATTCACTAATGCTAGTAACTGCACTTAACCCTTATATAGGTTATGAAAATGCAGCAAAGATTGCAAAAACAGCACACAAAAATGGCTCAACTCTAAAGCAAACAGCAATTGACCTCGGTCTGCTGAGTGCAGAGGAGTTTGATAAATATGTTATCCCAACAGATATGATATCGCCTAAGGCCTAAAGAACAGTGCAGAAAAAACTAAACTTTTTTCTGCCAAAGCGTAAATTTAAACAAAGGAAAAAATATATGAATATACATGAGTATCAAGCAAAACAAATTTTTGCAAAGTACGGCGTACCAACTCCAAGAGGTTTGATGGCTGAGAGCGTAAAGCAAGCAGTTGCTAATGCAGAGACACTAGGTGGTTCTGTTTGGGTTGTAAAAGCTCAAATCCATGCTGGTGGGAGAGGTCTTGGTGGTGGTGTAAAACTTGCTCGCTCACTAGAAGAGGTAGAAAAACTATCTAAAGAGATTTTAGGTATGACTCTTGTTACTCATCAAACAGGACCTGAGGGTAAACTTGTTCAAAAACTATATATAGAAGAGGGTGCTGATATAAAAGAAGAGTTATATCTTGGTGTTGTTCTTGATCGTGCTCGTGAAATGCCAGTAATCATGGCTTCAACTGAGGGCGGTATGGCTATTGAAGATGTTGCGCATAATACTCCTGAGAAGATTATCAAAATAGCAGTAGACCCAGCTATTGGTTTTCAAGGTTTTCATGGAAGAGAGCTTGTTTTTGGTTTAGGTATAACAGACCCAAATGAGCAGAAAAAACTTATAAGTTTTGCTTCAAAACTATATAAACTGTATATGGAAAATGATGCAGAGATGATAGAAATCAACCCACTTGTAAAAACTGGAAGTGGCGAATTTTTAGCGCTTGATGGAAAGATGGGATTTGATGATTCTGCTCTTGGCCGTCATCCAGAGATTGAAGAGATGAGAGATGTAAGCGAAGAAGATGCTGATGAACGTGAGGCTGGTAAGTATGGACTCTCTTAT
>NZ_JAQVKA010000008.1 GCF_028694895.1 Sulfurimonas sp. | reverse complement strand
TTAGCTCTTCTTAGTGTAGGCTTGTCCTTTATGTCAAGAATCTTCCATTTTTGTTTATCCTTTTGGATAAGTACAAAATAGTAACCACTATCAGGTTGATAATCGCTTTTTGATTGCGGTAGTTTTATAGGTGCTTTTAGAGCTTGTTGTTGAGAGGAACATCCAGATATAAACAAAGAGAGTATAAGCGCATAAAACATAGTTTTGTAAAGCACGATGTACCTTTAAAATAGTAAGTTGGGATTTAAAATATTGCTCTCACACTGAGTGTGTGAGAGGAAGAATAGGTGGTTACTCAATCTCTGCGTCGATTACGTCATCGTCGCTTTTTTTCTTTGAAGTATCAGCCTCACCAGCTTCACCACCTTGCTCTTTTTTATACATTTGCTCAGCCATCTTATGACTTGCTTCTGTTAGAGTCTTAACCTTAGCTTCAATCTGCTCTTTTGTAGCATTTTCATCTTTTAGAATATCTTTAAGCTCAGTTATTGCTGTCTCGATTTTTGCCTTCTCATCAGCTTCAATCTTCTCACCCATCTCGCCTAATGATTTTTCAGTTTGAGCGATAAGTGCGTCAGCTTGGTTTTTAAGCTCAACTAACTCTTTTCTCTTTGAGTCTTCTGCTTTGTGAAGCTCTGCATCTTTAACCATTTTGTTAATCTCTTCTTCACTTAATCCTGAAGAGCCACTAATTGTGATTGATTGAGATTTACCAGTTCCTTTATCAGTTGAGCTAACAGTTAAAATACCGTTTGCATCGATGTCAAATGTAACTTCAATCTGAGGTACACCTCTTGGAGCTGCTGCAATGTTTCCTAGCTCAAATAGACCTAAAGATTTGTTATCTTTTGCAAACTCTCTCTCACCTTGAACAACTGAGATGCTCACAGCTGGTTGGTTATCTTCTGCTGTTGAGAAGATTTGAGATTTTTTAACAGGGATAGTTGTACCTTTTTCAATTATCTTAGTAGCAACACCACCTAAAGTCTCAATTCCAAGTGAGAGTGGCGTAACGTCAAGAAGAAGTACATCTTTAACATCTCCACGTAAAACTCCACCTTGAATAGCAGCACCCGCAGCTACAACTTCATCAGGGTTAACACTTTTGTTTAGAGTTTTTCCACCAAAGTAGTCTGAAACCATTTTTTGCGCAAGTGGAACGCGGATAGATCCACCAACCATGATAATCTCTTTGATATCACTGTTTGATAAGCCAGACTCTTTCATAGCTGTTTTGATATGGCTAATTGTTTCTTCGATTAGTTTTTCAATCATACTCTCAAATTTAGCACGAGTAAGTTTTAGTACTAAGTGTTGAGGTCCAGCTTCTGTCATAGTGATAAATGGTAAGTTTATCTCTGTTTCAGTTGAACTTGAGAGCTCTTTTTTAGCGTTCTCAGCTGCATCTTTTAGACGCTGTAGTGCCATTTTGTCATTTTTAAGATCAATTCCATGAGAAGATTTGAACTCAGCATTTAGATAATCAACGATTTTGTTGTCAAAGTCATCTCCACCTAAAAATGCGTTACCATCAGTTGAGAGAACTTCAAAAGTACCATCACTAATCTCTAAAACTGTAACGTCAAATGTTCCACCACCAAGGTCATAAACAAGAACATTCTCTTCTGCTTTGCTCTCTAAGCCATAAGCAAGTGCTGAAGCTGTTGGCTCGTTGATGATACGAAGTACATTTAGTCCCGCAATTGTTCCTGCATCTTTTGTTGCTTTTCTTTGAGCATCATTAAAATAAGCTGGAACTGTAATAACTGCGTCAGTTACACTTGAGCCGATATAAGCCTCAGCATCTTCTTTTAATTTTGATAAAATTTTTGCTGAAATCTCTTGTGGAGTATAAATCTTACCAGCAACATCAACCGCTGCCATTCCATCTTTATCTACAATGTTATACGTTACTTTGTCGTGTGCAGACTTAGCATTCTCTTCACTCATCATAAGACCCATAATTCTCTTGATTGAAGAGATAGTCTTGTTTGGGTTAGTAATCGCTTGACGTTTTGCAGGATCTCCTACTAAAACCTCGCCTTTATCTGTAAATGCAACAATTGAAGGAGTTGTGTTTTTACCCTCTTTGTTAGGAATGATTTTAGCTTCGCCACCCTCATAAACTGCTACACATGAATTTGTTGTTCCTAAATCTATACCAATTACTTTGCTCATAATTTTAATTCCTTAATTTTAATTTATTTTTTCTAAAACGAATAGTTAATTCGCAACTACAACCATTGCTTCGCGCAAAGGTCTATCTTTATACTTATAGCCAGTTTGAAAAGTCTGAACTATTTGCCCAGTATCTATTATATCACTATCAACGCTCTGTATAGCATTATGAATATTTGGATCAAATGGTGCATCATGTGCAACCATTGTAACACCATGTTTTTCTAGAGCTGTAGTGAGCTGTTTTAGCGTGAGTTCAATACCCTCTTTTAACTTTTCAAGATGTTCCGCTGAATCTACAATTGACGCTGTAGATGAAAGAGCCATATGTAGGGCATCCATAACAGGAATCAAATCTTTTGCAAATTTCTCATTTGCATATTCAACTGCTGTATATTTCTCTTTTTCTAATCTTTTTTTAATGTTTTCAAAGTCTGCATGAACTCTTGCATACTTATCTTTTAGAGAAGTCATCTCCCCTTGTAAAAGGTCAAACTCATTCTCAATTGCTTCTGCCTCGGCAGCAGCTTCATTTGTTTGTGGAGTTTCCTCTTTTGTTACTTGAGTTTCACTTTGAAGCTCTTCTTTATTTTCTTGTGACATAGCTGTTAAATTACTCCTTTTTAAAAGATGTTACAATTATACATATTGAGTGTAACAATGTCAAGTAAAAGCTAAATGTTTTTATATCAATTAACTTTAGTCTATTAGTATCAAGTATGAGTTACTAAAGAGATGACATTTTATAGTATTATTATATATAAAAAATTATTGGAGATTGTATGAAATATTTAGCTTGGGTAGTTGGACTGATTTTACTTTTAGTTATAGCCCTTTATGTAGTTGCTTTTACACCAGTTGGAAATAGTTTACTTAAACCTATCATAGAGGCGAAGATACAAGAGCAGACGAAGGTTGAGAGTAAATTAAATACTTTTTTACTTAGTATGAGTGATTTTGAAGTAGTGCTTGAACTTGCTAAAGACAACTTAGTAATCGCAAAAGGCAGTTACTCAATTTTTGCAAAATCTTTTGATATAAATTATGAGATAGACTTTAAAAATCTCAAATCTTTAGAGCCGATTTTAAATATGCCTTTAAATGGATCATTTAACACAGATGGAGCGGTAAAAGGCGATTTGGCTTTTATGACAATAGATGGAAAAAGTAGTGTAGGGCAGAGTGACACCTCTTACCACGTTGAGCTTAGTGATTTAAATCCAACTTCAATTATTGCAAATATGAAAAACGCAAAACTCTCTTCACTGCTTTATATGGGAGCTAAAAACCCATATGCAGTAGCAGATATAAATCTTGATATAAATCTCAAAAACATAACTCCTCATAAACTCGATGGAGAGATAAAACTCTCTACTAAAAATGGAGTTATAAATCCAGAGTTTATGAAGAGTGATTTTAATGTAACTGTTCCAAAAACTTCTTTTGACATGAACCTTGATGCAAAACTCAAGGGTGATGATGTAGTATATAACTATGATTTGGTATCAAATCTTTTTAAGATAAGTAGTTCAGGAACACTTACTCCAGAGCCTTTTAAAGCTGATATAAAATACGCGCTTGATGTAAAAGATTTAGAAGTACTAAAGCCTATCAGTGGCGCAGATATTAGAGGCGCACTAAAGTTAAATGGAACACTAAATGGAGATAAAAGTAAGCTTGTAGTTCAAGCAAATAGCGATGTGGCTTCTTCACAAACTACAATTGAAGCGGTGTTAAAAGATTTCGCTCCAGAGTCACTTAGAGCAAAGATAGTAAATCTTGATGTTGCAAAACTTCTCTATATGGTAAAACAACCACACTACGCTGATGCACTTCTTTCACTTGACGCAGATATTAGCGATGCAAGAGTGGATTCATTAAAGGGTGAGGTGAAGAGTAGCATCACAAATGGAGTTTTTGACTCTGCTTATCTAAGTAAAGCGTATGAGTTCTCATCTGCTATGCCAAGAAGTACTTTTAGCGCCAAGACTACTACAGTTTTAAAAGGCTCTATGGCAGATACAAAGGTTAATTTTAACTCTAATCTTGCAAACCTTGATATAAAGAGTGCAAAATTTAACATAAAAGATGGCTCACTAAAGAGTGATTATATGATTAGTGTAAATGAGTTAAATAATCTTTACTTCGTAACAGGACAGCATATGCGAGGTGGATTTGTCGGAAATGGAGAGCTTTCAAAGGCGGAAGATTTAGATTTTGCACTTCACTCAAACATATCTGGTGGAGTATTAGATGCAAAACTTCATAATGATGATTTTAGTGCAAATATAAGTGACGTAAAAACAATGAAACTTCTATATATGTTAATGCGTCCAGAGTTAGTTGATGCTACATTAAACGCAAAAGTAAATTACAATTTAGCTCAAAGTAAGGGCGAGGTTAATGGAGATATTTTAAACGCAGTGTTTACAAAAAATCAAACATTTGATTTAATCAAGCAGTTTACAAAAGTTGATATGTATAGAGAAAACTTCAATGGAAAAGTGGGTGCAAAGATAAACAAAGAAAACATCTTAGCTTCACTTGATATGCGCTCAAAAGAGACGGCACTTACAACAAAAGATGCAAAGCTAAACACTAAAACAAATCAGATGAATTCTGATTTAACTATAGTTATAAAAAATGACACAATACATGCAAATCTTAACGGAGATATCAACTCTCCAAAAGTTAGTATTGATTTAGAGAAATTTTTAAAATCAGAAACTGGTAAAAAAGTAATAGAAAAAGTTGATAAATTATTTAAAAAACTGTTTTAAAAAGCTCATTTTTTAAAACTAGATGAGCTTCTGGCTTAGATATATAGTAACCTTGCATGTAGTCTATATCTAAAAGAAGAAGCTTCTCATAAACTTCTCTTGAGTGCACAAACTCAGCGATTGTCTGCATGTTGCTCTGTGCTGCAAAGTGTATGATGCTCTTGACCACTTTGAAATCTTTACTATTTACATCTATGTTTTTAATTAAAGAGCCATCAATTTTTAGAAAATTTGCTTCAACATCAATAACGCTTTTAAAGTTTGAGTATCCGCTGCCAAAATCATCAATAGAGACTTTTGCTTTTAGTGAATGAAGAAGATGAATCTTTTGTTTAAAGAGCTCAATATTATCAATCTCATCACTCTCTAGTATCTCAAAAGTTACTCTAGAAGCTAAGTGATGGTTTGATTTTAGTGCCCTTACAATGCTTTGTTCAATATCTGGATTCATTAAATCTGAGAAATTAATATTTATACTTACAAGAAGTTGGTTCTCTTTAAACTTATCTAAAACTAGAGATAGGATTCTTTGCGTGAGCTTATAGTGCATGTTTGTGAGCTTTATATATGGCATAAAACTCATAGGCATAACTGTTTTTCCATCTTTATCAATAATTCGAACAAGAGCTTCATATTTAAAAATCTCTCCTGTTTTATGATTGTATATAGGTTGATAGTGGCATATTATACGATTTTCATCTAAAGCCTCTTTTACAAAGCTCAGATATTTTGCAGAAGAAGATGCTGATGAGTAGCTACTTAGTTTCTCATCATAAATAACTATTTTATTTCTACCACTACGTTTTGCTTCATAAAGCATCTTATCAGCTATTTTGATAGCTTCTTGGAGATTTTTTTCTAGGGATGGATGCTTGTGAACTCCCATAGAGAGAGTTACTTTTATATCATGTCCATCAAATGAAAAATTTTCTTGAGCAATATTGCTTCTTATTCTCTCACAAATATTTAAGTTTGATTTTGAATCGTCTCTGTTGTTTATAAGAAGTAAGAACTCCTCTCCTCCATAACGAACTAATATGTCACTATCTCTAATGGAATCTTTAAATATAGCACTGACATGGGAGAGAATATAATCTCCAGCTTTATGCCCGTATGTATCATTGATAAATTTAAATTTATCCAAATCAAGTATGGCAACAGAATATTTTTCGAGGTTTAGTACATGCTCTATCTCTTCGAGATAGTTTCTGTTAAATGTGTTTGTAAGAGTATCTGTAAAAATCTTTTTTCTAGTTATAAAGTAGTGAAAGATTTGCACAAGTGCAACACCAATAAATATAAATATGAAGATAGTTAGTATGTTAAAAAAGGCTTCTAGAGGTTTGATAGAGTCTAAAATAATCATCTTTATATCTGTTGTAAAGTCTATGTTAAAAAATCCAACGACAACCCCACTGCTGCTTATAATCGGGTAAAGATAGGTTACATAGATGTTTTCAATATTTTTTTGTTTTATAATTTGAGGCTCTTTTAGCGTGTAGATAAGGTTATACTCTTTTAAATTAATATCAAATTTTTGGTTGAAGTTTGCTTTGTCTGTTTTTGATGCATCAAGTAAAAATCTAAACTTATTCTCATCGTCTTTATATAATATATATGAATATTTAACATCCGAAGATAGCGCCATTGAGAGAATATGCTCATATTTTTCTCTATTTTGTTTTTGCTCAAAAAAAGAGACTAAACCCTCTTGATCCGTAATTGGATTATTTGCGCATATGTCTTTTTGTAGATTTTGCAAGACTAAAGATATATGATCTATCTCATGCTTTTCAATGCGCTCAAAAATAGTCTCTTTTGCTTTTGAAATAGCATTATAAGTATATGCTAAAAATAGCCCAAGCATAAAGAGCAGAGAAAAGACTACTAGTCCCCTTTTTCTTACCATATCTTTTCTTCTTTATATATGTCAAGTTTTTTAGATATTGAGATATTTTGCTCTTTTATTCTTGGCTCAATTATTACAATGTTTGGTCTGCCTTTTTTCCAAAACATCGAGCCAAAACTTCTAGGAATCTCTTTTAAAAGCTCATAATTAAGTACAAAAATAGCTTTATCACAAGAGCCTTCTTTTAAATTTTTCTTATCTTCAAGTACAATTATTGAAGCTTTTTGGCACTCCTCAGTCGTAGAGAAGTGGGCTCTTTTTTCAAACTCTTGAATTATATTTTTATTATCAGACCATATTACTATCTTATCATCTAAAGAGATATTTTGAAAAATTTTCTCTAAAATTTCTACTTGAATAGTCTCTTTGTTTTCGTTTGAAAAAAGCGTTAGTGCTAAAAGTAGGGAGAGTAAAAATATCTTCATTTAAAAAATATACTCCAGTGTTAAGATCAATCTTCTCTCAAGAGAAGGGATACTCACTCCTTTAATACTACTCTCTATTGCCTTATCAAAGAGATTCTCACCTTTTAGTTTTATATTTATATCTTTATTATGGTGATAGATTGCCCCCGCTGTATAATCATAACCATCATCAACATAAACATTATCTATTCCTCTATACGATGATCTATATACAAGCTCATTATAGATATCAAACTTGCCATATGTAGTGTATAGTTGAAGCAGGGCGCCAGAGTCTGAAGATAGATTGCCATTTTCTTTGAAGGCTTTGAAGTATTCTAGTATGATTTTATTTTCTGAGCTAAATCTATACTCTGTACCCAAAGACATTTGAGAAAAATCAGAACTACTATCATTATTTACATACATATTTAGTGTGGGATTGAAAACAATATTATTTTTAGACTTCGATGCGGCTGCTCCAAGAGTTAATGTTAAATCATCTTTTTCATATTCTATTTCTGCTTTTGCAATACTCACCTTTGATCTCTCTAGGTTTGGATTTATGTTGTATAGCGGAGAGAAAGTTGTTTGTGTTGCAAGAGGATAAACATATCCATTTTGAATAATAGTTTTAACAGATAGCTCATCATTTAACCTTGAGATATATGCAAGACGTAAAATATTTTCTGTAGTTGATTTTGTAGCATGATTCTCAAAGTGATCAAACTTTGTGCTAAAGGTGATTTTGTTACTATCATTTATGCTGTATGTATCTTCAAAAAAGAGCATATATATATCGAGGTTTTTTGGGCCAAGGATAATAGGCTTTTCTACACCGTTACTTTTAAATGAATCCAAGAAAAAGGCTTTTTTCTTTATTTGAATACCATAAAGAAGGTTGTTGTCTTTATATGTATCTCTTTTTTGCAATACTAAATCATGTGTGAAAGAGCCATTTTGTATCTCTAAAGCATTGCTCGAACTACCATCAAATAGATTTATTCCTAAAGAGTCTGTATTTGCTATATCCACTGTTTCATAAGTAGTAGAGAAAATAAGCTCTATATTTTTTTCAAATTGTTTAGTAAAACTAAGATAAGTATACTTTGTATTTATATCACCGCCTGTTATGGAACTTGCAAATCCGCTGTAAAGATTATAGTCTTCAACTGAAGCTCCGCCTTCTATAATGTAATCATCTTTTTTTGTAAAGTTAAAGTAGAACTGACCTCTATTTCCATCTCTTGAATAAAGACTTCCGTTCGGGCTAATTTGCTCATCGTAGTTACTATTACTTACATCAGCATTTGCCAAGTAGGAGTACTCATCAAAGCTTTGAGCGTCTATGATTTGACCTCTAGTGCCACCCTTTGAGTCTGCAGAGGCTTGAAGAACGGTTGCGTTCTCTTTTGATGGATCTTTAGTATATAACTTTATAACCATATTTCCAGATTCTCCATGAAAACTTATCGTATTTGAAGCTTGATATATCTCAATGTGATCTATGTGGTTAAGCCCCATCTTTCCATATTGTGCTAGTCCAGAACCAGTGGTAATGGATGATAACTCATAAGAGTTTATATATATTTTTATAGAGGGCATAGAGCTTTCTGCATATGGAGTTTTAACTAACGAGGTAAGGCCAAAATTTGTGCTCTTTAGAGTAAATAGCTTGATAGTCTTTAGTACATCATTAAGAGTATACGCCTGCATTTTGTCTAAGTCTGAGCGAGAATATACTATAACATGCCCAGATTTTTCATCTTTTGTTTCGTTATGAAGTTCATTTGCTTGGCGATACTTTGATAGGAGGTCATCAAGGTTGCTCTCCTGTGCATAGACAGATGAGAGTAGTAGCGATAAGATAACCAAAAACTTCAAAATTAACCTCAATATTTATAGTATGTACAAAGTATATATAGCTATTGCTTATTTTACACTTGCATCAGCTAAGGAGAGGCAAAAAAGAATATTTTTCTCTTTTGAGTGCAGTAGTGAAATGGCTTGAGTAAAAGTTGAGCCTGTTGTTACTATATCATCAACCAAAATAAGCTCTTTTTCTTTAAAATCTTTAAGCTCAAAATTTCTAGGATTTAACATCCTAAACTCTCTACTTTTTCCAGAGTAACTCACCCTGTTTTTTGCTCTTAGTTTGTTGAATTTAGGCGATATAAAGTCGCTCTTTAGGGCTTTGTTAAGTATAGCAGTATGAGAGTATGCGTCACTTAAAGTATCATCAATAGCGATGGAAGTTAACTGATGTTCATAAGAGAACTCTGAAGCAAATTTTGCAAGTGAGTTCTTTGCTAAAATAGTATAGATGTAGTAACCCAAATCAGTGTGTTTTGTATGAAGCAAGTTTTTTATATCGCTGTATTTGTAAAAGGAGATAACTTCTATATCTTGAAAGATTTTTCTTCTATAAATGGAGGGAGTTAAAAAAGTGCTTTGACACTTTTTGCAGATATGTGAAAGAGATAAATTCTCACACATCAAGCAGCGCAAATTATCTTCTTTAGTCCATCTTAAGTACAGACATAAACGCCTCTTGTGGCAACTGAACTTTTCCGATAGATTTCATTCTTTTTTTACCCTCTTTTTGTTTCTCTAAAAGCTTTCTTTTTCTGGTAATGTCACCACCATAACATTTTGCGGTAACGTTTTTACCCATACTTTTTATGGTTTCTCTAGCGATTACTCTGTTTCCAAGTGAAGCCTGAATAGCTACTTCAAAGAGTTGACGAGGAACTATCTCTTTCATGTTTTTTACAAGTGCGCGACCGCGATGCTCAGCCGCACTTCTATGAACAATGATACTAAGCGCATCAACAATCTCTCCAGCAACTACAACATCAAGCTTGACCAAATCGCCCTCTCTAAAACCAATAGGCTCATAATCAAAACTAGCGTAGCCTTTTGAGATAGACTTTAGTTTGTCATAGAAATCAACGACTATTTCATTCATAGGAAGTGAGTACTCAAGCATAACTCTAGTCTCGTTTAGATAAGTCATCTTATCTTGAGCGCCTCTTTTTGCAACTAAAAGATTTATGATGTTTCCAAGATATTCAGTTGGAGTTATAACAGTTGCTTTTACATAAGGCTCTTCTATGCGCTCGATTCTACTTATATGAGGAAGTTCTGAAGGATTTTGCACCTCTACCATCGTGTTATCTGTTAGATAAACATTGTAAACAACTGATGGAGCAGTAGCTATCAAATCAAGGTCAAACTCACGCTCAAGTCTTTCTTTGATAACTTCCATATGAAGCATTCCCAAAAAGCCAACACGAAAGCCAAAACCAAGAGCTACTGATGTTTCAGGCTCATAAGAGAGTGAAGAGTCATTTAGTTTTAGTTTATCAAGCGCTTCACGTAAATCTTCAAATTTATCAGTATCTATCGGATATATTCCAGCAAATACAAAAGGTTTTGCCGCTTCATATTTTAAAACAGGCTCTAAAGTAGGATTTTTAGCATCAGTAATAGTGTCGCCTACATTTATAACATGAACCCCTTTTAATCCTAAAACAACAATTCCTATCTCACCGCTTTTTATAACAGAAGTTTTTTTACGCTTTAGTGGATGTGGATACATGAGATCAAGAACTTCATGCTCTTCACCGTTACTCATCAGTCTTACTTTTTGTTTTACTCTTATCTCGCCATCAAAAACACGAGCAAGTGCCAATGCACCTAGATATGGGTCAAACCATGAATCATAGATGATAGCTTTTGTTGTAGCATTTGTATCTCCAACTGGTGCAGGGATACGATCAACAATAGCATCTATAAGCTCACGAATACCAACTCCTGTTTTTGCCGAGACCAATATAGCGTCAGTTGCATCTATACCGATACTTGTCTCTATCTCTTCTGCTACTTTTATAGGGTCAGCTGCTGGAAGATCTATTTTGTTTATAACTGGAATAAGCGTTAAGTTGTTCTCCATAGCTAGATAAACGTTTGCAATAGTTTGCGCTTCAACCCCTTGAGCAGCGTCAACTATTAAAAGTGCGCCATCACTTGAAGCTAGAGATTTGCTAACTTCATAAGAGAAGTCAACGTGGCCGGGAGTGTCGATGAGGTTTAAGATATAGTGCTCGCCATCTTTGACATAATCAAGTCTAACACTTTGCGCTTTTATGGTAATTCCGCGCTCTTTTTCAATGTCCATTGTGTCCATCATCTGCTTACCAAGCTCTCGCTCACTAACTGATCCACACTCTTGAATAATGCGGTCTGCTAAAGTACTCTTGCCATGGTCAATATGCGCTATGATAGAAAAATTTCTAATGTTTTTCAATTAATTCCTTTAGTTACGAAAAGAGACTATTTACACTCTCATTGTGATAAACTCTGCGTATAACCTCTGCAAAAAGAGGCGCTACTGTTAAAACAATGATTTTTTTGTGAGGTTTTGACTCTAGCGTATTTGTGATGATTAGCTCATCTAGCTCACCGTTTTCGATATTTTCATAAGCTTTTCCACTAAGAACTGCATGTGTTGCACATGCTATTACAGAGGTAGCTCCTTTGTTCTTAAGAGCAGTAGCCGCTTTTACCATAGTTCCAGCAGTGTCAACCATGTCATCAATAATGATTACATCTTTGCCATCAACATCACCGATAATATTCATAACTTCGCTCTCATTAGCTTTTTCACGGCGTTTATCAACTATTACCATCTCAAGGCCCATTCTTTGTGCAAAGTATCTAGCGCGTGCAACACCGCCAATATCTGGAGAAGCGATGATTGGATTTTTTAGATTTTTACTTCTTATATAATTTTCAAAAGTTACAGAGCCATAAAGGTTATCAACTGGAATGTTAAAAAAGCCTTGAATTTGCCCAGCATGTAAGTCTATAGTTACAACTCTATCAATTCCAGCAGCTTCATACATGTCAGCAACTAATCTTGCAGTAATTGGAACACGAGGAGCAGCTTTTCTGTCTTGTCTTGCATAGCCATAGTAAGGCACAACAGCTGTAATGCTTGAAGCAGATGAGCGACGAAGTGCATCAGTCATAATAAGGAGCTCCATTAAGTTGTCGTTTGAAGGAGCGCCAGTTGATTGGACGATAAAGACATCTCTTCCACGTACACTCTCAGCGATTTGAACAGAGATTTCACCATCACTAAACTTTTTAATATCAGCCTTAGCCAATGGAGCATCTAATATTTGACATACCTCTTTTGCAAATTCAACGCTAGCCGAACCAGCAAAAATTTTATAACCGCGCATGTTATACCTTTTGAAAAATTTATGGGCGATTATACAGAATAAGTGCTGAGGGGTTGTTAAAATTATGATGTAAAAAAGGATAAATATTTGAAATAAGTTTGTAATGGTGGAGCTGTGGAGGATCGAACTCCAGTCCGAAACCACGCTACTCCTAACGTCTACATGTTTAGTAAAGTTGTTTATTTTTTAATCTTGCTTCACACAGCTTGCAAAGTTACACAAGACGAGCCTCTAAGTTTCTTTTTACGTCCGAGACAAACGTAAAGTATATCTGCATAAGGGTTATACTTCGAATCCTATCTATCCAGAGTCCATAGGTGAAGCAGCCCGCCTCTTTCGAGGGGTTAAAACTTAAGCTACTGCGTAAGCTGGGCGATAATTTGTATTGTTTGCGTTTAAGCAAGTTGAGCCGCGTAACGGAAATGCTCAGTCCGACATGCAATTAGAAGCTACTTGATCCCGTCGAAACCAGGTCAGCCCCATTGAGTGGAATTATAGCAGTGTTTTAAAAATATTGTGTAAATAAGATTATTTTGATACAAAAGGTGGTGGCCAATCTCGGAATCGAACCAAGGACACAATGATTTTCAGTCATTTGCTCTACCGACTGAGCTAATTGGCCATAATAAAATTTAGAAGTCTTCAAAAGTGGTGGTGGCCAATCTCGGAATCGAACCAAGGACACAATGATTTTCAGTCATTTGCTCTACCGACTGAGCTAATTGGCCATCTTTTAAAGAGCGCAATTTTATCGAAGGAGGACTGAAAGTTAGCTTTAAGTAAGGTTAAATGTTTTTAAATGCTTCTACTATTGTAATTTGTTCAAGATTTTTAATCTTTGTCTCTAGCGAGTCAACGCTTTCATTTTCTTCTAGTTGAAGTTTTTTTTGCAAAATAATCTTTCCATCATCATAATTTTCATTGACTTCATGAACAGTCACGCCACTTATTTTCTCACCACTTTTTATTACAGCTTCATGGACAAAACGTCCATACATTCCTTCCCCACCATAGTTTGGTAGCAATGCTGGGTGAGAGTTTATAACTTTAAAATTTTTTACAATATTTACGCTAACCTTTTTCATGTAGCCAGATAAAAAGAGGTATTCGCACTGATACTCTTTTAATAACTCTTCTATTTTTTCATCTGGATTATCAGCTGTTTTTGAGTTTACAATAAAGCTGTCAATACCGTAATTTTTAGCTTTTTCTATAACTTTTGCACTGCTGTTATTTGAGATTATAAGAGGAATCTCTATCGAAAGCTCACTTTTTTTTGCTGCGTTATATAGTGCTTCAAAACCACTTCCATTATAAGAAGCCAGTATTGCTACTCTTTTCATTTTAATCCTTTTATAGTATCTTTAAACTGATCGCCTCTGTGAGCGTAAGATTTAAACTCATCGAGGCTAGCTGCTGCTGGAGAGAGAAGTGCGACTTCATCATCTTTTAAATTTTTATCTATTTTCTCAACTGCATCTACTAAATTTTTACAAAGCTCAAACTCTACAGTGTATTTTTTTGCAAGCTCTGAGAGTTTTTCTTTGTTTGAACCAATATTATAAATCTTGACATTACAATTTTGTAAAAAAACAAACAGTTCATTTAAATCCACGCCCTTGTCATCGCCACCTAAAATAAGATGTACAAAAGAGCCACTATAACGCTTCATAGCAACTATAGTTGCATCTAAGTTTGTAGCTTTTGTGTCATTTACCCAAAGTCGGCCTTTAGAGTCGCGGAGTTCTTCTTGTCTATGCGGATCTATAACAAATGAGTTTATCTTTTCATAATCTACTCTATCAAAGAGTATCTTATCAACCGCCATAGCTAAGAGTGCATCCATCAAAAATGCACCTTTAAAACTGACTCTGTTTGTATCTATATCAAAGTGCTCGGCTAAATCTTTCTCATCTTCATAGAAGATAATATAAGCAGAACTTTTTACGACATCTTTGTAAGCTTTTGGAATGATTGCAACTTCACCCTCTCTCATTTTGGAAAGAGGTTTTAACTTTGCTTTTACATACTCATCCATATCTCCGTGCCAGCTTAAGTGATCTGGTGTAATTGGGAGAAGAACATATATGTTTGGTGAAGCTTTGTTTGTGTAGTGGATAGTAAATGAGCTAGTCTCTAGTATCCAAATTTGAGCATTTTGATCCAAATCAGCCAGCGGAGTTCCTATATTTCCACCCTCAAAAGAGCCTCTGTCTTTGAGCAAGTGCTGCATCATTTGTGTAGTTGTTGTTTTTCCGTTTGTTCCGCTTATCCAGATAGCAAGAGGTGCTGCATTTACGAAACAGTCATACTCACTTATGAGGTTTTTTGCTCTTTTAATAAGCGCGTTTGAGGGTGCAATTCCGGGGGAGGGTATCTCTAAATCTGAGTAAGATGGATTGAACTCTGAAGCTGGTTTTACTCTAAAGCCATCTTCATCAGCGAATGGTTTTGTGCATTTATCATCATAAAAAATAGGGTTTTTAAAGAGCTTTGAGAGAGCTTTTGTAGTTTTACCATAACCAAAGAGAGATACTCTTTGCATTAGCGAATCTTTAGAGTGATGAGCGCTACTATATTTGATAGTGTTGCTATAATCCAAAATCGTACTATTATCTTATTTTCCGCCCAATCTTTCATCTCAAAATGATGATGTATTGGCGCCATTAAAAAGACTCTTTTTTTTCTAAACTTATAACTTCCTACTTGAAGAATCACAGAGAGAGTCTCTATGACAAAAATAGAGCCTATAAGAAGAAGCAAAATTTCACTCTTAGAGATAATGGCAAGATAGCCTAAAAAAGCGCCAATTGTAAGTGAGCCGCTATCTCCCATAAAAACTTCAGCAGGATGGCAGTTGTACCATAAAAACCCGCTCAAAGCGCCTATAAGGGCACTAGAGACTATAACAACTTCACCTATATTTATATTTGGCATAAGTAGATAAGAGCTTATACTTGCATTTCCTGTTATGTATATGATAACGCTAAGAGTTGCAAGAGCAGTAATAGAAGGAACAGTTGCTAGACCATCAAGACCATCAGTTAGGTTAACTGCATTTGAAGTTGCAATAATTACAACAGTCCAAAAAAAGATAGCAAAAATACCCATATCAAATAGAGGATTTTTCAAAAATGGAACATAAAGAGATGTGTTAAAATCAGAGAACTTATATAAAAAGATAGAGATTATAAGTGCAAAACCAGTCTGTAAAAGTAGTTTTGTTCTAGCTTTTAATCCAGCTAGATTCTCATTTTTCTTGATTTTTGCAATATCGTCTTGAAAGCCAATTAGAGCAAAAAAGATAAGAGTTACAACTGCACCAACTGCATAAAGGTTTGAGAATTTTATGCTAATAAGTGAAGCTAAAATAGTTGAAAAGATAAAAACAACTCCGCCCATTGTTGGCGTTTTTGCTTTGCTTTGATGTCTCTGCGGTGCCCACTCATTAATCGGCTGAAGACTAGAGGTTGATTGTGCCCATCTTATAAAACGAGGCATTAAAAAAAGTGTAAAAAAAAGTGCTAAAAAGAAAGCTATCCCAGCGCGTATTGTTATGTATCCAAGTAGGTTGATGTGAAATATTTCTGAGAGCCAGTACAGCAAAGTGGGTAGTCCTTATTAAAGTAAATCTTTTGCATTTATGCAAAAAGCTTTAGGGGTTTGCAAAGGACATTTATGTCCTTGCCATAAAATGGATTTTACTCATTTTAATGCGTAATCAAATAAAAAATGACATTATAGTATAATTGCATAAAACTTTTATTATTAAGGAAATATATTGGCAAAAAAAGCAATTTTAGTCATTACTGATGGTATTGGTTACTCATCAGAAGTGGAACATAACGCATTTTATCATGCACAAAAGCCAACATATGACAAACTATTTTTAAATACTCCTCACTCTTTAATTAGCACTTATGGGCTTAGCGTCGGGCTTCCAAAAGGGCAGATGGGAAACTCTGAAGTAGGGCATATGAGCATAGGAAGCGGTAGAGTTCTTTATCAAGATTTGGTAAAAATCTCACTTGCTTTGAGTGAAAATAGATTTAGAGATAATGAGGTCTTTAAAGAACTTTTAACAAAATCTCCAAGGCTTCATCTTGTAGGGCTAATGAGCGATGGTGGAGTACATTCACATATAGACCATTTTATGGGTATTGCTGATATCGCAGCAAAAGAGGGTAAAGAGGTATATCTACATCTTATTACAGATGGTAGAGATGTCTCTCCAATTTCTGCTAAAAAGTATCTTGGGCTGGTTGATAAACATTTGAGTGAGAGTGTAAAGATAGCAACTATCTCTGGACGTTTTTACTCAATGGATAGAGATAACCGTTGGGATAGAGTTCAAAAAGGTTATGAGGCAATAGTAAATGCTAAGCCAAAAACCACTTTAAGTCCATCAGGATATATTGACGTTTCATACGCAAGAAGTGAGACAGATGAGTTTATAGAACCCACCGCTTTTAGTGGATATGATGGCATGAGAGATGGTGATAGTGTTTTGATGATAAACTTTAGAAGTGATAGAATGCGTGAAATTGCAACAGCTATTGGCGGTAGTGATTTTAGTGCATTTACAAAATCTGATATAAAGTTACATATAGCGACAATTACAGAGTATGATAAAAGTTTCACTTATCCAGTGCTTTTTAAAAAAGATTCACCAAAAAACACTCTTAGTGAAGTTATTTCAGATGCTGGATTAAGACAGCTTCATACGGCCGAGACTGAAAAATATGCGCATGTAACATTCTTCTTTAATGGCGGTATTGATGAACCATATGAGAATGAGACAAGAGTTCTTATTCCCTCACCAAATGTAAAAACATATGATGAAAAGCCTCAAATGAGTGCATTTGAAGTTGGTGAAGTTGTACTAAAGGGTATGGACGAGGCGTATGATTTTATAGTTGTAAACTTTGCAAATGGCGATATGGTTGGGCACACTGGAAACTTTGAAGCAGCTAAAATAGCAGTAAATGCAGTGGATACTCAGCTTGGGTTGATTTTACAAAAAGCAAAAGAGATGGATTATGCCGTTGTTATCACATCAGACCATGGAAATTGCGAAGAGATGATAGATAGTGATGGCAATGTTTTGACAAATCATACGGTTGGAAAAGTGTGGTGTTTTGTTGAAGCAGAGGGAGTAAGTAAAGTAGAAGATGGTGCTCTTAATAACATAGCGCCAACTATCTTAAAGCTTATGGGACTAGAAATCCCTAAAGAGATGGATCATAGTTTAGTTTAAAATTAAGGAGAATAGTATGAAATTTAGCGGAAAAAATGTTTTAGTAACGGGTTCTAGCCGTGGTATTGGTGCAGAGATAGCAAAGGTTTTAGCTGGATATGGACTTAAGGTTTGGATAAACTATAGAAGTGGTGCAGCAGAGGCTGACGCTATAAAAGATGCTATCGAAGCAGAGGGCGGACATGCCGCTGTTATCGGCTTTGATGTAAGCTGTGAAGAGGCGTTTGTTGATGCTATAAAAACTATAATTGATTGTGATGGAGAGCTTAGTTACCTTGTAAACAATGCAGGAATTACAAATGACAAATTAGCACTTCGTATGAAGAGTGAAGATTTTATGTCGGTTATAAATGCAAACCTTCTCTCATGTTTTATAGGTTGTCGTGAAGCTATGAAAGTTATGAGAAAGAAGAAGAGTGGTTCAGTTGTAAATATCTCTTCAATTGTTGGTGAGACTGGAAATGCAGGCCAGACTAACTATGCAGCAAGTAAAGGTGGAGTAATAGCAATGACTAAGAGTTTTGCTCTTGAAGCAGCGTCAAGTGGTATCCGTTACAACACAATCACTCCGGGTTTTATAGCAACAGAGATGACTGATGTTCTAACTGATCAGATTAAAGAGGGCTTTACATCAAAAATCCCAATGGGACGTTTTGGAAACCCTAGCGAAATAGCTGAAGCTACAGCATTTTTACTCTCAGATCATTCAAGTTATATAACTGGTGAGACATTAAAAGTAAATGGTGGAATGAATATGGCGTAATTGAGGAGTAAAAATGTATGATATTAAATTTACTCTCCCGCTTAAGCGGGTAGCCTTAGGGGGTTGTAGGGACACATGTGTCCCTGCCATAAATATGGGACTTGCTCATATTTATGTGTAATATCAAATGCATATAGCCGTATCCGCTTGTCTTATAGGCATAAAAGTAAGATATGACGGTGGAGATAGGCAATCACTGTTTATAACTAATGAACTAGCAAAGTATGCTACATTTATCCCATTTTGTCCTGAAGCACTGGCTTTTGGTACTCCAAGACCATCTGTAAGACTTGTAAAAAAAGATGGTGAAATTCTAGTGATTACAAATGATGGCGATATAGATTTAACCAAAGAGCTACTCGATAAATCCAATAGTGAACTTAATAATATTTCAACTACAAACCTTAGCGGCATCATATTTAAAGCTCGCTCTCCTAGTTGTGGATTAGGAAGTACCAAAGTCCAGATAGACAACTCAGCTCAAGACTCAGAAGTGGATGGACTCTTTGCAGGATTGTGTAGAGAAAAATTTCCACTTTTACCGATGCAAGAGGAGGGGAAGCTTGAAGATGATTGGCTAAGAGAGAATTTTATCATGCAACTCTTTGCCTATAACTCATTTGAAGTTTTAAAAAACAATAACCCAACTATGAAGATGCTCGTTGATTTTCATATGAAAAATAAATTTTTGCTTCAAGCAAAAGATGAGAAGTTATATAGAGTCCTCGGGAATATAGTAGCAAATCATGAGAAGCTTTTATTTCATGAGCTTTTCTCAAACTATGAGTACAACTTCAAACTAGCTATCTCTAAAAAAAGCTCTATCAAGAGAAACAGAAATGTGTTAGAACATATGAGCGGGTTTTTTAAAAATGAGTTAAGCAGTGTTGAAAAAGAGATTTTACATAAACAAATAGACGAGTATGCACAAAAAATAGTACCTATAATTGTTCCTCTCTCAACTATAAAACTCTATGCTAAAAAGTATAATACTAGCTACATTTTAGGGCAGGTATTTTTAGAGCCATATCCAAAAGAGTTAGCTCTACGCTCAAGCTTACTTAGTTCTAAATAGAGATTTTTTTTGAGAAGAATACTTTGGTTTAGGCGAGATTTAAGAGTAAAAGATAATCCTCTTCTCTCTTTTGGCGGGGAGGTTTTACCTATCTTTATCTTTGATGTAAATATCTTAAAAGATTTGCATAAAGATGATAGAAGAGTAACTTTTATATTTCATTATGTCTTTAAACTAAAGATTGATTTGCAATCCATCGGGCTAAATCTGAAGATATTTTATGGCACTCCAGAGGCCGTTTTTGAGCAATTAAGTGGATTTGATGAGGTTGTTGCATCGGGGGATTATGATAGTTACGCAAAAAATAGAGACCTTCTTATATCGCACAAACTTCACTTTAAATATTTGCATGACACATATATTTTTAAACCAAAAGAAGTTCTCAAAGATAATGGCTCGCCATATTTTGTATTTACACCGTTTTATAAAAAAGCTAGAGTTGCACTAATTACAAAAGATTTAAAAGAGAAAGAAGTTACTGGAAATATCTTAATCAAGAGTGATTATGAGGGCATAACTAAGATAGATACAGATATATCAAAGCTTCCTTTAAACATAGAGTCAATTGGGTTTAAAACACAAAATCTACATATTATAAACCCACAACAAAAGCTTGAAATTTTTAAAAAAAATATTTCAAAATATAGTGAAATGCGGGATTTTTTAGATATTGATATATGTTCACACTTAAGCGTTGATTTACGTTTTGGCACTATATCTATAAGAGAAGTTTTGCGTGAAGTATTAAAGCTTGATAGCGTTAGTGAGCCATTTGTCAGACAACTTATATTTAGAGATTTTTACGCTTACTCTCTTTTTCATACGCCACACATAGAGAGTAAAAATTATAAATACAGCTTCAATGGTATAGAAGATGAGCAGAAGTTCATAGCTTTTTGTAGCGCTAAAACAGGTGTACCAATAGTTGATGCTGGAGTTAGAGAACTCTTACAAACTGGCAATATGCACAATCGAGTTCGTATGGTTGTGGCCTCTTTTTTTACAAAAGATCTGCTTCTTCCATGGCAGTGGGGAGAGCGGTTTTTTGCAAAACATCTTCTTGATTATGACATGGCAAGTAATGTTTTATCTTGGCAATGGAGTGCTGGAACTGGAGTGGATCCACAACCATATTTTAGAGTTTTTAACCCATATTTACAGAGTAAAAAATTTGATAAAGAGGCCGCTTATATAAAAAAATATATTAGTTGCCTCTGTAGAGTTGAAGCAAAAAATATTCATAATGAAGAGTATCTCCTATGTGCCAATATTAAAGGTTATCCAAAACCTATCATAATACATAAAGAAGCGTCAAAGAGGGCGGTAGAACTTTTTAAAAATCTTTAAATATAAGCTCAAAATGGTCAAATATTTTATATATTATTTTCATTAATAATTGAGCTATATTCGATAATTAGAGCATAGACAACCCCCTTTTTATTTATAGCAAGAGAGGTTATTTAAGTTAAATATGCTACAATTCCAAGATTTTATACATAAAACATAGGAGCTAGAATGGCACTTTTAGACGATATTAAAGCGGTAGTAGTTGAACAATTAAGCGTAAGCGCTGATGAAGTTAAAGAGGACTCAAAATTTGTTGAGGATTTAGGTGCTGATAGCCTTGATGTAGTTGAATTAGTAATGGCTCTTGAAGAGAAATTTGATATCGAAATTCCTGATGATGAAGCAGAAAAGATTAGAACTGTTAAAGACGTAGTTAACTACATCGAAAGCAAGTAATTTTCTGAATTCTACTGAGATTATTCTCGGTAGAAATACTTTTTAAAACTCAGTTGGCTGGGCTTTTAAAAGTATTTTATATTTTGCATGGAGATTTTTATGAAAAGAGTTGTAGTTACTGGATTAGGCATGATAAATGCAGTTGGAAATGATAAAGAGAGCTCTTTTAAAGCTATCTGTGATGGTGAATGTGGAATAGATACAATTACTCTTTTTGACCCAGAAAACTACAGCGTAAAGATTGCTGGTGAAGTTAAAAATTTTGACCCTGAGACGGTCATGTCGCCAAAAGAGGTAAAAAAAGCGGATAGATTTATTCACCTTGGTCTAAAAGCAGCTCAAGAAGCTATGGCTGATGCAAACATCCCAGCAGATACTGATATGGATAGATTTGGTATAAGTGCTGGTTCTGGTATTGGTGGACTACCTTCAATTGAGAAAAACTCAATCATCATAGAGACAAAAGGTCCAAAAAGAATAAGTCCATTTTTTATTCCAGGTGCTCTTGTAAATATGCTTGGTGGATTTGTCTCAATTGAGCATGGAACTAAGGGTCCAAACTTATCAAGTGTAACTGCGTGTGCTGCTGGAACTCATGCTATCAGTGAAGCTGTAAAAACTATTATGTGCGGTGGTGCAGATAAGATGTTGGTTGTCTCTGCAGAGTGTGCTGTAACTGGTGCTGGTGTTGGCGGATTTGCTGCTATGAAAGCACTATCAACAAGAAATGAAGAGCCAAAAAAAGCTTCTCGTCCCTTTGATGCAGATCGTGATGGATTTGTTATGGGAGAGGGTGCTGCTGCTTTAGTTCTTGAAGTATATGAAGATGCTGTTGCACGTGGAGCAAAGATTTATGGTGAAATCATTGGCTTTGGTGAGAGCGGAGACGCAAGTCATATTACTACTCCAAGTCTTGATGGCCCTGCTCGTGCTATGAAGGCCGCTTATACTATGGCTGGAAAGCCTAAACTTGACTATGTAAATGCACACGGAACAAGTACTCCAATCAATGATAAAAATGAAACAGCAGCAGTTAAAGAGCTTCTTGGTGGAAAAGAAAATTGCCCACCAATGAGCTCAATTAAAGGTCAAATAGGCCATTGTCTTGGCGCAGCTGGCGGTATAGAAGCTGTTGTATGTTTAATGGCTATGCGTGATGGAATTATCCCTCCAACAATCAACCATGAAACTCCAGATGAAAATTGTGATTTAGATATTGTTCCAAACAAGGCAAGAGCTGCTGAGTTAAAGACTGTAATGAGCAATTCATTTGGTTTTGGTGGAACAAACGGCGTTTTAATTTTTAGAAAAATCTAAGTATAAGGAGTCCACATTGGCAACATATTTAGACTTTGAACAGAAAATAAAAGTTATTCAAGAAGATATTATATCTGCGCAAGTTCGCCATGATGAAGGGCTTGTTGAGTCGTTAAAGAAAACATTAGATAAAGAAGTTTCAAAGATATTTACTAACCTCTCCCCTTTTCAACAACTTCAATTAGCACGTCACATAGATAGACCATATGCTCTTGATTATATAAACTTACTTATGAGAGATAAGTATGAGATTCACGGAGATAGACACTTTCGTGATGATGCTGCTATCCTTTGTTATATAGGATATATCGGAGATGAGAAGGTTGTTGTTATTGGTGAGCAAAAAGGTCGTGGAACTAAAAACAAGATAAAGCGAAACTTTGGTATGCCTCATCCAGAAGGCTATAGAAAAGCTCTGCGTGCTGCAAAGCTTGCTGAGAAGTTTAATCTTCCTCTTCTTATGTTAGTAGACACCCCTGGTGCATATCCTGGAATTGGTGCAGAAGAGAGAAATCAGAGTGAAGCGATAGCTAGAAACCTACTAGAATTATCACAACTAAATACCCAAACTATCTCTATTGTCATTGGTGAGGGTGGAAGTGGTGGAGCTTTAGCTATTGGAGTCGCAGATAAATTTGCGATGATGAGATACTCGGTTTTTAGCGTTATCTCTCCAGAGGGATGTTCTGCAATCTTATGGAACGACCCAGCAAAAGCAGAAGCTGCAACTAATGCTATGAAAATCACAAGCGGAGACTTAAAAGAGTTAAACCTTATAGATGATATTATAGCAGAGCCTTTAATTGGGGCACATAGAGATAAAGAGGGAGCTGCGGCTGCTATTGGAGAGTACTTTTTAAGTGAACTTACAAAGTTACGTCAAATGTCACCTGAGCAAAGAATGCAAGAGAGATATGAAAAACTAACTGGCGTAGGTGCTTTTAGCGAATAAAACTACTCTTGATCCTCAATACGAGGGTCAAACTTTGGTCTTTTTAATCTTTTTGCCTCTTTTGAATATCTTATTAAATCCTCAGCCGTTTTTACTTCCACATCCACACTACATAGTGATAATTTAAAAAGCTCATACGTTGTTATTACATCGCTCATTGCTCTGTGATGAGTAGCATTTGGGTTGAGATTAAATGATTCATTGAGATAAGAGAGAGCATATCTATAAGATTCAATAGTTCTCTCAGCTAAAGAGAGTGAACATAAACATCTGTTTAAAAGTGGAGGAAGTCCTATCTTTTGCATACTTAAAGAGACAAATTTATAATCAAATTTTACATCATGAGCAATAAAGACTGAGTCACCTAAGAAAGTTCTAAAATCATACATTACTTGTTTAAGATTTGGCGCGTCTTTAGTATCATTAGTTGAGATACCAGTTATCTCTGTTATATGAGGATTAATCTCATGACACTCTACAAGAGACTCAAAACGCTCTACAACTAAACCATTTTTTATTTTCAAAGCTGCTATTTCTATGATTTGGTGTTTATCAATCTTTGAGCCATTTGTCTCAATATCAACGATACAAAATGTGCTCTCTTGCATAGGTTTAAAAGCAGTAGTAAAGTAGAAGTTTCCAGCTTGCTTTACAATCTCCAAACCTTGTGAGTGCCAAAGTTCTAGTAAAAAATCCAAATCATTATCTATCTGCTCTTTTAATGTCTTAAGAGATAAACCTTTTGTTGAGAGCTTATGGATACTTTTTGCATCTAAAGAAAAGGATGGTTCATCAAGAATCATATATCATATCTTTGCATTTTTAATAAACTCTTCTACTTTTTTATGATCTTTTTTGCCATGTGAGATCTCGACACCACTACTAACATCTACTCCATAAAAGCCATATTTTTTAAGCGAAGCTACATTTGTTGGGTCTAATCCACCAGCTAAGATAATCTTTGAGCACTCAACTCCATCAAACCACTCTAGATTTAATCTCTTTCCACTTCCACCATAAGCTTCTGAGTAAGCATCTACAAGTCGATACTCATCGCTGTAAAGTAAAATATCTTTAGGCTCTTTTGCTCGGATAACTTTGATATGAGGAACGAACAAATGTTCGTATAATTTGCTTGGAGCTTCAAAGTGAATCTGAGCAAGAGTTGCACCTGATTCTTGGCAGTATGAGTTAATTATTTGAGCGTCACTATTTACAAAAAGAGCAACTTTTTCAACAAATGGGGGTAATTTTTTGATGATTTTTCTTGCATCTGCTGGAGATATATATCTAGGTGAAGCTTCATAAAAAACAAATCCTAAAGCATCAGCGCCTGCGTTGATAGCGTTCATTGCATCTTCATAAGAGGTTATTCCACAAATCTTGGTGCGCATGATTAGATTTTTAGAGACTCAATTGCAATTTTTTTATCTTTATGACCAAATACATAGCTTCCTGCTACGACAATATCAACGCCAGCATCTTTAAGGAGTTTGACGTTTTTATCATTTACTCCGCCATCAACTTCAATAAGGCATTTTGGATTTATCATATCTCTCATAGCACTTAGTTTTTTTGCTTTTGGTATTACACTCTCTATAAAGCTTTGTCCGCCAAATCCAGGGTTTACGCTCATAAGTAGAACCATATCTAAATCTGCTAAGAGGTACTCTATAGTTTCTGGCGGTGTATGAGGATTTAGAACAATGGCTGGTTTTATCCCAAGAGAGCGAATTTTTTGGATAAGTCTATGAGGATGTTTTTCCTCTTCTATATGAAAAGAGATATATTCAGGCTTTAGTGGTGCAAAAAGGTCCACAAAGAAAGAGTTGTTCTCAACCATTAGATGTATATCAAGAGGCTTGGTTGCAGATGCAGCAATAGCAGAGACAACAACAGGCCCAATTGTAAGATTTGGAACAAAGTGCCCATCCATAACATCTACATGCACAAAGTCGCAACCCGCAGCACAAATAGCTTCAACATCTCTTTGTAGATTGCCAAAATCAGCTGATAAAATACTTGGAGCTACTTTCATTTATTTTCCTTGTTTTATTGTGCGATTTTACAGTTTTGTTGCTTTTATCTTGTTAAGAAGAAAAGAAATTTATCATCATTAAAGAGCAAATCTACTTGCACACCTTTTCTTCCCTCAACAACTTCCATTAAGCTATCTATATCTTGATATGTTCTAGGAAGCGTTATGTTTACACTGATGTTTTCATCCGAGAGAAGTGTTTTTATCTTTCCACCAACAATGTTTACAAGCTCAGCTAACGTATCTAAAATCATCTCCAAATCATCAGTGCTCTCACCTATTAAAAGTTCACAAGCTTTTTTTGCAATCTCTTTTGGAAAAACTAAAATAACCATACCATCAATATCACCATAGTAACCAATAGAACTGGCAATCTTGTCTTTTTTATCTGCAATTGCCAAAGTACGAATATTTAATGCTTCTTTGGTAGCTTTTGCATTTGTCATCATCTCTAATGTAGCAACAGTAGCATCTATAAATTTTGGTAACTCTAAGATAGTCTCTTTATTTATAACTCTTTTATTTTTAATATTTGAAGAGCTACTAGCTCCTAACTCTTTTAAGAGTTCCTTGTTTTGAAGGATATCATCCATTTGGTTGTAAAATAGTATCCCTGCATCTTCCATCGTCTCTTTAAATGCTTCTGGAGTTTTATCAAATTTCATACCTACAAAACAGATGCTAGCATTATACTCAGCAGCAGAGCTAGCTAGTCTTGAGAAGAAGTTTAAAGCGTGTATGTTCATGCTTAGGACTTTATACGCGTCAAATATAAAAAGTCTAAAACCAACATTTAGAGAGTTTCTGTGATACTCTATATTGAACTGCTCACCTATTTCAGCATCTAAATAAGATGTAATTGTGTAAATAATTGCATTACCTGTTACACGAGTTGCAACTTTTTGGCCCATTTGTCCAAGAAATGTTGAATCTATAATATAGTCATACGCATCTATATTTCTTTTCTTTTTATCAAAATCTTCAATAGATTGAGCAACTGTTGGGTTGTGACCTCCATCATGCAACTCTATTGCCATGGCAGAGCGTTGAGATTTATCACTACTGTAAATCAAAATTTTTTTATTTGCATTTTTAAAGCCCGAAGTGAACAAATAGGCTATATCCAATGTTTTAAAGAGTGAGAAATTTAGATCATCTTGAAAAAATCTAACTATTGCTTCATACTTTTTTTTATCATAGTCACAAAAACCAACCATCGCTTGATTCTTTTTACGAATTTTTGCAAATAATTTTATAAAAATATCTAAACCATTTCTATTAAAAAAGGCAACTTTTTTCAGTGAAACTAAGATCATCTCTGCTTTTAGGTTTGTTGCCTCTTCTATATCTTCTATAAGCATAAATGCGTTTGAACTGTTTGCGTCTAAAAAACCTTGCGGAGAGTAAACAGCAATTCCATTTTTTAATACGGGTTTCATTTAATCTCCATAAATGAAGCAAAATCATCATATATATCACTAACATACTCGATTTGAAAGTCTACAAAATCATTTAGTCCAGCTTTAATAAACTCAGGTTGTGAGAGTTTATAAAAAAGCAAAAGATGCATCCATTTTCCAAGAGTGTTTATCTCTTCATCTTCAGAGGGCTTAACCCCAGAAGCTGCTTGAACTATGGCACTAACACTATTGTCCATCTCCCACTTTTTAGCAATCTCCTCACATATATCAAAAAGGCCCATTCCACATAGACGCATTAAAATAGTATTGTAATCTAATGCTTTAGTTGCTCTTAATAGTGCAACTTCTTCTTTTTTTTGTGCAAAAAGAGCCTCAGTTACAATAATACTAGCAGGAAGAAGGGTAATAGCTGCATAAGCGTTGGAATCATTAATATTAAGATGTATTAAGATAGCTTCCCATCTCTTAGAGAGATTTGCTTGAAGTTCATAAAATAGGGTACTGTTTAATTTAAAAAGTGCCCATTTATTTGGACTAAGCAGAGTCACCATATAGTTATAAACACTCTGCTGTGCTAAAGAAACACCAAGTATGCCAAAGATTTGCCCTATATCGCTAACCTCATTTTTAAATCCATATATAGGCTTATTTACAATACTCTTTAGGTACGATTTAAGTGCTAAATCTTGCTCTGCAATTTTTGCTGCTTTTACTAATTCACCAATGTTTAAAAGAGAAAGAGTCTCATTTAAGATTTTTGGTGAGGGCGGAATTTTCTCTATAAAGCTCTCAATATTCTTTTTTGTTATCATTCTCTTATCTGTACCTATAAATTTACTTTATTCTACACTCATAAGGATAAAAGAAATATTAATTGTAAATCTACCCTTAAGCAGAACTTTTGTTTAAGATAGATATAATTCGCAACTTTTAAAACCTAAAATAAGGAAGCTAATTATGGCAAAAAAATGCGCTATCAGTGGCAAGGGCCCAATGAGCGGAAACAATGTTTCACACGCTAAAAACAGAACAAAACGTCGTTTTTTATTAAATCTTAGAACTGTACGTATCACTTTAGATGATGGTACTTCTCAAAAGATTAAAATATCTGCAAGAGAGTTACGCACACTTAAGAAAAACTCTTAAGTATATAAGAGGACGCAGCCTTGAATCTCTTAGAGAAGATTCGAAAATTTCTACATTGGGAGACTTCTCCCAAACCTGCAATCACGCTCAATGACGAGCTTTATGCACAACTTCTCCCTTTTAGAACGCCATTAATCTTAATTCAACTTCTTATGTTAATAGGAACGTTAGGTTACTACTATCTAGAAAATTACTCAATCATGGATGCAATCTTCCAAGCTGGATATACATTTACAACAGTTGGATTTGGCTCTATGAATGAGGGTTCATTTTCTCCAGAGGGGCAGATTTTTACAGTAACTCTTATAATTTTAGGTTTTACTACGTTTACTTTTGCAATTGGTATTGTTGTAGAAGTTGTAAGAAAAGGTCAATTATCTAGAATATTAAAGGAGCGAAGAATGTTATACAGCATAGCAAGGCTCAAAAAACATTATGTAGTTTGTTATCATAATGATTATACGCTTGAAGTTACTAAACAGTTAAAGGAAAACCATATTCCTTTTGTTGTGGTTGATCCAAGAGAAGAGATACATGAGTGGGCACAAGAGCATAACTATACAACATATCTAAGAGCTGAACCACACGCTGAACTTACTATGTTAAAAGCGCACCTTGCTTCTGCTAAAGGGCTCATTACATTATCTAGCTCTATGTCTGATAATATAGCCCTTATAGCTTCAGTTAGACTTTTTGAAAAAGAGCATTTCCTGCCAAGGCCTTACTATATAATCTCTTCAGCTGAGAGTGTAAGTGATGTTGAAAAGCTTAAAAAACTTGGTGCAGATACAGTTATCTCTCCAACAAAGTTAACTGCGCAAAGAGTAACTGCAATGGCTGCTCGTCCTGATATGGAAAATTTACTTGAAGAGTTTTTATATAAGAGTGATAATCCACTTGATATGGAAGAGATAGAAGTGCCAAAATATAGCTGGGCTGTTCTTAAAAAACTAAAAGAGACTCATATGAGGGAGATAACAAATACCTCAGTAGTGGGCATTACAAAAAAAGATGGAAAATTTTTGGCTATGCCAAAGGGTGATGTTTTAATTACTAGTGAGTGTAAGCTTCTTGTAATTGGAACACAAAAAGATATAAATGTTACAAAAGATTTACTAAGAAAAAGAGATAAGCCAAAGGAGCTCAAATTTGTATAATATAATCTATTGCAGTGGCGGAGTATGCGCTAGCGAAGGTTTCTTTGCGGATGGTGTTAGCGCAGGCCTAAAAAAGGGCGGTGCCAAAGATATGGCATTTATATATAGTGAAAATGAGTGTGAAGTAGCTTCTGTTTTTACTACAAACAAGATGTGCGCAGCGCCAATTAGACACTTTAAAGAAATGGGCGATGTAAAATCAAATTTTATAATCATAAACTCAAAAAATGCAAATGCAATGACCGGTAAAGCAGGGATTGAAGATATAAAAGAGGTTCTCTCAAACTCTCCTAAAAATGCAAAAAACCCTATCATGAGCTCAACTGGAGTTATAGGCGTTAGGCTTCCAAAAGCTAAGATTATAGAGGGTATGAAACTCTTTGATTTAAGTAAACGTGATTCTAGTAACGCGTCAAAAGCTATTATGACAACTGATACCTTTGCAAAAGAGATATCTTTTAATGTAAAACTAGACGATGGAAGCAGCTTTAACATAGGCGCGATTGCTAAAGGTGCTGGGATGATAAACCCTGCTATGGCTACAATGCTCTGCTTTATAACAACTGATGCAAAAGTAAGTAAAGCCCAGATGCAAGAGATTTTAGATGAGGTAGTAAAAACAACTTTTAATGCTATAAGCGTAGATGGAGATACTTCAACAAACGATACTGTTTTACTCTTAGCAAACGCAAGAAGTGGTGCTTATGATAAAGAAGCGTTTAAAGAGGCTCTCTTTAAAGTTATGCACTTTTTAGCGCTAGAGATGGTAAGAGATGGAGAAGGTGCTACAAAACTTGTAACATATAAAGTAAGTGGTGCAAAAGATGATAAAGAGGCAGAGATTGCTGCAAAAGCGTTATCTGATTCACTACTTGTTAAAACTGCACTATTTGGCGAAGACCCAAACTGGGGAAGAATCGCTTCAACTATCGGAGCAAGTGGCGTTGAAGCTTATGAAGAGAAGCTAAAAATCTCATTTGATAATCTTTGTGTTTATGATAGAGGTGAGATACTCTTTGACGCAGAGATGGAGAAAAAATGTGCAATTATAATGCAACATCAAAAATTTACAATTAGCTGCGATTTAGGCGTAGGTGAAGGTAGTTTTAAAGCTTATGGCTGTGATTTGGGACATGAGTACGTTAAGATAAACGCTGATTATAGAACGTAAAAAATACCAATACTTTAAAATTGATATGTGATGTTGATTGATATACTTTTTTTCTATATACTCTAGCTATTAAAAAAAGGAGTTTATTATGTCAAAAGTAGTTTTAATAACTGGTGCTACCTCAGGAATGGGTGAGCTTACTTCAAAATTTTTAGCAGAGTATGGATACATAGTCTATGCTGGTTCAAGAGATAAAAATGCAACCGGCAGTCAAGACAATATTAAAAAAATTTATTTAGATGTTACAAACACTAAAAGTATTAAAGATGCGGTTGCAACTATTATAAAAAATGAGGGTAAGATTGACGTTCTTGTCAATAATGCTGGATATGGACTTTTGGCAACCCTTGAAGATGGAACTGATGAAGAGATATTTAATCAGTTTGATGTAAATGTTTTTGGACTTATAAAAACTACAAGAGAAGTTCTTCCTCATATGAGAGCTGCAAAGGGTGGAGTTATTATCAACCTTAGCTCATTTTTAGGCAAGATGGGACTTCCTTTACTCTCACATTACAATGCTTCAAAATACGCTGTTGAGGGGATAACAGATTCACTTAGATTTGAAACACTTCCTTTTGGTATAAGAGTTCACTCTGTTGAAGCTGGCCTTTTTGGTACAAACTTTGTAAAAAAAGGTTTGGTTGCAAACGCACAAACAACGTCAGAGAATTCACCATATAAAGCTTTAGTATCACATTTTGTGCCAATTGTTGCAAAAGCTATTAACGAAGGACCTTCGGCACAGCCAATTGCAGATGCTATAAAGATGATTATAGAAGATAAAGATGCTCCTATTGCCGTGCCTGTTGGCGTTGAAGCTACAACATTTGTCCCACTTAGAAAAGAGTTAAGTGATAAAGAGTTTGAGGGTAAGATAAAAGAAACTTTTGGAATCTAGATGAAAAAGCTACTCTTTTATACGCTTATACTAGCAATTACAGTTTTAAGTGTAATTGTATCTATTGCTTACTTGACACCATCAAAAGTGATACCAAAGTATAGTGATGATAAATTAAGAGAGTTAGCATTATCTAAGGGGTTAAAGCCTACACCAGACACATATAAAAAACTTTTAGAACTTGTTGATGACGCATCAAATCCTATGAGTGCTTCAAAAATCGCACTTGGACGTGAACTATTTTTTGATGTGAATCTCTCAAAAAACAAAGAAACAAGTTGTGCTACGTGCCACTCTTTTGATAAAGACCTAAAAAACAAAGGTGTAATGTCAAAGATGATTAGCTCTAAAGAAGAGCAGATAAACAACTGCGTAGCATGCCATCTAAAAGACCAAAGTGGTACTGATAGATTTACATTCTCACAAGGCGACAATCATGAGCCACATCCATATCTTCTTAACACACAAACAGTGCTAAACACAGCTTTTGCTAAACATTTTACATGGAGTGGCGACGTAAATAGCATAAAAGAGCAGAGTAAGAACTCCTTTTTAGCACACTATAAGATGAATATAACAGAAGAAGAACTTCAGCTAAGAGTTGCAAAGAGCAACAAATATAGAGCAATGTTTGATGATACATTTGAAGATGGTATAACGTTTGAAAATATCAACAAAGCTATAGAGATATATGTAAAAACTCTAGTAACTAGAGGAGCCTATGATAGATTTTTAGATGGTAATAACAGTGCGATTAGTAGTGACGCTAAGAGAGGTTTGGCAAACTTTATAAGTTTTGGATGTAAAGGGTGTCATAGCGATATTGCACTTGGTGGACAGAGTATTCAGAGATTTCCGCTTAGAGATTTTGCACAAGTTTATGACTTAAAACCAAACTTTGAACTTTTCCCAGAGATTAAAAGGTTTGATAGTGAGTTTCCATTTGAAAATAGTGGTGGCTTTTTAGGCAAAGATAAAAGTCATCTGTTTCGTGTTCCAATTTTAAGAAATGTTACTAAAACATCGCCATATTTTCATAATGGGGCAGTGCCAAAGATAAGAGAGGCGGTAAATGTTATGGCAAAACATCAGCTTGGACGCCATCTAACACTAGAGCAGATTGATGAGATAGTTGCATTTTTAAGAACTCTTGAGGGTAATATTGTAGAGTATGATGTAAGTGAGAGCAAATGAGAACGATAATAAAGATTTTAGTTTTTGTAATGTTTGTCTCAGGGGTGCTTCAATGGAGTGTTATTGATCTCTCTTGGGAAGATTTTAGAGTTATTCAAGTTGCACATATATTAAGCTCTATCGCTATTTTGTTTTTACTTCTTCCATTTATCTATAGACATATTCGTAGATATTACTTTATAAAGAAGGTAAATAGTGTAAATGGTTGGGTTGTCTTTGTTCTGTTTATACTCTTAATTGCAAGCGGATTTTATCTACTTTTAGTAGGAAACAGAGGCGGGGATATGTTTGGAGAACTCTCTTTTAATGTCCATCTATATGGCTCATTTTTATTAATCATTCTTTTTATAGCACACGCCTTTTTTAGTGAAAAAAAACAGATAACTCCTCTTGTACTTTTAGCGCTTATAAACCCACAACTCTCCCATTCACAAGAGAAACTATCAAATATAGAAGTAAATAGCACTAGAAGTTATCATAGTGAGGATTGGACATCATCTACTAAGTGTAAATCATGTCATAGCGAGATATTTAAACAGTGGAGTAACTCAAACCATAAACATATGGTTGGCTCAAACCCATACTACATGGTAATGGAGACTTTAGCTGGAGAAGTTGAAGGAGAGGGCTTTCGCAAGTGGTGTATGAGCTGTCATAACCCGAGTGCACTTCTAAATGGGCATGAAAAAACTACTCATGATATGGAGGGGAACTTCTTACGTGATGAGATTTTTGAAAAAGATGGACAAGGGCTTATTGCAGACTTTAAAGAGCAAGATAACTTTAGGCTAGAAGAGGGTGTATCATGCGTTACTTGTCATAGAATAACAGATGCAAGCAGTAAGGGGAATGCCTCTTATACCCTCACACTGGAGCGAAAAAAATATGCTTTTGAAGATAGCAAAGCACCTCTTGGACATTGGTTTAGTGAAAAACTTATCAACTCAAACCCTGATGAGCATAAAAAAAGCTATATGGACCCACTTTATAAAGAGAGTAGATACTGCGCTTCGTGTCATGATGAGTTTCATCCAAAAAACGGTATTGCAATTGTCTCAACATTTAAAGAGTGGGAGAAGTCTGAGTTTAACAATCCAAAAGATAAAAGTAAACATAAAACTTGTATAGATTGCCATATGACAAATCTTAAAGATGGCAAACTCTCACCACTAAGAGGAACTTCAACTGATGGCGGGGTCATAAAAGAGGATGTAAAGGTTCACTACTTTAGCGGTTCAAACCACTTCTTAGCAGGGCTTAAAGATAAAAAAAATGAAGAGCAAACAATTGAGCTTTTAAAGAGCTCTGCAAAGCTTGATGTAGATGTAAAGGATAACACTTTAAGTGTTGGAGTTACAAATGTAGGTGCTGGTCATCATCTGCCGACAGGAGTTGCAGACTTTAGAGAACTTTGGCTTGATGTAAGCGTAAAAGATAGAGATGATAAGCTTGTGTTCTCAAGTGGAAAGTTAAAAGAAGATGGCAATATAGAAGATGATAGCAGAGTCTTTCAAAAGGTTTTTGGTGATGAGAACGGTGAACCTGTTGGACTTCTGTTTTGGAGATATAAGATACTTCTAAAAGACACTAGAATACCATCAAAACAGAGAAGAGTTGAGAGTTTTGCTTTATCAAAGAGTGTTAAATATCCTCTGAGCGTAGAGGTAAAACTAAACTTTAGAATCTATCCACAGTGGACTACTGATGCAGTTAAAAAAGCTTTTCCAACTCTGCCAAATCCACCTATTATAGAATTAATGAAGGTAGAAAAAGAGTTTAAATGAGACTTGTTTTTATTTTTATAATTTTTACATCACTTATATTTGGTGAGCATATAAGATGGCAGAGTAATTTTGAAACAGCTCTCAAAGAAGCAAAAAAAGAGGAAAAAAATATTTTGCTTCTAGTGTTAAAGAGGGATTGCAAAGAGTGTAAGAGTGTTTTTACAGATATTTTTATGGATAAAGAAGTAGCCGATAAGGTAAATGATAAATACATATCAGTTGTGGTTTTTTTTGAAAATAAAAACAGCTATCCGGTAGAACTTTTTTACACACAACAGTTCCCAGCTCTCTTTTTTGTCTCATACAAAGATGAACTATTTATAAACACTCCCTTGTTTGAAGCTTTTACAAAAGAGGCTCTCTTAAATAGTCTTTAGTTTAAAATTTATTTTTTAAGGCTAATAGATTATTTACAAACTTAAGATAGTATTGAACAAACTAAGGAGTCTATTATGCAAAAATATATCTGTACTGTGTGTGAATATATATATGATCCAAAAGTTGGAGATCCAGATTCTGGAGTTGCTCCAGGAACAGCGTTTGAAGATATTCCAGATGATTGGGTTTGTCCAGATTGTGGAGTAAAAAAAGAAGATTTTGAGCCATACGAAGACTAAGTGCTAAGATGGGCTTTAATATAAAAAACAACATCTATCTTGTTGGTAATGTTGATTGGGAAATAGAGAGTTACCAAGGTTATAAGTACTCTACTCACAAAGGAACTTCTTATAATGCGTATCTCATCAAAGAGCAAAAAAATGTTCTTATAGATACAGTTGATACGCCTTTTACTGAAGTCTTTATACGGAATCTTAAAAATGAGATTGATTTAAAAAATATCGATTATATCGTTATAAATCATGGGGAGCCAGATCATACCGGCGCACTTCCTACTCTTATGAAACTTATACCAGATACACCAATTTACTGTACTAAGAACGCTATAAAATCTCTTAGAGGACAATATCATCAAGATTGGAACTTCAATATTGTAAAAACTGGTGACAAGCTTGACCTAGGGGATAAAGAGCTTGTTTTTGTTGAGATGCCTCTGCTTCATTGGCCAGATAGCATGCTCTGCTATTTAACTAAAGACAACATGATATTTAGTAATGATGCATTTGGACAACACTATGCTACATCTGCTATCTATAATGATTTGGTTGATCAGTGTGAGCTACAGATAGAGTCTTTAAAATACTACGCAAATATTTTAACTCCATACAATTTAAAGGTTATCAAAAAAATAGAGGAGATTTTATCTCTAAATCTTGCTATTGATATGATTTGCCCATCACATGGAGTGATTTGGAGAGATAATCCTGCGCAGATTATAGAGCTGTATCTTAAGTGGGCGCAGGATTATCAAGAGAACCAAATAACAATTTTATATGACACAATGTGGGAGTCTACAAGCATTATGGCTGAGGCTATGGCAGAAGGAATTAGAAAATCAGATGAGACAACAATCATCAAACTTGTGCATCTATCAAAACAAGACAAAAATGATGTAATCACAGAAATATTCAAATCAAAAGCAATTTTAGTTGGTTCTCCTACTGTAAATAAAGGGGTGCTAAGCTCAATCTCTGCTATATTTGAGATTATAAAATCTTTAGAGTTTAAAAATAAAAAAGCGGCATCTTTTGGCTCTTATGGATGGAGTGGTGAGAGCACAAAAATTATAAATACAAAACTACTTGAGAGTGGATTTTCTTTAGTTAATGATGGACTCCAGATGATGTGGAAACCAGATGAAGATGCCATCAAAGAGTGCACCCTATTTGCAAAAGAGTTCTCTGATAGCTTAAAGGATGAGCCTCTAACTTAGTTTTGGCAACTGCCATCCCTTCTTGTATGCAATCAGCCTTAGAACAATACTAAAGCTAGCTGTGATGATAATAGTAAATTCATTTATAGCGTCAAAAAAGTTTAATGTACCAAGTACTAAAGCTACGATTACAGCAATTGAGCCATAGAAGTCACTAACTAAAACAGTAGGGACTTCATTTATCATAATATCTCTTGTAACTCCTCCTCCAACTGCGGTGATAAAGCTAAGTATCACTATGCCAAAGAAGTTATACTCGGCGTTGATTGCTAAAAGCGCGCCGGTGATACTAAATGCAACAAGTCCAATCGTATCACTTATCACAAACATCCATTTTCTCTCTATAGAACTCTCTTGATAAAATTTAAAGAAGTAAGCAACTAAAATCGTTAAAATAAGAGTAAGTGCTGGGTGAATAGAGGTAAAAGCATAAGGTGGTGAGCTAAGGATAGCATCTCTGATTATACCTCCACCAAGAGCAGTGAGAGCAGAAGCGATAACTATGCCTAAGATATCAAGATTGTTTTTTATAGCAATTAAAAAACCACTTATTGCAAAGGCCACAATACCGATAATATCGGCAAAAATAAAGTAATCAGGCATCTATTTTTGGTAGTGAGATTTAAATTCTACATATCTTGATGCAGAAGCATAAAGCTCTTTTACTTCATCATCACTCAGCTCTCTAATCAGCTTTGCAGGGCTTCCCATTATAAGTGAGCGAGGTGGAAAAATCTTATTTTTAGTTACAAGAGAGTCAGCTCCGACAATCGACTCTTTGCCTATAACTGCGCCATCGAGTATGGTTGCACTCATACCAATTAAACAAGCATCTTCTATTGTGCATCCATGAAGCATAACTCGGTGTCCTATTGTTACGTCATTGCCAATTATTGTTGGATGTCCATCACTTCTATCTTCTTTTTTATGATGAGTCACATGAACCATACTCAAATCTTGTATGCTTACTCTATCGCCAATCTGTATATAGTGAACATCGCCTCGGACAACTGTTCCAAACCATATAGAGCAATCCTCTCCACAAGTAACATCACCGATAACATCAGCTGATGGAGCTACCCAGCTGTTTTTTCCAATTTTTGGCTCCATTGCTTTAAAGTTATAAAGCATATTAGATCTCCTCGTTAAATATATTTAAAGTCTGCTCTGCGGTTGCGCTACTCTCTTTTGCAGCTGCTTTAGATACTTTGTTTACATACTCTTCTAGTAAGACGTGATTGTTTATGATTTTAGTTTCATCATGTTTTACCTTTATATATGAACCATCACTCTGTAATTCATGTGCTAAAGAGTTATCAGCACATTGAAGGTTTAGTATCTGAATAATCTTATCTTTTGCTTTTGGATCTTTTATAGCGGTCAGAAGTTCTATACGTCTCGTTAAGTTTCTTGGCATCCAGTCCGCACTTGAGATATAAACTCCAGCTTCATCATTTTTAAAGTAAAAAGCTCTTGCATGTTCTAGGTATTTACCAAGAATAGAGATTACTCTAATATTTTCACTCACGCCCTCAATTCCTGGTTTTAAACAACAGATACCACGAACGATAAGATCAACTTTTACACCTGCTTGACTTGCTTTATAAAGAGCTTTTATAACGTCTTCATCAACTAAAGAGTTTAGTTTTACAATGATTCTTCCATCACTTTTCTTTCTTGTCTCATTTTGGATAAGAGAGAGAATCTTTGGTTTGATTTGCGATGGAGACATATAAAGCTCGTTAAGTTTGCCTTTTTTACTAAAACCTGTAAGAAAATGAAAAAACCTAGTCATATCATTTGTTATCTCATCTTTACTCGTTAGATAACTCATATCTGTATATATTTTTGAAGTTGCTGGGTTGTAGTTTCCAGTTCCTATGTGTGCATATTGTTTTAGTTTTCCATTTTTCTTTCTTGTAATAAGTGTTGCTTTTGCATGAACTTTAAAGCCTTTGATGCCATAAATTACGTGTGCGCCAGCCTTTTCAAGTGCTTTTGCCCAGATGAGATTATTTTCCTCATCAAATCTAGCTTTTAACTCAACCATTACAGTTACCTGTTTGCCAGATTCACTAGCACCCATTAAAGCTTTAACTATAGGAGAATCCGTTCCTGAGCGATAAAGCGTCATTTTAATTGATACAACATCTGGATCTTTTGCTGCACTTTGAATTAACTTAACAACTGGATCAAAGCTCTCATATGGATGGTAAAGCAGTATATCTTGCTTTTCAAGAGAGCTAAAGATGCTATCACTATTATCAAGTGGCGGAAGAGTTTTTGTCTTAAAAGGCTCTGAGAGTAAGTGTGCAAAATGTTTGTTTGAAACTATCTGCCAAAGACTTGAGAGGTTTAAGAATGTGTGAAATTTAAAGATGTCATCTTTGTAAATATTTGCGTGACGATTAAAGAAATTTATAATCTCATCATCTGCATCACTTCCAACTTCAAGCCTAACCATCGCACCTTTTCTACGAAGTTTTAAACCCTCTTCAAGTATCTCTAAGAAGTCATCAGCTTCCTCTTCTTCGATCTCGATATCAGCATTTCTAGTAACTCTAAATGCTGCAAACTTTATCAAAGAGTAACCTGGAAAAAGATCTTCTACGTGTTGCGCTACTATACTCTCAATTGGAACATAAATATCATTTTCAAGCTCCACAAATCTCTCTATAACACGAGGAATACGGATGATTCCAGATCTCTCTATAGTTGGATTATCACTATCTCTTAGCTTTACAATAAGCCCAAAACTTAGGTTGTTTAAGTGTGGAAACGGGTGAGTAGCATCAATGGCAATAGGGATGATTACTGGATATATGTTTTCGTTAAAATATCTGTTTAGGTAATGTTTTTGGTGTTGATTTACTTCATTGTAAAGCTTTATACTTATTCCCTCAAGCTCGAGCTTTTTTAAAATACCATTCATACAGTGTTCAACAACTTGTTGTTCTTGATGAAGATATTTTCTTATTTCACGCAACTGCTGCAGAGGTGTAAGCTTATCTGCACTTGAGACTATGATGCCTGCTGTAAAGAGCTTCTTTAACCCAGCAACCCTAATCATATAAAACTCATCTAAGTTTGTTCCATAAATTGCTAAAAACTTAAGCCTCTCTAAGAGTGGAAGGGATTCATCTTGAGCCTGTTTTAAAACTCTTGTATTGAATTGAAGCCATGAAATTTCGCGGTTGTTATAAAGATCTGGGTTTTTAAGGTTTAGCATTGAGAGGAAAACTCCACATAAATTATTTTTTTCTCATTATATCGAATAATCTTTATGATGCTATTACAACGTACTTTTAAAGGAACTCTTTAAAATCTATTTTATCACTCCGCTACCTTGCCAATTTGCTGAGTGATATACTGT
>NZ_JAQVKA010000057.1 GCF_028694895.1 Sulfurimonas sp. | reverse complement strand
ATGCAAAAGAGCTTATTGTAACTCTTCCCTAGGCTCTCCAAAATAGTAGCCTTGTGAGTACTCAATACCTAGCTCCTTCACTTTTGCTTGAACATCTTTGTTATGCACAAACTCCGCTATGATTTTTATATCGCTTTTTTTACATAAAAGCACAATAGCCTCTACGATGGTTAAACTTTTTTTATCACTCAAAATATTTCTGATAAAAGAGCCATCTATCTTTAAATAATCAGGCGAGAACTCTAATAGTCTTGAGAAGTTTGAACTACTGCTTCCAAAATCATCTATTGAAATCTTAAAACCATGATATCTAAGAGAGTTTAGCTGCGCTAAAATATCTTCAGTCAGAGTATCAATATCTTCTAAAACTTCTAAGGATATTCTTGATGGGCTTATGTTGTATTTTTTTGCACTACGCAAAAGAGTATCTTCTAAAAAATTTAGATAAAGATCTGTGCTGGTTATATTTATAGAAAATTGATACTCAGTGTCGCTAAACTTTTTAAAACTCTGCTCTATCACTGTTTTTGTAACCAAAGAGAGTGTTCCAGTTAGTTTTGAGGCTTCCATAAATCTTATTGGTGGAGTTAGTACTCCATTTTCACATATCCTAATCAAGCACTCATATTTCTCGATTTTCTCAGTTGCATTATTTATGATTGGTTGATAATAAGTTATTAACCTCTCCTCTTCAAAAGCCTCTTTTATCTTATTTATCCAGTAGATATTTTCTTGCTGTTTTTTAATAAAAACAGAACTTGGATCATAGATTTTAAAAGAGCCACGTTTGTGTTCTCTAAGCTCTTTGATAACAGTTCTTGCATGATTTAAGATATCAGCTCCAGAGCCAATAGATATGCCGATGCTTAGAGAGACTCTTATACTTATCTCTTCTGAGAGATATATCTCGCTTTGATCAAAAAAAGAGATGATAGAGCTAGCAATATCTGAGAGTTTTTGTGAACTCATTACATCCAAAGAGACAATAGCAAATTCATCTGAATTAACTCTAAATAGTTTTGAAGAACTTGGTTTAGCTAGATTGAGCAAACGTGTTATCTCAATTAAAGAAAGATCACCCATCTCTAGACCAAAAGCATTGTTTATGTTGTTAAAGTTATCAATATCTATTAAAAAAAGATTCACATCTTTTACACTTTTTAAATACTCTATTAGAGCAAATCTATTTGCGATATTTGTTAATGGATCATTTTTTTTATTCATAAATTAATTTTCTTTGATGGTGATATAGCTTAAAGGTTTTATCGCTCTATATTTTGGCATACTCATCCCTAGTGTTGCATTTATGTATGTTGGATCCGCTATAACAAACCGTTTTGACTTTACTGACACGCTATCACCCTCAAGAGGAATATAAAGAGCTGTTGCCATATGATCTTTATATTTTATACCAACAACACTGATTTTAAAGAGCTCTTTTACCAAATATGAAAAAAGTATAGCCCTATCTTCGCAATCTGACTTGTCATAGTAAAGAGTCTCCTGCGCAAACATAACTTTCTCACGTCCAAACTGCTCACCATCTATCTCATACTTAAAAGCGCTTTGAACAAAGTGTAGTACAAAGTTGATAGCCTCACTTGCTTTTTTTCCTTGAATATATCCTTTAAATGCACTGTTTAAGTCGTTATATGTACTCCTATCAAGAGGTGTATTAAAAAATGTTTCATAATCTGCTTGAGGATATGTAGCCATAAAATCTATGAGATTTTTGTTATAAGAGATTGGTAGATCGTACCTCTTGCCAGATAAAGAGAAACTAAGCAGTTTTTTTTGAGTATCTGCTTCAAAATTTGGAAGAGTTCTAAGTGAGAGATCAAGCTCTTTGGTAGCATTTGGATAATCTTGTTCATAAGAAAATATCCTCAAAGCACTTTTTGTATAATTATTAAGTGCATAAAACTTTTTATTTGAAAACGAATAACTTGGAGTAGCGTATATAACCTTTTTTGAGTAGTGCAAAAGCAGTACATGTTTGTTTGATATACCTACTTTTACAGAGTATCCAAGCTTATTTAACAAAAACCAGCTAAGAAGATTTGAGCTATCTTCATCAGAAAATGCCATCTGTGATATCTTAGTAACAAGCAGATAGACACCCCAATCATTAAGATTCATCCATTTTGATGTTTTATTGACATCAGTTAAAAGATTCTCATACTCACTTAATGCTGCTTGAGAGAAGAAGTTTGATATTCCAAGTTGGTTTTGTGGATAATATGTGGCTTTTTTTAAGCCTTCTGATACATTAAAGCTAAGTTTTGTTCCAAAAAAATCAAAAGTAGTGTTTTTTACTTTTTTAGATGGTGCTTCTATATCTACAGAAGCGTTATCTTCTTGTTTTTTTACTTTATCTTTTGGTTCTATGTATACTTTAGGGCCAACAGGAGTGATTGTTTGTGGCTTTGCAGGAGTAATTTGTTCAGGCTTAGGTTCTTCATACAAGGAGTCTGGCTGTTGCTGAGTATAAACCCTCCACTCCTCTTTTAGATATTCATTAAAAGCTTTGTCTCTCTCGTCTTTATAACTTTGAAACGACTCGCTTTGAGCTTTTTTAAAATCTTTAAAACTTTGTTGTGCGCTAAGCGTTGAAAAGGCAGCAAATAGTAAAATAAAACTAAAATGGCCAAACAGACTGAATGATTTTTGTTCCCCAACCTCTTTCTGTAGCACGATCAACATCTCCTTGTGTTTTATAAAGAATCTTTGCTTCACTCATTTGTGAAGAGTTGATTCTATTTCCTTGATCTATATCGTAAGGTCTTATAACTCCACCAATTTGGATAATTTGTTTTTGGTTATCAACCAAAATCTCCCTCTTTCCAGAGATAAAATAATTTCCATTTTGCAGAACTTTAACTATCCTAGCAGATACCGTAGTTGTAAAAGATGCGTCTTTTTTAGCACTTCCTTGGCCCTTATAAGCGCTATCAGAGTTACTCTCAAAACCTATATTTGCTATTCCATTTAGCTTGCCAACTGCAGAACTAACGGCTGAATTGCCACCAGTTGAAGCAAAAGCACCTCCACCTAAGTTTAGTGAATCGCTCTCGCTAAGCTGTTTTGTACCACTACTTGAACTTCTAGCGTTTTCTGAGATAACAACAGTAACTATATCATTTACATGCATTGCTTTATGATCTGAAAAAAGAGGATTATCTCCTTGCCCAAAAACACTTCCAACAGAGGTAAAATCTTTATTATCTTCTTTTGCTGGCATCTCTTCAACGTAAGCAGGAGGCTCAAAATCAATCTCAGGTTCTGTTAAATTTGCAGTACACCCAGATAAAAATAGTATAGCATAAATGGGCGCTAAAACCAGTAAAAAAAATCTTATCATCATATGTCTCTTTATATTTAATCTCTTTATTTCGTTATAATCATAGCAATAATAGTTCCATACAAATAAGGTATAAAATGAATCTAAGAGATACGATAAACTGTGATATAAAAGATGCTATGAAAGCTAAAGATGCTAAAAAAAGAGACGCGCTAAGACTTCTTAGTAGTGCGTTTAAGCAGATAGAAGTTGATGAGAGAAGAGAGCTTAGTGATGATGATGTTATAAAAATAATACTCACGCAAGTAAAAAGAAGAGACGATGCAGCTACTCAGTACAAAGCAGCACACAGAGAAGATTTGATGCAGATTGAACTCGATGAAATAGCGTACTACAAAGCTTATCTGCCAACTCAACTAAGTGATGAGGAGTTAACTCTGGCTATAAAAGAAATCATAGCAAAAACAGCTTCTTCAAGTATAAAAGATTTAGGTAAGGTAATGGGAGTAGCAACTAAAGAGTTATCAGGCAAAGCTGATGGAAAAAGAGTAAGCGAGTGTGCTAAAGCACTCCTTTCATAAAAAAACTAGAGCTTTTTGCTCTAGTTACTTCCAAACTTTAGTTTTTTAAGTGCAGCCTCTTCATCATCTTCACGCATTAATGATTCACCAACTAAAAAGGCATCAACTCCAGCTTTGCTTAAATCTTGAAGTTGTCCATGTTCATAGATTCCACTCTCCGCAACGATAACCTTACCGTTTGGTATCATTGGAATTAGCTCATATGAGAGGTTCATATTCATCTCAAACGTTTGTAAGTTTCTATGATTTATCCCGATAATATCGCTTCCTGCATATATAGCTTTTATCAAATCACTTTTATCATGAACCTCAACTAATGCTTCCATGCCTAAATGTCTAGTATATCCTAAAAGCTCTTTTAACTCTGCCTTGCTAAGAGCTGCTGCTATTAGAAGTATGAAATCGGCGCCGTGTACTAAAGCCTCTAAAACTTGATACTTTGTAACTATGAAATCTTTTCTAAGAAGTGGAATACCAACATATCTTCTTATCTGGCCCAAATAGTCCAAATTTCCTTGAAAAAAGTGAGGCTCTGTTAGTACTGAAATAGCACTTGCTCCTCCTCTCTCATAGCTCTGTGCTATTGCAATTGGGTCAAAGTTTTCTCTTATAACACCTCTTGAAGGAGAAGCTTTCTTAACCTCAGCGATGATTCTGTATGGATCCTCTGGTGTTGCTGTTAAAAATGGAAATACATCTCTTGGTGCTCTTGCGTTAAAAGCTAGTGAGCGTCCTAACCAATCAAGAGAAAACTCACTCTCTCTTTTTATAACATCTTCTTTAGTTTTTTTGATTATTTCATCTAAAATCATTTAATCCCTTTTGAATTTTTATAACACTTTTCTATCATCTCTATATGTTTTAGTACCTCTTCATTATCGCCGCCATCAAGTTTTTGCACTTTTTTAATAATTCTTAGAGCTTCTTTGCAATTTTTTAACTTATAGTATCCCCATGCCAAAGAGTCAAGATAATAGGCTGAATTAGGCTCTATCTTTAGCGCCTCATTAATATACTCCATCCCTTTTTTTATATCTATATCATGATCTATAAGTAAATATCCTAAATAGTTGAGATTCATAGAATCTTTACTTGATTTTACAACTTCTTTTAGCTTTGATATTACACTGCTCAGCATCTCTTTATTATTTTTATCTTCACTGCTCTCATACTCAAAAATAGCGCTTTGAGCTAAAAAAGTAACATTACCACTCTCTTCATAGAGCTCTTTTGCTATAAGTGTTGCTTTTTTATAATTTTTTTCTTGAATATAGAGTTGGAGTAAAAGTTCTTGATCAATCTTACTCTCTTGTAAAAATCCACTCATCCCTTTATAGTCTTTTTTATATCCATAAATCTGTATGATTTTTTTTGCAATCTCTATCTTTTTATCTAGTTTATAAACTCTTAAATAGGTTGATAAAAGAGCATCTATGTCATTTTCATTACTGTAAAATCCAATAAGCTTGTTACATATAAACTCAGTACAGCCGTGGATTCTTGAGTGAGCTTCTAGCTGAGCTATTGCATCTTTTTTTCTATCTAATTCGATATACATGATAGTAGCAATCCTATCTATTATCTTCTCATCTGCATTTGTTATATATATATTTTCTAAATATGCTACTGCATTTTGATACTCTTTGAGTTTTATATAGATGTCTGTTACTAGTAGATAATCATCTACTTTTTTAGACATCTCACTTAGTTTTATAGCCAACTCTTTTGCTTCAATCAGGTTATTTAGTTTTATAAGAGCTACTGTTTTAATCTTTAAGAGCTCATAATCATCAACTATGTTTTTCTCTAAATCAACTCTTTGAACTACCTGCTCAAACTTTTGTAAAATTAAGTCATTTTTCAAAGAGCGATAGAGATACTCTTTTTTACCTGTCTCATAATAAAGTGCCTCGAACATCTTTGAAGAGCTGTTGTAATCTTGAAGTTCTTCTAAATAAAGCCCACTCATAATGTACATGTCTTCATTCTCAAAACTTTTTTCATGTTCTTTTTTGAGAGATGGCTCACTAATAGAGCTACATCCACTAAAGATGAGCATAACGGATAAAAGTAGTTTTACACTATATGGCATCTACAACTCCTGGGCACTCAAGTTTTAACTCATCAACTCTAGTTTTAAAATAATCCCAAAAAGGAAATGTTCTACACTGCTCTGGGCGAACATCATAAATCAAGCACCCGTTTGAGCTCTTATCATAAAACGCACACTCATAACTATCTTCTACTTTTCTCTCTTTTATGGAGTATTTATAACCATTTTTAAAGAGATATTTTTTGCTAAACTCTTCAACGCTAAGCTCGCAAAATAGTGCAATTGCTTCTATCTCTTGCATATTTACATATATATACCCGCTCTCTCCAGTGCAGCATTTAGCTTCACATGTTTGACATGCTGCAGGGTTAAACGTGTAATCATATCCATCTTTTTTTATCATATCTGACATTTTATACTCTGTGTGCTGGCTTTTTTATATATATCTTGTGCTTTTTGTGAAAATTCATCACCATCAAAACTGATAAATGGAGGCCAAATCTTCATAAGCGACTTTGAGCCATTTCTTGCATGTATCATCACAAGTGAGGCCACTCTATCTATCTTTGGATGGATGAACTGAACATCCACCGCTCTTAATTTTACTTTTTTTAACTCTTCGCAAATTAGCCCAAATTGCGATGCATCGTAGCAAAATATAAAGTGCGAATTTGGTTTTAATATCTTTGAGACTTTTTTAAAAAACTCATCTAATGGTAAGTTGCTATTATATCTTGCATTAAATAACATCTCATTCTCACTCTTTGTTACGCCATCATGATAAAAAGGGGGATTGGAGATTACATAGTCATATTTTAACTCTTCATCAAGCTCTAAAAAGTCATTTTTATATATTTTGTAAGGTATCTTATTTACTCTAGCATTGTTTGTGGCGTACTCAACAAAAAGCTCCTGTTTTTCAACTGCTTCAAGTTCAACTCTCTCGTTATCTTTGGCAACTAAAAGCCCAACTACGCCACACCCTGCCCCAACATCTAAGACTCTCCCTTTTGGTTTAAGTGAGCTGATAAAATCATATAAAAATATAGAGTCGCTGTTATAGCAATATCCACTAGAGGGCTGGTAAAGAAGCATATAAAAAAAGTCCTAAAAATTCATTTTTGGATATAATTTTGTAATTATATCTTAAAGGCTTTAAATGATAATTATTCCAGCAAGACTGGCTTCGACAAGGTTTCCACAAAAGGTATTAGCAGATATTGGTGGCCTACCAATGGTTGTTAGAACTGCAAAAAGAGTAGCACATTTGGATAGAGTTGTAGTAGCAGCTGATGATGAGCTAATAGCTTCTACATGTAGAGCTCATGGCATAGAAGTTATGATGACCTCAACTACTCATAAAAGTGGAACAGATCGAATCAATGAGTGCGCAAATATCTTAAACCTTAAAGATGATGAGATTGTTATAAATGTTCAAGCAGACGAGCCATTTATCGAGCCACAAGTTGTAGAGAAACTTATACATAGACTGCGTAGTTTAAAAGAAGATGGTGAAGATTTTATTATGGGAAGTTGCTACAACTCAATAAACAGCGAATCAGCACAAGACCCAAATATGGTAAAAGTTGTTCTTGATGATAAAAGCAATGCTATATATTTCTCTCGCTCTGCAATACCATTTAATAGAAGCGGAGAAGCTCAATACTTTGGGCATATTGGTATTTATGGATTTAGTAAAAAGAGTTTAGATGAGTTTTGCAACCTTGCAGACGCACCAATAGAAGATATAGAAAAACTAGAACAACTCAGAGCAATATATCATCAAAAAAAGATTAGCATGGTAAAAGTGTCAAGTACAGGTTTTGGGATAGATACGATAGAGGATTTAAAAAGAGCAGTTGAGATATTTTTATAGAACATCTATAAACACACCAAAGAGAACTTGTCCTCTTTGGTGGCAGGGACTAAAGTCCCTACAACCCTCTAAAGCCACGAAAAACAAGTTTTTCGAGAAAAGAGGGTTCAAACTCTAGATATTATCTCTAATACCTAATTCTGTTATAAGTTTAAGATAAGCATCTTTATCTTTTCTCTTATAGTATTTCATAAGACGACGACGTTGTCCTACTAACTTTAAAAGACCTAGTCTTGATGCATGATCTTTTTTGAACACTTTTAAGTGTTCAGTTAAATCACTGATTCTTTTTGTTAAAAGAGCGATTTGAACTTCACTTGAACCAGTGTCATTCTCACCACGTCCGAATTTTGTAACAATTTCTTGTTTTTTAGCCGAATCTAAAGCCATGATAGCCTCCAAAAGGTATTTTAATCTAACAGTCACACAAATCAGTGTATAAAGTTGAAACGAAATAATATCTGATTTCGGCTTTTATTTCAACTTCTTTTGATATAATTTACAAAAATAAAACAAAGTATTAAATATGTTAATAACACGAGCCAGTGAGTATGCGATACTCTCACTTATAGTTTTATCTAAAGCCACTGCCCCGATGGACAGTGAAACGCTATCTACTCAGCTCTCTATTCCTAAAAGTTTTCTAGCAAAAATTCTACAAGCTATGGCTAAACATGGTATTTTAAAGTCATTTAAGGGCGTAAATGGTGGATTTTCACTTTTACTTGATCCTAAAGATATTAAAATGTTAGATGTCATGTCATCAGTAGAGGGGAAAGCTCCAGCTGTTTTTGATTGCTCTCCATCAATGTACTCTTGCCCATCAGGTAAAGCGCAGTTATGCTCACTTTGGCCATTTTTAAATAAACTACAAGGGAAGATAGACTCTTTTTTAGCGGATTTAACTTTAGCAGATATTTTAGAGTAGAAGATTGGCAAAAAAACTAACTACTAGACAACAAATTGGCACAACACTAAACTTTTTAATAGGACAAAAAGATTTAAGTGTCGTTATTTTTGTAATGGCTATTTTAGCCATTATCATAGTACCTCTACCTTCTACTATCTTAGATATTCTACTTACTATCTCTATGGCCTTAGCTGTACTTATTTTACTTATCTCGCTATATGTTCCAAAGCCAACGGATTTAACAACTTTTCCAACACTTATTCTGATTCTTACACTATTTAGATTAGCACTAAATATTGCAACGACTAGAATGATTTTGAGTCATGGGCATGAGGGTCCTGATGCAGTAAGTACCATCATTACAAGCTTTGGAAATTTTGTGGTCGGTGGAAACTATGTAATTGGTATCGTAGTCTTTTCTATACTCGTACTTATAAACTTTATGGTTATCACAAAAGGCTCAACTAGAGTTGCCGAGGTTGCAGCTCGTTTTACACTTGACTCTATGCCTGGAAAGCAGATGGCAGTTGACGCAGATTTAAATGCTGGTCTTATTGATGACGGCGAAGCAAAAAAAAGAAGAGCAGATATTTTACAAGATGCAAACTTTTATGGGGCAATGGATGGATCTAGTAAGTTTGTAAAAGGTGACGCTGTTGCTGGTATTATCATCACACTTATAAATATAATAGGCGGATTTTTAATAGGTGTTTTTCAATATGATATGAGTGTTGGCGATAGCGCAGCTGTATTTACACTTTTAACTATTGGTGATGGCTTAGTTGGGCAAATTCCTGCACTTATCATCTCAACTGCAACTGGTATTATGATAACACGCTCTTCTGGAGAGGGAGACAACTTTGCAGAGGGTGCAATTAACCAGATAATGGGTAATGCAAAAATCATGATGATTGTTGGTTTTATCATGATTCTTTTTGCTCTTGTTCCAGGACTTCCAACTGCCTCTATGGGGTTAGTTGGCATACTATTTGCGCTTCTTGGCTGGTCGATATATAAATATGAAAAAGGGGAACTTACTATCTTAAATGTAGATAGCATACTCTCCCCAAAAGAAAAAGAGATACAAGCAAAAGAAAAAAGTGCTCTAAAACCTAAAAAAACAAACGAAGAGATTGCAAAAGAAGAGGAAGTTGCGCTAGAAGATATCTTAAAAGTAGAGATGCTTGAACTCACCCTTGGTTACCAACTTATCCGTCTTGCAGATAGTGCGCAAGGCGGCGATTTACTTGAGAGAATCAGATCCATGAGGCG
>NZ_JAQVKA010000007.1 GCF_028694895.1 Sulfurimonas sp. | reverse complement strand
CATCCAAATACCGATGTAAAAATCTTTGAACAGATGTGGCATACTATTAAAGACCTTAAAAAGCCATGGGTCGGTGAAATGAAAAATCTTGCTAAGGATGGATCAACATACTGGCTCAAGGCTATTATTAGCCCCATAATTGACAAGAATGGAAACATCATAGAGTATATCGCTATGCGTACCGATATTACTCAACAAAAAGAGATAACTAGCTATTTTGAAGATCAATTAAAAATTTCTACAAATAACTTTAACTGTTCTATGCATCTCTCAAAAGAGTATGAAAAAGCTATTGACTCTAGTACTATTTTGTTAAGAACAGATATAAATGGGATAATTACCTATGCAAACGATAAGTTTTTACAAATCAGTAAATATTCCATTGAAGAGCTAGTTGGAAAAAACCATAACTTTTTAAACGCTCAAGATGGTACTACAATAGACCATAAGACTCTATGGGAAGGAGTCATCAAAAGTAAGACAAAACTAGGGAGTGATTTTTGGACAAAAACAACAATAATCCCGATAAAAAATTTAGATAATGAAATCATAGAGTATCTTGAAATCCGTTTTGATATTACAGAGATTATGCGTCATAAAGAGGAGTTTGAACTAGCTGCTAAAACAGACTCACTAACAGGATGTGGAAATAGGCTTCGACTTAACTATGATATGCAAGAGAACGATAACCTATCCGCTGTTATTTTTAACTTAGATAATTTTAGACAGATAAATGACTTTTATGGACACGATTTTGGGGATTTGGTTATTCAATCCATTGCCAATAAAATTTATAAGTCTATCTCTGAAGATGAAAACTTCAAGTTTTACAGACTTCAAGGTGATGAATTTCTAACTTTAGCGATTAACTATCCAAAAGAAGAACTTATCAAAAAAACAAAAAAAATCATAAGTCTTATCAAGAAAAAGTTTTATGTGAGAAAGGAGGAGATGCTTCTCTCTTGTAGTGCTGGTATATCTTTTGAGCCAAGAGAACATCTTCTCTCTACTGCAAACATGGCACTAAAAATTGCAAAAAAGAGTAACATTGACTTTCTAGTATATAGCCCTGAAAACTCTTTAGAGGGTCAATATAAAAACAATCTTCTTTGGACAAAAAAACTCTCAAGTGCCATTAAAGATGGCGATTTAGTTACTTACTATCAGCCGATCGTAGATAACAAAAAAGGTAATTCAGAAAAACCTATTAAGTATGAATGTTTAATTAGGATGCTTGATGAACATGAAATAGTATCTCCTGCACGCTTTTTAGATGTTGCAAAGCAGACAAGACAGTATTTTGAGATTACTAAAACTGTTATACATCAAGCCTTTGAGCTCTTTAAGGACAAAGATGCTGAGTTTTCTATAAATCTATCTGTCTTAGATATTTTAGAGCCTCAAACGCTGGCTTATATCATTGAGATGCTGCAAAAGTATGGCATAGGAGAGAAAGTAGTTTTTGAGATAGTAGAATCTGAGTCTATAGATAACTTTGAAGATATCATAAACTTTATAAATGAAGTTAAAAAATATGGATGTAAGATTGCCATAGATGATTTTGGTACTGGGTATAGCAACTTTGAGTATCTCATAAAACTCCAAGCAGACTACTTAAAGATAGATGGCTCGCTTATAAAAAATCTAAACAAAGATAAAAATACTCTCTTAGTTGTATCAACAATTGTTGAATTTTCAAAGAAACTTGGCATGAAAACAGTTGCTGAATTTGTAGAAAACGAAGAGATTTTCAATATTGTGAGAGATTTAGGAGTTGACTATTCTCAAGGATATTATTTTTCTGAGCCTAAAGGAGAGATTTAATATCCTCCCTGTTGGCTTTAGCCAAGTATCTCTGAGCGAATTTGTTCACACCAACTTTCAATACGGCCATCAGTCATATCGCTTTGATTGTCATCATCCAGCGCTAAGCCCACAAAATAATCTCCATCTTGTGCTTTTGAAGAATCATGGTAATACCCATCAACTGGCCACTTACCTACAACTTTCGCTCCTTGTGAGTTAACAACTTCATAAAGAGTCCCTATACCACCCACAAACTCATCTGGGTATTCTTCTTGATCGCCCAAGCCAAAGAAAGCGACTGTTTTTTTGCTAAAATCTATACTTTTGAACTTCTCAAAAGCACTATCCCAGTCATCTTGAAGATCTCCATCACCCCAAGTAGATGTGCCTAAGATCAGTTTTTCATACTCTGACATTTTTTCAACTTTAACACTTACAATATCAAAAATATCCAAAACTTCCTCGCCACCAAGTTTTTTAAAAATCATCTTTGCAGCACTCTCAGTATTTCCAGTGCTACTTCCATAGAAAATTGCGGTTTTCATATCACCCTCCTCCTATATCTAATATATCATTCTAACTAAGTGCATATCTCTATATTATAAAAAAAAATCTACTATACATTTGTATAACCTCAAATTTATATTTTCATTTTTTTCTTCGTCTATTTTTTTAAAAAGCATTTTTGAGGTAAAATATTTAAAAGCCTCAGTGGTAGAAGTTAAAACTTGCGGTGTATGCTTTTTAACGTTTGATAAAGTGTTTGAAAGTCAAGATGAGGCAAGAAGAATGCAGATAATAGAAGCCTTGCAGACCATAAAAGAGATGTTTCAGCGGATTGTGAAGCTGTAAAGGATATTAATATTTTTATAGGGTTTAACAGATGAGTATATTTGCCTTACAGTCAGCGGCAGGCGGCTTTTTGGATGAAGGGTTAAAACGTTTCAATAAAGAGTTTGACGACTGGTGTGTTCAGTTTGACAACTATGAAGATGCTAATCTCATTCGACAGAATCTTGGTAAAAGAGTTGTTACAGAGGTTGTCGAGATTACCCCCTTAAGTTATCCAAAATATTTTTTTCACACACTTAAAGGTGTTATCCACGCAACAAGACAGCTCGATGATAAAATCATATGCATTGTTGAACCATACATGAGTTCAAGCTTTCGTATCGCAGTGTGTGACTTAAATACAAAAAATGTAAGAATTTCAAAGACTAGCTATAAAAATGTGTTGAGTGTAGAAGGCGCCTTTGCACATTTTGAACTGAAATAAAAGAGGTGGCAGACACCTTTCTTAGCCTTTTCCTAGTTTCTACTCAATTAAAAATAGCGCAAAACTCTCTACAAAAACACCACATCAATAAACAAAGAAAGTGCGAAACCGAGCAATATAAGAGAAGAAAAAAGGCTCAAATACTTAGATACTCTCTGAGAAATTTTATGTTTGGATTTATGCACGAGATAGGGCATTAGCGTTATCCATAGCAAAAGAGAACTTACCATTCCAAACATCGTAAACGTGATGTTTAAATCCTTGTTTGCGGCATATCCTGCAATACTAAACCAAAAAATTATCGTATATGGATTGACAAGGGTTATGGCAAATCCTTGTGTGTATATCTTTAGTAAGTTCTTTGTTTTGATAGTTTTTTGTTTTGTATCAAGCTTTTTATCTCTATTTGTATATATGCCATATGCAAGATAAAGCAAGAAAAAACTTCCCACAACTCCTACAACATCTAAAAATAGAGGATAGTTCATAAATCCTATCATTCCCGCAAGTATCAAAGCTAGATAGAGTATATCCGAGCTCATAGCACCTAAACCAAAAGCAACTCCTGCTTTGTAGTTCTTTAAAGCCAAATTCATTATGAGTATATTGACTGGACCAAAAGGGACAGCCGCACCAAGCCCAAGTAGAAACCCTTCACTAAATGATTCTAGTATCAAATTGTAACCTTTGTAGTCGATGTTTTATCTTTGTCATTGTAGCCATATTGATACAAAAGTCATCTAATTAAGTATATATCATATACAATGAGTCAAGAAGTATGTTCTAAAAAATATAATAAAGGAGATATCATGGCAAAAGGTAAAGATGTTCAAAAAGCGGTTAAGAAAAAACCAGAAAAATCGTTGAAAGAAAAACGTAGTGATAAAAAAGCGAAGAAATCTTCGTAAATAGCATAAAAATAGAAGTTCTTGACGCAAAAAGCGTCAAAAACTTATACGCGTGACTCTTCGCGACGTTGTAAATACGCCCAGTTAGAATCTACACGCTCTTGCCACTCTTTTATTAGGTATTTATACTCATCTTTAAAAAGATGTTTAAAACGTCCTTGAGCAGCTAGGTATTCCTCAACAGGAACAACATTCTTAGGTCTATATGTAATATTTAACTCATGCCCATCAATAATTTCATAAAGAGGAAATACTAAAGAATCCGTAGATAAGTCTGTAATATACATTGTATCTTTTGGATCAAATTTCCACTCTGTTGTACATGGAGAAACAGCATTAATAAATACAGGTCCATCTACTGAGAAACCATGTTGAATCTTTTTAACCATATCTTTCCATTTGTTTGGAGCAACTTGAGCAGAGTATGGAATACCATGTGCAGCCATGATAGATACCATGTCTTTTTTATTTTTCTTCTCTCCATAGCTTACACGGCCTGCTGGTGATGTAGTTGCAGATGAACCAATTGGAGTTGAAGATGATCTTTGTCCACCAGTGTTTGCATAAACTTCATTATCTAGAACAACGTGCATTATGTTGTGCCCACGTTCCATACATCCAGAAATCCACTGAAAACCGATATCATAAGATGCACCATCTCCAGCAAAAGAGACAAACTTAGGGTTACGCTCTGGCTGCTTTAGACGGCCTTTGTTCTTTAGCGCTTTATACATACTCTCAGCACCAGCTACCGCAGTTGAACCGTTCTCAAATCCAATATGAATCCAAGAAGCATCCCATGAAGTATATGGATAAACTGCTGTACAAACCTCTAAACAGCCAGTTGATGCTGATAAAATCAAGTCATCATTTGTAGCATTTAAAACTTCACGAACAATAATAGAGTGTGCACAACCTGGACATAAAAGATTTGCACCCTCAAAACGATCAGCTGATGTTGAAAATTCTTTTAAGTTTTTTATTTTTTTCATTTCACTCATAGTTTTCTCCTTATAAGTATGCCAGTTTCGGTCCACGAACACCGATAAACTGTTGTAGTTGAGTAGTTACTTTACCAGCATCAACATTTGCTTGTAACTCTTTAAATAGAGCCACTAAATGTGCTTTTGTTAAGTCACGTCCACCAAGTCCATAAACATAACCAGAAAGAAGCGCTCTCTTTTCTGTATTGTAAAGAGATCCAGCGATTTCGTTAAATAGCATTCCCGCTGTACCATTTGGAGATGAGCGATCAAGTGCTGCAATTGCCTTAACATTTTTTAGAGCTTTTGCAATTTCAAAGAATGGGAAAGGACGAATAACACGAATACCTACGACTCCTGCTTTAATGCCTTCTTTTCTCATCTCTGTTGCTACTTCACGAGCAGTCTCAACTGATGTTCCCATACAAACAACACATACATCAGCATCATCCATATCATATGTTTCAACAATATTGTATTTACGTCCACTTAACTTCTCAAAATCATCAAACGCTGTTTGAATCTTTGGCATAACTTTTGTCATTAAATCATTATGTTGACGAGCCTTATGCTCAAAGTGCCAATCTTCTTCAGTTTGTACACCATGTGTTACAGGATGCTCAAAATCAAGCATGTCATTCATCGGTTTAAAGTCACCAACAAAGCTATATGCTACATCATCGCTTAGAGTATGAACACCTTGCGCTGTATGAGAAGTTATAAATCCATCTTGATGAACCATGCATGGAAGTCTCACATCATGATCTTCACTTACTTTAAAAGCAATAAAGTTTAAGTCATACGCATCTTGAGGACAATATGCATCAAATTGTATCCAACCACTATCACGCCCTAAATACATATCTGAATGATCTCCATTTACGTTAAGAGGAGCAGCAAGTGCACGATTTACAACGTTAAGTACGATTGGAAGACGCATTCCCGAAGCTTGATAAAGTGTCTCAACCATAAGCGCAAAACCTTGAGATGATGTAGCAGTTGCTACACGCCCACCAGCAGCAGCAGCACCAATACAACCACTCATCGCAGCATGCTCAGACTCAACCATTACAAATTCGCCCTCAACATAACCATCAGCTAAAAATTTAGCATAACCCTCAACTATCGGAGTTGATGGTGTAATAGGATAAGCTGCAACAACGTCGATTTGACACTGTCTCATTGCCTGAGCAGCAGCGAAATTCCCATCCCATACTTCGATATCTTTTAATTCCATTTTATCAAATGCCATTACGCTTCCTCTTCATCTTTTTTAGGCCACGAAGCTATTTCTGTCTCTTCGTCTGCTTGTTCTGGGAACATTAAAAGTGATTTTGGGTTTGTAGGACAAACCTCTACACAAATTCCACACCCCTTACAGTGATCCATATCTACACCAATTAGCTTTTTATCTCTTGCTATAATTGAAACGTCTGGACAATAAATCCAACAAAATTGGCAATCAATACAGTAGTCTTTATTAAAAATTGGTTTAATTAATCTCCAATCGGCAACACTCGCAGTATAAGAACTGTTTTCTGAATATGCACGATCCTCTTGCTGCGTTCCAGCAATATCATCTATTTTTCCGTCGAAAGTGCGAAGCATAGCTCCGATTTCAAACTCATCCCATCCTTTTTTTGCCATAACTGATTCCTTACTTTACTTCGTCATAAGCGCGCTGAATAGCGAACATATTTGCGTCAATAATTTTTTGTGGTAATTTCCCAAGAATTCTCTGCATACTCTCTTTAAAAAATTCTATATCATACATTCCAGAAACTTTCATGAATGCACCAAGCATTGGTGTATTTGGGATTGGACGTCCTATTGTTTCATTGGCGATTGTTATACAGTCAACTGTATAAACTTCTTTACCTTCTAGTTTAGGCTGAGCTTTTACTAATTCTTCTGTTGTTAAATGAGTTGTAATAATATATTTTGTACTATCTTTATGATTTATTGTAACATCACTTGTAAAAACCAATGCCGGGTCAATAACAAAAACGTAATCTGGTATCATATATTTTTCATGATTCATAATTACTTTATCATCTACACGGTTGTAAGCCGTCATTGCTGCCCCTCTTTTTGCAGATCCATAAAATGCAAACGCTTGTACATGTTTACCAGTCGTAGAAATTACGTCTGCTAACCCTTTTGCACCTGTAACAGCACCTTGTCCGGCACGACTATGCCATCTAATCTCCAGCATAAACTCTCCTTCTTAATTTTTTATAGAACCGTAATCCTATTCTGCTTCCCATTTTAGACAAGTTGCTCTTAAAAAAAGCTTGAGATTTTAGACTTTTAATTTTACTAAAGAAAGTGTGTTATTTTTTCCTATTTTGCAAATAAAACGTTGCTTCTAAGGCGTCATTAAATATAACATTTGTGAACTTTTTTAATGTCTCTAAATCATCATAACCACTCAATACTGCAATGGAATTTATATTAGCATTTTTTGCTGCAATAATGTCTAATTTTGTATCTCCAATCATCCATATTTCTCTATTTTTGGTATCCATTTTGTCTAGTGCTTTTAGGATTGGTTCAGCATGAGGTTTTGGATTTTGAACGTCCTCTCTACCTATTAAAACTTCAAAATATTGCATCAGGTCAAAATGCTGCATGAGTTCCTTTGAGTATTGTGCCGTTTTTGTTGTAACAATACCGAGTGTAGCGAACTTTTTTGCTAATAATACAGCCTCTCTTGCATTTTTTAAAAGCTCTGTTTTTTGTGTTGAAATCTCTCTATAACGCTCTTTATAAGTCGCTACCATGTCCCAAATTTCTTTTTTTTCTATCCCTAAATTTTCAAACATAATATCAAGCGGATAACCTATGAGAGCCTTTATGTCTTTATCTTTTTTACACTCATGTCCGTGCTTAGAAAACGAGTGATGAAATGACTCTAAAATTGCATCGGTTGAGTCGATTAAAGTACCATCTAAATCAAACAAAATTATCACACTATTTCTCCCATTTTATATAATTATGCCAAATTCCACTTGGGCTTGCTTCAATGTTTTTTATCTCTTTATTTACAGTAGTTATTGAGTTTGGGATAAATAAAAATAGGTATGGATTATCATCAGTTATTATCTTAAACATTTTTTTCCAGATGAGGGAAAGTTCTTTAGCATCTACCATGCTTTGAGACTCCTCTATCATCTTATTCATCTCTTCATTGTGATATCCAACAAGGTTAAAACCTCCTTGCTTATCACTATCGCTATGCCAGAACATATATGGGTCAGGCGTAGGAGAGAGTCCCCATCCAAGAAGGACACTATCAAACTTATTTGGAAATACAACCATATTTAAAAATGCTTGCCACTCCATTACTCTTAAAGTCACAACTACTCCTGAATCTTTTAGCTGATTTTGAATTATCTGCGCCGCATAAGGTCTAACATCACTTGAATTTGATGTAGCTATCTCAAACGTAAATGGGTTACTCTCATCATACCCAGCCTCACGTAAAAGCTCTTTTGCTCTTTTAATATTTTGCTTGGGCGTTTTTACATCTTCATTAAAAGCGCTTGTTGCTGGTAAAAAAGGGCCACTGCAAACTTTTGCATGATCAAAAAAAAGAATCTTTACTAACTCTTCTCTGTTAATAGCCAAAGATAAAGCCTCTCTTACCTTTGGGTTTTTAAATTTTTCAAGCCTTAGATTAAATCCCAGATAAGTATATGATTGAGATATGTTTTCGTAAATGTTAAACTTATCAAAAAAACTCTTCTCTAACTGTCTCTCATATTGCATAGGCTCTATACTTCCGATATCAAGTGCACCAGATTTCAGCATCAAAAAACGAGTCATTGAATCAGCTATAACGTGAAAAGAGATTGTATCTATCTTTGGACGTCCTTCAAAATACTCATCAAATGCGCTAAGTACTATATTTTTAGAATACTCTAGTTGATAAAGCTTGTATGGGCCTGTTCCTATTGGGTTTGTGTTAAAGCTAGAGCTCATTAGATTTTGCTCGTCTCGAAGCAGATGCTCTGGTAAAATACCCATCATCCAAGTCTCAAGTGCCTTGAAGTATGACTCTTTATATCTAACTCTAAGTGTTAAAGCGTCAACAACTTCAACGCTATCTACAAACCTAAAACTAGAACTATATGGTGAGCTTATCTTTGGTGAGATAAGTGTGTTGTATGTAAAGAGAACATCGTTTGCGGTAAATTTTTCTCCATCATGCCACTTTACATTAGCGCGAAGTTTAAAGAGCAGAGTTTTTTCATCTTCAAAGTAAAAACTCTCCGCCAAATCTCCAACTATTGTTGAGAGGTCTTTATCATACTTTACAAGCCCGTTAAATATAAAACCGCTTATCTCAGATGAGCTTGAATCTGTTGCTAAAATAGGATTTAATCTTGCTGGATTAGTAGACGTTGCTAGATGAAGTGTTGAAGCAAAAAGATGAAATGATAAAATCAGAGGTAGTAAATAGCGCAAAATTACTCTTTTTTTGAGTGATTATACCAAAGTAAGATAGAGGAAAATGTTAATAAAAAATAGCAGAAGATATTTCCAGTGCAAAGAGCACTGGAAAATAAGTTTTAAAAGACGATTAACGCTTAGAAAACTGGCGAGAACGACGAGCTTTACGCTTACCTGGCTTTTTACGTTCAACAATACGTGAATCACGAGTCATCATACCTTCAGGTTTTAGTATAGCTTTTAATTCTGGATTAAAACGTACTAATGCACGAGAAATTCCATGACGAAGAGCATCAGCTTGACCACCAAAACCACCACCTAAAACTGTAGCTACGATATCTACTGACGTGTCTTGTTTTGTTAAAGCAAGAGGTTGCTTAACACGAAGTTTTTTAGCCTCTAGTCCACCTAACCATGCGTCTAATGAAAGACCATTGATTGTCATAGTTCCAGAACCTGGAGTTAACCATACTTTTGCGATTGACGCTTTACGGCGTCCAGTTGCATATATTTTTCTCATATAGTTGTCCTTACTTTGCTAATTGTGCAGAGTGAGGATGTTCAGCACTTGCATAAATTTTTAATTTTTTAATCATTTTAGCACCAAGCTTAGTTTTAGGAAGCATACCACGAGTAGCAAGTTTGTAAAGCTTCTCAGGATTTTTCTCTAAAAGTTCAGTCATTTTAGTACTTTTAACACTACCAAAATAACCAGAGTAAGAAAAATACTCTTTGTTAGCAATTTTGCCAAGACCGTTGAATTTTGCTTTAGAAGCGTTAACTACTACTACATAGTCACCACAGTCGATATTTGGAGTAAAACATGGCTTATTTTTACCACGAAGCAGAGTTGCTACTTCAGTAATAATACGACCAAAAGTTTTACCTTCAGCATCAATCAAAACCCATTTTTGATCGATTTGTTCAGGAGTTGCAATTTTCGTAAATTTCATTCTTGAACCTTTCAAGTAATTTTCTTAACATCAACATGTTTAAATGCCTGTTTAATTGGCGAAAGTATATCTTTTTTTACTTACGTAAACCTTAATTTATGGTTTTTTTAAGGTTTAAAATTAATCTTCTTTTGAAACAATACGCTTAGCATATAAAAAACGTTGCTTGTAATATTTCTTGTCTATCTCATCATACTGAACTTTCTTAGCTTTGTATGAAGCATGAATGATTTTTCCATCTCCTGCATATATAGCTACATGTGAGGGTGCTTTTTTATAGGTACGATAGAAGAGCAAATCTCCTACTTTCAAATCTTTAAGCTCAATTTTCTTTCCGTATCTTGCTTGTTCGATAGCAGATCTTGGAAGTGATATGCCAAACTCGCTAAAGACTTGTTGTGTAAAACCCGAACAATCAGTCTTCTTTTCGCCATTGTTTCCAAACTTATAAGGAGTCCCTAAAAATTCTTGCGCTTTTGTTAAAACTCTATGTGTTATTGGCTCATTTATCTGTTCTTGTTCACTGATATCTTCGCCTATGTATGGGAATCCATAATCATCAGAACTCTGAATATCAGCTGAGAGTGTTGTAAAAAAAAGAGTAAGAGTTATGATAAAAAAGCTTTTAAACACTCTCTCTCCTTGTACAAATTTATGAAATTTTACTCTATGTTTGATAAAATTTAGATTTTGAGAATCTTTATCTCATTCTCAAGTAGATAAATTATATAGCCTTGAGCACTTTTTTTAGTAATCTCTTCGACTGCCTTAACATAAGAGCGCACCTGTTTTACATGTTCATGCATATACAGATTTGAACTCTTATAATCAGCGATATTATAACTATCTTCACTCTCTACTAAAAGATCTATATATCTAAGTGAGTTTTTATATCGAAGTGCTTTTTCTTTGTGACATATGCCATCAATAATAGAGATAAATTCACTATTTTCAAGTAGCATCTCTACTCTTCTTTGAATATCTTCTATCTCGCTCACTTCTAATAGTGCGCCATATTTATTTATCATACTATCTTTTGCATGAGCAATATTTTTGACTTTAAACTCTCCTAGCATCTCTAACATATAATGCATTGCTATTCCAAAGTTTATAGATACAAAGTCCTCTTCTTGCTCTTTTTCAAGTTCTAAGATATCGCTTTGCGTTCCATAATATAGCTCTTGATACTCTAGTGGTTTAAACTCTACTTTCATGTTTTTCTCTTTATGCGCACACTTTAAAGTTCCATTTTTTTGCACTCTTAAATCTAAGATATCAAAGATGGAATCTTTTGATTTTAAAATTACTATAAGGTTTTCTCTTGCCCTTGTAAAGGCCACGTAATGGGCATTTAGGCTATCCTCTATCTGCAGAGCTTTCTCTTTTAGAAGAGCTGTTGCGTACTTTTCATCAACACTATCTCTGCCTTTAATACGTAGATATACATTCTCTAGTGTTAGCCCATCATACTCATAAATGATAGCGTCGCGTGATGGCGGAGTTTTTGTAAGCCTGTCCATTACTATGACATGTTCATACTCAAGCCCTTTTGATTTGTGAACAGTTAGCACTCTAACACCTCTAAGCTCTGAAGCTGCGGCGCTTACGTCCATTCTCTCATACTCAAAAAGCAGCGCTTCTACATCACTGTATCTTGAGATTGCATCTAAAAATCTAAGCAGATTGAAGCTATCGCTAAAGAGGTTAAACTCTTTTATCGCACCTTTCACTACATGTAAGAGTGTAACTCTATTAAAGTCAACTTTTGGGAGCACTCGAAACTCCTGCGAAATAAGAGCAAAAAAGTTATGTGCATATATATTTTCGCCAAAGTAGTGATACTTTAGATACTCTAAAATAGCTTTTACACTATTTTGATTTATAAGTTTTGTCGTTGTCTCTGTTACGACTTCAATATTTTCTGCCTCTAAGACCTCTTTCACCGAACTGCCATCTCTGTTTGTAGCACAAAGAATCGCTATCTCATCTATATCTGCTCCAAGCTTTAGAAGGTTTTTAACTTGCGCAACAACCTCTTCTAAAACCTCATCGTTTTGTATAACTTCAACATATCCCTCATTTGCCTCTTCTCTAAAGAGTTGTGGAGTGTAGTTTTTTATTCTTTTTATAAAGACGCTATTTACAAATGAGACTACTTCTCTTTGTGAGCGATAGTTTGTCAATAGTTTTTCTACATGTGTAGAGTTCTCTTCCGCAACACTCTCAAAAAGTGCGCTCACTCCACCTCGAAATCTATAAATAGACTGCTTAACATCGCCTACAAAAAAGAAGCTTCCATTCTTAAAGATTCCCTCTCCTGAAGTTATCTCATCAATAAGGGGTTTTAGTATCTCATACTGCAATATGCTCGTATCTTGAAACTCATCCAAGAGAATATGCTCTATTTGCGCATCTAGTCTAAAATATAAAAACTCACTATCATCGCCAAGAAGCTTTAAAATCTCATACACAAGATAGGTAACATCACTAAAACTAAGCTCACTATCATCCATATATAGCGCTTTTTTGCTCTTTATATAGGTATCAACAAGCCCTTTTAGTGAATAAAAGAAGTTCTGCTCGCGAGAGCGATTTTGGTTTTTTATGGCATCTTTAATTTTAAATAACAACTCATCCATAACAGGAGTAAAGCATTTTGCAAAAGTTCTATAATCTAAGCTCTCTCTCTCTAGCCAAGCCTTTGCACTAAGTTCTTCAAAGTCTTCTGCTTCAACAGATTTTATCGCTGTAGTTGAAGCGTTTGGAGATGATGTCACAATCTTTTTAAGCTCTGACATGTAAGAGAGCGCTTCTTCTTCAAAAGGCTCTACGCTCTGCTTTTTAAATTCTATATGTTTAAGTTCTGAGAACTTGATATAGAACTCATCTAAGAGCTCAAAGATATCGCTAAGTCGTTTGTTAGAAGAGAGTGAAAGTGAGATAAGCGTCTCTTTTTGATTTGCAACAGATACCTCTTTTAAAAATCGTGAGAGAAGTTTTAGCTCATGCTGAGAAGAGAATGTTGAGAAATCTGGCATCAAAGAGGCATAAAGAGAGAACTTTCTAAGTATCTTTGTAAAAAAACTATCTATCGTCATGATTTTTGTATGTGAGTTTAAAAACTCATCCAAAACTCTTTGACGATTCTCTAAAAGATACTCACGAGAGAGCTCAGTAACTCTCATAATCTCCGCTAGCTCTCCTCTATGCTCTAACTCTTCAAGCGTTGCGATTATCCGCTCTTGCATCTCACTTGCAGCTTTATTTGTAAAGGTAAGAGCCAGCACTCTTGATGGTTTCGCTCCTAAAAACAGCAGACTAAGATAGCGAACAACAAGCATAAAAGTTTTCCCACTTCCAGCACTCGCCTCGTAAGCTAGGTTATTTATAAGCATCTTAGTTTTACTTGCCCAAGCTTTTTATATAAAGTTCTTCAACTTTTGCTCTAGCCCACGGTGTTTTTCTTAAAAATCTCAAACATGAACTGATAGTCGGATTTATCAAAAAACATCTGATATCCACTTGAGCACCCAACTCTTTAAACCCATAACGCTCAACCAGCGTCTCTAAAATATATTGCAGTGTAACCCCATGCAACGGGTTATTTTTGTTTTTTTCTTGTTCGCTCATCTATTCTCTTTTACACATAATTTTATATTCACAAAACTGGCAATTTTTTATATCTTCGCACTTACTAAAGTTCACATGTTCTATGTTTAACAAATCTTTTACATGTGAGCCTAAGATGGAGAGTTTTTCATTTAGTAGCGGCTCTGTTACTATCTTTGACTCTTTCAGATCATAATATCCACACTCTTTTACTTGACCTAACGTTGAGGCAAGAAGGTAATAAAACTCAAGCTGGAAGTCTGTTGCTTCTGTGAAGTTTTTTAGCGTGTATGTCGGATAAGAGCCTGTTTTATAATCAAGTACATAAAGTTTATTATCTTTTTTATCTATTCTATCTATCTGACCGTTTAAAATCATTCCGCCAAACTCTACGTTAAGGCTTTTTTCACACTCTACTACTCTATATCCATCAGCAAATCTTTTAATCTCATCCTCAGCAAAGACGCTCATTCTTCTCTCTTGTATCGCTATAAGATAACGCTCAAGCTCGCTCGCTCCACATGATGCAATCATCTCTTTATGCAAGTCTCTCTTTAGCTCTTCAAGGCTCTCATAAAAGCTTTTCTTAGTGTATAGTTGTTTTAACGCTTCATGAACCGCAGAGCCTATCTCATGCTCTTTTGGCATATCTTTTGGAATCTCATGATTCTTTAGTTGCACTATATAACGATAATAATATTGTCTCTTACATGTAAGGAATGTTTTTAGTTTTGTAGCTGAGAGTGTTTTGCCCCTAAAACTGTACTCTAAAGAAATATCATGCTCTTCTTGCTTGTGTGCTTTTGCTCTATCAAAAAGTAGTGAAGCGTACTCTTGCTCATCATGTAGGTTGTTCTCTTTAATATTTAGCTGTTTTAAAAATCTTGAAGCACTGCTCTCTTTTGATTTTACAAATCCTATTGCTACCTCTTTTGCACCGTTTATTACCATTTCGTAGTAGTGTTTTTGTAGGTTTTCTCTGTCACTCATTGTAGGAAGGTTTGCCATCTCTCTTACTTGAGTGTTTAAAAACATATCTTTATCGCTCTTTTTAGGAACATTTGAGTCATCAAAATCTACTATGATAAGTGCGTCAAAATTTACAGAGCGAGTCTCTAAAACCCCCATAAGAGTTATTTTTCCGCCTCTTACATCATCTAGTGTTCTATTGGATAATCTCTGCATAAATAAGTTTATGACCGACTTTACACTCATCTCTCTCATAAAAGGCAAAATATTTTTGAAACTATAAATCTCCTCATCGAATACTTTTATCTCTTTTTTGCTTTTAAAGCTCTCTTTGTACTCTTTTAAAAACTCTAAAATATCAACATCTTTGCTTTTCTCATTGTATATTACGCGGAGTTTGATAAAAAACTCATCACCCTCTCTTACGAGTCTTGCATAGTTCTCTTTTGAATCTTGCTCTATATACTTACATGTAGCGTTTAGTTTTTTGTATATCTGCGTGGTTGTAAATGGCTCACCCATGGCAAGGTTGAAATTTGATTTTTCATCAAACGCTCCCAGCACTTGAACAAACTTATCATCTGGCAAGATAACGGCTATATTTGCAGCTTTGTAGCCTTTTTTTATAAAGTCGTATATTTTCTTTTTAACAAAGGCAGCTTGGAGAATTGGCTCGCTAAAAGATTGACATGTAACATTTTTGTTTTGTGTTATTTTCTCTTTTTCTACTATCTTATTTTTATTTAAAGAGATTTTATATCTAAATCCAACCTCTAATTCTATGCCGAGTTCTGCAAACTTTGCTCTCATCTTTGAATTAAATCTGCTTGTACTAAAGAGTAGCTCAACACTGCAAAACTCACAACACTTATGCAAAAGTTCAAACTCAAAATTTGTTAGATGTCCATCTACATGTAGCTCTATGCTCTTATGGCTCTTTGCATACTCTTCATTGAACGTATAAAGTTTTGGCAGAAATATCCTATCAAGATATTTACGCTCATGACATAGCTTCTCATATCTTTTATAAAGCTCCTCAAGGATTGCTATATGCTCACCAAATTCTGCATATATGTCTGAATGCTCTAGCCCTTTTATGTCATACATCTCTGCACTAAGTTCTTGAAAAAATTTAAATATATATGATGAGTTTTTTGTAAATGTAAAAAAGTTGCGTTCTATTTGGAGGTTTTTAAAATCACTAAAATCACTAGCTTCTAAGAGAAGAAGAACTCTGCTATCTTCATCGAGAATTTTAAAATCTTTTACAATGCAGAGTCTTGATATGAAATCACTCATAGTGATGAAGTGCGGTAAAAAGAGGCTCTCACCCTCTACTCTTAGTTGCTCATGGCGAATCGCACGAGCTGATGGAAGTACTATAGTTTGGTTATTCATGGCTTAATTATAGCCTAATACTCTACTATATCCATCCCTCTTGTATCTGTTTTGATGTTATAAAATCTGCTAACTTCGCCCACACTTACTTGAGCCATTATATCCCATCTTCCATCTTCAGGTAGCTTCATTGCTTCAAATGTATAGATACCATTCTCTACACTTGGATTATTTATCTCTTGATCATTTTTATGAGTTGATGGTCTTGTAAGCATCACTTTTATAGTTGCATTATTTACTGGATTTGACTCTTTATCGCTTACCCTATAAGCTATAACGCACTTCTCTTTTGTAAAAGTATCGGTTACATACTCTATGTTGTACTTCTTATCAAAATCTATCTTAGCATTTATAAGCTCATTTGCTTGAGCATCAGCATGATGGTAGCTCATCATATAGGTATCACTTTCTTGAACTGGAAGAGTACTTGTTACAACTATAGTTGCTACACATGCACCAAATATAAAAATAATTGATGCGCCGATTGCATATGGCCAAATTCTGCCGTTACTTAGTTTCATTTTTCTGCTTTCGTAAATATAGTTTTCTTTTAATATAAAGGAATATACCATAGAAGATGAAACCATAGAAGAATAGTTTTACGAAAAATATACTCTGCTGGTTTACACTACCAACCGCATTTTTTAATACTACGCCTTTGCTTGCTGCGATTTGCTCTGCAATGTCTGCATAACCATTAAACATTGAGCCTGAGTATTTTCCAAGCAGTTCCTCATCTTTTGACTTTTGAGCTAAAAGAGGAATGATTGTTCCACCATAATTGCTCAAAGTATCTTTAAACATGGAAAAGCTATTGCTATAAAAAAGCGCTATTATAAACGCTTGTACTGGTGAAGCAACAGGACTTAATACCTGCTCTTTGTCAAAATAGTTATATAAAGATGTCTCATTTGCTAAGATATCAACTTTACTCTCCATCTGCGAGAATGTAAGTAAAATAGTAGGCGTATTAAACTCACCAAGTAACTCTTTTTCATACTCTACTATGTTTTTAGAATCTGGTAGTTTTTTTAGCATTACAAGTCTAAGAGAAATACCTGTTGTTTGGTAAAGCTCACTTCCGAGTTTTTCTATCTCAGCATTAAAAGCTGGGTTAAATATCAGTTCATCTTTATATAAATATTGTGCAACTAACGAGGAGTTAAAAAAAAGTGTGAGGATGAGGGCTAAAAGCCCTCTTGAGTATTTCAATGAAATTCCCTTTAACTAAGAAAAAGATGGTTAGATGTTACAACCGCATAGAGTGTGTAAAGGGCCATAAAGACTAAGCCCCACGCAATAATTTTTTCCATTTTACACTCCTTACTTTACATCAACAATATGATCAGATGCTTTTGAACCAATCATTTTGATAGATTCTGCATCTTTTAAATCATAAAAATTTGTTGCTGTTGTGTTTTGAACATTAATAGCCCAAATACTTAATCCAACTAAAATTGCAATCAACAATCCTGTTGCTATTAGCATGCCTGTTATCCCATCAATAGAGAATATGTTTCTATTTTCATTCATAACCGACCCCTTATTTGCTTATGTCAGTGATATATGCACCAACAGCTTCTTTTTGTTTATCGTTAAGTCTATCAAACTTAGGCATAACACCTATGATACCTTTTTTACCATGATTAAGAACGTTTACGACTAAAGCAGGTGTAAATGATGCTAGATTTGGAGCAACATATTCCATACCTTTCCCATCTTCACCATGACAAGCAGAACAAGCACCAATAAATATATCAGCACCCTCTCCACTCATACCATTTGCTACAAAGTGTGATACCACTTCTATTTCAGCATCTGTTATAAGTGCTCCCGTATTATTATTAAATAGTCCATTACGATCAGGCATCGGCATTTCAGAGCCAAGCAGTTGATAGTTTGAACCATTTTCAATAACATGTTTAACAGAAGCAGCATCTAATCTATGGTTCAAGTTTGCTGCTTTTCCATCAATACCATCAGCATTGATTCCGTGGCAAACTTTACACTCTGCTAAAAATACAGATTCACCCATCTCTACTAATCTATCGCCAGTAATATCTTTATACTTAACTTCAAATTTAGCATTATGAACTGCTGTATCTTCATTGTACTCACCAATTTGCGAATACGCATTTACAGGGTAACCGATAGTCCAATACCACATACCCCAAACCATTGTAAGTAAAAACATAACAGCCCAGCCAGTTGGTAGGCTGTTTTTATACTCACCAATGCCATCCCAACTTTCATTAGCTAGCTCACCAGTTGCATTGTCTTGTTGCATCTGACGAACATATTTGATTACAACAAAAACTGTAATTGTTACAAGTGCTATTGCCCCTGCAATTGCAAGCATATTAACTATGTCACCATTAAAACCGCCCTTTGATGTGCCAACAGACAGATATGTCAGTACTACCATCAAAGCGATAAAAATAGCTCCTCCAATATAAAGCTTATTCATAGATCCCTCCTATTTCTCTTTGTCTTCAGATATAGCTGACACTGGAGTATCATCTATATCATCTTTTAGTGCCATATTGCTATAACTCTCATAGTCGACTCCATCAGCATCTTTCTTCTTTGTGTAGAGGTGATATATATAAGAATATAAAACTACTACAAGAAGAAATATCAGTATAAAGTATCCGTAAGCCTGAAATTGTGCAATACTCACTTCTAATCCTTACTTAAGACTGTTCAAATATGCAATCAGTGCAACTATTTCAGGGATTTCTCCACGATTAACAGCATCTTTTACATCTTGATCTTTCATATCTGCAGTAACTAATTTTGCCTCTTCTAGAGCTATTTCATGAGCCTCTGCAAGACTTTGAGCCATCTTTACATTTTTTACAGAACCATCTTTCATAGGCACATCTTGGTTGTAAGGAACTGAGAAGTGTTTAGCTACAGTTAATTGCTCTGCATATGTCGTATCTATATCAGCACTATTTGTAAAGAGCCAAGTATATGCTGGCATGATTGAGCCTGGAACAACACTCTTAGGATCTTTCATGTGATTTTCATGCCAGTCAGTAGTTCTATAGTTACCAACACGCATTAAATCTGGTCCTGTTCTTTTAGAGCCCCATAAAAATGGTCTATCATATGCATATTCACCACTTAGTGAATAATGCCCATAACGATCTGTTTCAGATTTGAATGGACGAACAAGCTGAGAGTGACAAGCATTACAACTGTTTTTAATATAAACATGACGACCAGCCAACTCTAAAGTAGAGTATGGAGCCGTACCGATTACTGGACGAGATGAGTGAGCAAAGTTTGGAAGAATTTCAACCAAACCCGCAAACGCAATCGCTATAAATACACCAACCGCAAAAAAGAACGGATGTTTTTCTAACCAATGAAACATATTTTATCCTTTCAATTAAGCGCCCATAGGCGATGCACTTTGGAGTTCACGCTCTTCAATAGGGCGAGAAGACATAGTTTTATAGATGTTGTATGCGAACATCAAGAAACCAACTAGATATAAAAGACCACCTATACCACGAATAGCGTAGTAAGGGTGTAAAACTGTAACCGTATCAATAAATGAGTAAGCTAAGTTACCAAACTCATCATGAGCACGCCACATCATCCCTTGTGTAATACCTGCAATCCACATAGAAGTAAAATACAGAACAACTCCTAGAGTTTGAATCCAGAATTGTGCTGTCATAATCGCTTTAGAGTAGATTTCACGCTTAAATACACGAGGAGCCATATGATAAAGTGATGCCATAATCATAAATCCAACCCAACCAAGAACACCATCATGTACGTGACCAACAATCCAGTCAGTAAAGTGTGCAATTGCATTAACTGATTTAATAGCTTGAATTGGGCCTTCTAATGTTGAGAACATATAAAAAGTTGAAGCAAGAATCATAAACTTAATTAACGGAGATGATGCAACTTGTTGCCACTCACCCTTCATAGTTAGAAGCATATTGATAGCTGAACCCCATGATGGAAGAATCAATACTATTGAGAAAATAGATGCCATAGTTTGCACCCAATCTGGAACAGTAGAGTATAACAAGTGATGTCCACCAGCCCATAAATAAACAAACATCAAGCCCCAGAAAGAGAGTAATGAGAGTTTATATGAGTAGATAGCTTGACCTGACTCTTTAGGTAAGAAGTAATAAATCATACCAACGATAGGAACAGTAAAACCAAATGCAACAGCATTATGACCATACCACCACTGAACTAAAGCGTCATTTGTTCCTGCATACATTGATACAGAGTGATACCATGCGCCAATTCCACTCTCACCAGCTGGTGATGTAGCGAACATTGTAGGAATTTCCATATTGTTAAATAGATAAAGCATTGCTATACCTAAGAAAGTTGCTATGTAGTACCAAACAGAAATATATAATGATTTTTCACGACGAATACCGATAAGACCAAACATACTCATACCAAAAAGTACCCATACAACAACTACACCAACATCTATTGGCCACTCAAATTCAGCATACTCTTTTGAAGTTGTAACACCTGCAAAAAGTGAAAAAACTGCTGCAGCTACAACTACTATATAGAGCCAAAAATGAAGCTTACCTAGAGTCATAAGTAACTTTGACTCTGCCATTGATACTTTTAAAACACGCTGACCTACATAATACCAAGTAGCAAAAACACCACTTAGCGTAAAGCCAAATATTACTGCATCTGTATGCAGCGGACGAAGACGACTGAAGTTAGTATATTCAGCTAGGCTATCTCCAAGTATTAAGTTTAATCCTGGAAATGCAAGTTGAAATGCTAATATTACACCGATGAGCATACCAACAATTCCCAAAACGATGGTTGTAAGCATAAACATCTTAGCAATTGTATAGTCGTACTCTAATGGACGATTTTCCATATATAGCCTCCTTAAAGATTCAAAGTAATTTCGTTTAATTAACTCAATCTAAAGTTACTAAACTAATCAACTACGACATAGTAACAGTATAAATGTTTAAGAATTCTTAATTATTGCCAAGATTTTGACATTTTTTGTATATTTATCCGCTCTTAACATTATATTAACAAAAGAATGTTATGGCGCAGTCTGTTATTGAAGAAATTAAAGGGGAAAGTGCCCTTATCTTTTAATTAAAGATAAGAACTCATTGAAGATATATCTGCTCTCTTTTGGTCCAGGACTTGATTCTGGATGGTGTTGAACAGAAAATATTGGAGAGTTATTGTATTTTAAACCCTCAATTGTGTTATCAAATAGGTTTGTATGAGTTACCTCTGCAACTTCTACAATATTATCTGGAACATTATAGTTATGATTTTGAGCAGTAATCTCTACCAAACCTGTTTTCATATTTTTTACAGGTTGATTTCCGCCATGATGACCAAATTTTAATTTAAATGTGTCATATCCATGAGCTATTGAGAGGAGCTGGTGCCCAAGACAAATTCCAAATATTGGAACTTTTGCCTCTATGAGTTTTTTTATTTCTCTTTGCTCATCTTTTAACATAAGTGGATCGCCTGGCCCATTTGATAAGAAAACGCCATCTATATCTTTATTGTTATATCTTTTTATAAGTTCATCACCACTAAAGTTGTTTGGAATAACCTCTACGCCAATTTTTGCACTAACAAGCTCATTTAGAATATTTCTCTTTACTCCAAAATCAAAAACAACTACATTTGCCTCTGCCTTTGGTGCATCATCAAATTTAAACTCTCTCTCGTTATATGTTGATTGAGTATGCTTATATGTAACTTTTGTACTTACTTGCTCTATATAGTTAACATGCTCTATTCTTGGGCTACGAAGTAAGATTTTCTTTAACTCATCTTTATCACTAATCTCAGTAGAAGCTATCATCATCATAGCTCCCTCTTCTCTTAACATCTTTGTTAAGTATCTTGTATCGATATCACAAATACCCATAACGTTTTGCTTCTTTAGAAAATCGGAGAGTGATCCCTCTGCTCTAAAATTAGAGTATCTATCTTGATATTTTCTAACTATCATCCCTTTAGCGTGCGCTATTTTGCTTTCCATATCTTCGCTATTAACACCAACATTTCCAATTTCTGGCATAGTAAATGTTACGAACTGCCCTGCATAAGATGGATCAGACATAATCTCTTGATAACCACTCATTGAAACGTTAAAGACGATTTCACCAACAACGGTATCTTCTGCGCCAAAACTCTTAGCCTCTAAAAATGTTCCATTCTCAAGATAAATCCAAGCTTTCTTCGTAAACTGTTCCATGCTCATTTTACTCCATACCTCTTCTAGTTAACTCTTCTTTGTAAATTTTCTCATATAAGATATCAAACTCATCCGTTCCTGGAATATATCTTTTTTTGTATGTTTTAATCTTATCCATAATGATATTGTCAAGTTCAGAAGCTTCAGTAATAAATGATGTAATCGAATTATAGATAATATTTTTAATGCGGTTTTCTGTTACGTCAAAATGGATTAAGTCTTCTTCATAAAGTTCATCAAGTATTTTGTGAGAAATATCAGAATAGCGCTCTTCATAATTTAAAATGATGCCAAACTCAGGAGCTAATTTTTTCTTAATCATAAAGAAGAGTTGTCTCTCATCTACAAGGTTAAACTCTATCTCTTCTTCATTTTCTTCGCATATTTCATGCGTCTTCTCTTCAAGCGCCATCTCTTGCTTAGCATTATGAGAGAGTATTTTTTCTGCCTCTTTTGCTACAGACTCAAGGCCTTTTGTCATTGTGACAACATCACTCTTATTTAGATCAATTGCAATCTTGTTAGCTATATGAGGGATAGTTTTAAGTGATATTTTCATCCGAGGACCTTATATGTATTAAAATAAATTTTGTAATTTTACAATAATTTAGGTTAGATTACCATTAGGAAGAACTTATTTTACTCTTTAAGAAAAACTCTTCAAACTTATCTTTACTAAGAGGCTTTGAAAAATAGAATCCTTGTAATATGTCACATTTTTCATCTATTAAAAAATCTTGTTGTGTTTTGGTCTCTACGCCTTCGGCAACAACTTTTAGTCCTAAGTTTTTGGCAATATTTAGGATTATTTTTACCATGTTAATTTCTTTATTTGGATTATCCAACTCACTAATGAAAGATTTATCTATCTTTAACTCATAGATTGGAATCTGACGCAAATAACTAAGCGATGAGTAGCCTGTACCAAAATCATCCATTGAAAAACGGACACCGCATGATTTGATTTTATTCATTATCTCTATAAGTTTTGACACATCTTCCGCAGCACTCGTCTCTGTCATCTCAAAAATCAGCTTTGAACTAAGAGTAGGAGAAAGATATCTGTTACATAATTCTTTTGCATCATCTACAAATGTGTTACAAAACATCTGTCTCATACTAATGTTTATTGAGAATTGTTCTAAATTTATCCCCTTTTTATCCCACTCACTAAGTGTTTTAAAGCTCTCTTCTAAGATATATTTTCCAAGTTCAATAATAATTCCTGACTGCTCAGCAATGGGTATGAACTCATCTGGCCCAACATTTTTCAGTTGTTCATTATTCCATCTAACAAGTGCTTCACACCCAATGATTTCATCTTTTAAATTTACTTGTGGCTGATAATTTAGTGTTATTTCGCCCTTTTGTATAGCAAAACGAAGAAGTCTCTCTATTTCTAATTTTCTCTCTACTCTAATTGAGAGCTCATTGCTAAAGAGTATTACCCCATCTCTACCTTTTGATTTAGCTTCATACATAGCTATATCAGCTTCTTTTATAAGAGTGGTTGCTGTTATCTTTGGATTATCAATAATACTTACTCCAATGCTGGCACTAATATATAGGTGCTGTGCATCTATTATATAAGTCTGTTTAACTGAATCTAAGAGTTCTTGTGCAAAACTTTGCGCACGCTTTAAACAACTTACTTTATCTTCGTAAGTATCACTAAGCAGACAAAATTCATCTCCACCAAGTCTTGATATATTGCTATGGTTGAGTTTTGCAAGTGTTTTCATTCTATAAGCAACTTCTCTGAGTAGTTTGTCTCCTATATCATGGCCTAGAGTATCGTTTATAGTTTTAAAATGGTCCAAATCTATTAAAAGAAGGAACATGAATTCACCACTGTTTCTTTGCTTCTTTATAGCATCTTTAAGTAGTTCAACAAAGTAGCGTCTGTTCCCAAGTTTTGTTAAGTAATCATGATAAGCTTCAAATTTATTTCTTTGAAGATAAGCATAAGTGTTTCTTGCACCATACAGAAGAACCCATGCAAGAACAATAGTTAATATTGCAATTACATATGCATATAATTTCCCAATAAATAAAAGATATATTGTAACAGGAAGCATGGAGGAAGCTAGTATAAAAATTGCCAGTTTTTTCTCTGAAACAAGGATTGTAGTAGCGACTACAGATACGCCTAGCTGAGTGAAGATAGCTAGATAGTGAAGTTCAATATTATCGCGCATTACATAAACAACAAACATAATTGTCCATGAAGAGAAGTAGGAAAATATAAAATAGCGTAATTTTTTAAGCCAAATCTCTTTTTCTTGAAGTGTTAAGATATAGTCTGAATACTCTCTGTAAAGTTTATAGCCCCAGTATGAAAGCATGAGCACAAACAGATACCATAAAGGCTCAATAATATAAGAAGAGTAAGCAATCCCGATAAGGATATAAGAGGTAGCAGTAGAGATGAATAGAGCAATTAAAACTAATATTTGTCTATGCATAAAATTATAAAAGTTAATATTGCTTAACATTTGAACTCTCTATTTTAAATGGTTTCTGGCTGATTTTATCTTATTTTTCTTAAATCAAACTCACTTACTTAAGAGTTGTGTCAGCTCTGAGGCTTTTTTAGCATCCATTTTACTTAAAATTGTTCCTATTGTTTTTGGCTTAAGTGATGATAAAATGGAAGCCGCTTCTAACGCGTCCATTTCAGATAAAACGTTTGCCGCATTTGATGCTTTCATCTTTGCAAAAGTCTCCGACATCTTAAGCATTTTAATACCTTTTATCTCTTTTAAAATCTCTTCATTTTTCTGAAGCATCTCTTTAGTAGACTCCTCTTTAAGGCTTATTTCACTAAGTGCTTTTGAAATATTTTCCTCATCTTGTGATACTTTTGCCTCTCTTTTTTTTAAGAGTTCTTCTGTTGCTACTTTAAGTGCACTAAGTGCTTGCTTTTGCTCGTCTATTCTCTCTAATTCGATAAGAAGCTCACTTTTTCTAGCTTTAAAAATCTCTGTACACTCAAAAAGTTTATCACTTGTCTCAAGTGCGCTAAGTGGTAGCATCAGCAGTGCTATTAAAAATATTTTTATCATCTTTTTTTTCCCGTATATGTTATCAGAGCAATCTCATCCAAATCTTTTGCCTCTTTAACACTTATCTTTTTTAACTCTGCTTTTATCTCTTGAAGTTCTAAATATTGGAATTTTTCATACTCAATCATATCTGTTTTGAGTTGGGTTTTTGCTTGAATAACTTGATTTTTGGCGAATGCTACCCACCCTTTGTTGTGGTTTATTACTTCTCGCTGGGAAGCAAGGAGTGCTCTTGAGGCAAGCATCTCACTCATACTCCCTTTTTGTGGAGAGTCGACATTTTTAAGAGAGCCATAAGAGAGTTCAAGTGCAGTTGAAGCGCTATTGAGATTAACGTTTGCTCTTTGCATGAACTGTTCGCTACGCTGCATAGCACTTTTTTTAATTTTAACAAGTGGAGTAAATCTGCTTTTCACGATTGTATCCTCCTTTTTTGCCTCTACGAAAGAAGAGACTTTATAAAATTATTGTATCTTCTCTCTCTGGTGATGTAGAGATTATACCAACTTTTGTTTTTGTTATCTCTTCTATAGCTTTTATATACTCTTGTGCCTCTTTTGGAAGTTCACCAAATGTTCTAGCACCTTCTGTTTTATCCCATCCCTTAAATGACTTGTAAATTGGTTTAACATCTTCCAAGTTTGCTGGAAGATAATCAATTTCAACACCATTTAAATCATAAGCTACACATACTTTGATCTCATCAAAACCATCAAGGACATCTAGTTTCATAAGAGCTAGTTCGTCACATCCATTTAAACGACTTGCATATCTACATGCAACAGCATCAAACCAACCGCATCTTCTTGCACGTCCTGTCGTTGTACCAAACTCATGTCCTCTCTGCCCAAGAAGCTTTCCATCAGCACCTAAATCTTCACTAGGAAAAGGGCCATTACCAACACGCGTACAGTAAGCTTTTACGATTCCTATAACTTTGCCAATATCTTTAGCATTTATACCAAGCCCTGTACATGCACCAGCACTAACAGTTGAGCTTGAAGTTACGTATGGGTAAGTTCCATGGTCAATGTCAAGCATCGTTCCCTGCGCACCCTCTAGAAGAACTCTTTTGTTCTCTTTATCAAGTGCTCTCCAAAGAAGCTGTGTTGTGTCTGTAATAAAAGGAGATAGTTTTTGGCTATACCCTTTTAACTCTTCTAACAACTCATTTTTATTTGGTGTTTTAATATCTAAAATTTTAAAAATATCTCTATTTTGCTCAAAATACTCAAGTATGCTATCACAAAGCTTTGCTGGATTTAAAAGTTCTCCAACTCGCAGACCTACACGGTTAATTTTATCCGAATATGCAGGTCCTATTCCTTTACCCGTTGTTCCTATGGCTTTATCGCCTTTAAGTTTTTCACGAGCTTGGTCAATCAAAGAGTGGTAAGATAGATTTAGGTGCGCCTTATCAGAGATAAAGAGTCTTCCCTCAAGCCCTTCAAACTGCACCATCTCTTTGATGATAGACTCAGGAGAGAGAACAACACCATTTCCTATAACGTTTATCGCCTTAGGATTTAAAATACCAGAAGGAATAAGATGAAGCGCGTATCTAACACCATCTACCCAAATCGTATGTCCAGCATTGTGACCGCCTTGGCTTCTACAAACCATATCGTACTCTTTTGCCAATCTATCGACAATTTTTCCTTTGCCCTCATCGCCCCACTGTATGCCAACTATCAAATCTGCTTTCATTTCATTCCTCTATTTTGCTTTCGTCTCTATAAGTACATCTGTGTAAATTGCAAAACCTACAGAACTAAGCTCTAGATTTTTATATCTTCCGCCTCTAGCGTAAACCTCATTTTTATCAATAACTCTAAAAAATAGCTCATCATAATAGAGCATTTTTGCGTAGTATGTAGGTGCTAAAACACTATTTGGGCAACCTATTGCTTCGCATAGATTTTTCATTTTTTCTAACTCAACTTTTATCTTCGAGGGAACAATTTCTAAGAGTTCATCTACTTGTTCTGGATGTTGAAGATAGACAAGTTTCTCTAACCAATCACTCTTTTGAGCTAAAAATTTCTCTATATTTGTATGTCTAAAATCATCAAGAGTTAAATCATCAAATATCTCTACTAAAAGCTTAGGTATCATCATATTTGAGATTTGGATAAGAGGGTAAACTTCTAACACTTTAAAAATCTCTATTGCAATGTTTAAAACTGATGAGAGCTTATCTTCTCCCATAAACTCAACACCAATTTGATACTGCTCTTCTGTAGGATAGCGAAAAACAGGCTGAATATAAAACCACTTTTTATGCTCTGTATTTCTTCCAAGTCTCTTCTCTATGATTCTTACAACATCTATCGTAGAGTCTGCTCTAAGAGAGATAGAGTTATTTTTTTCATCATTTACTTTTATAAGCTCTTTTTCATTAGCTATACTTTTATGTTGATGATATGAAAATATCGGTGTAACTATCTCTTCAAATCCTCTAGAGTACAAAATATCACTAGCAACTTTTTCAATCTCTCTTTTTATCTTAGCACTATTGCCAAAGTAGAGTTTTGAGCCACTAGGAATTTCATGTTCAAGTATCATTATTTACTTGCCAACTTTGAAATATTTTTCATTAAAGACTCTGTTTGCCTCTCCATTGTATGCTCTGCGTCCAAGTTTGCTAAGAGCAAGCTCAACAGAGTTTACAACCCAAGAGACTTCATATGCTGGGATTAACCCCATCTGATTTATACGAAAAATCTTTCCATCTAAGTGATCTTGTCCACCTGCAACGTTTACACCAAAATCAGTTTTTAAAATTTTTCTAATTTTTGATGCATCTTCATCATCAATGGTTGTCATTGAAAGTGCTGGAGTTTTTGGATATACATGTAACCCAATTGCTCTAAGAGAAGCCATTACAGCTTCTGCTCTATTTGCAGTTTCAGCGTAGAGGTTATCAAGTCCACCATTTCTCTCAATAGTCTCTAGTATCTCTAAAAGCCCTATTGTAAGGGTTGTAGCAGCTGTCCAAGCAGTGGTATTTTTTCTTTGAGATTTTATCTCTGTTGCAAGGTTGAAGTAGTAACCTCTACCTTTGCCAATCTTCTCTATGGCAACGTTACTCAAACCTAAGATAGCAAGCCCTGGAGGAAGCATAAGTGCTTTTTGACTTCCAGCGATTAGACAATCAATGTTAGTTATGTCAATCTTTTCAACACCAACAGCAGTAATGCCATCAGCGATTATCATAATGTTTGGATTTAACTCTTTTACAGCCTTAGCAATTGCTTCAACTGGATGGCGAAGACCACCAGCAGATTCACTTATCTGAACTGCAATCGCGTCAATGTTAGAGTTTTCTTTGATAGCTTTTATAACTTCATCAACAGTTACAGCTGTATCCCACTCATTTTTTATCTCAACATTTCCAAGCCCATGAGAGAGAGCGATTTTTCCAAATCTCTCGCCAAATTTACCTGAGTTAACATTTAAAAGAGTGTTGTGAGTAAGGTTGATAACAGCTGCTTCCATAGCACCTGTACCGCTTGATGAGAGCATAACTACCTCATCGCTGCCAAAAAGATTAAAAAGATGTTTTCTTGTCTTTTCGAAAATAGCTTCAAATTCAGGTGTGCGGTGGTGCATAGTCTCATCACTCATCGCATTACGAACATTTTGAGGTACAGGAGTAGGTCCAGGCGTGAAAAGTAACATGTGAGAGTTCCTAATATATTATAATTTAAAACCTCGCATTATATCAAAATAACCTAAAGTGACTCTTTACTTTTATTTGATATACGCACTAAAACGAACACGTCCGTTTTAGTGGGAGGGACTAAAGTCCCTTCCAACCCCCTAAAGCTACGAAAACAAGTTTTCGAGAATTATGAACTAGATATCACTCTTTTTACTAAAGTGTATAACATCTATTTTGTGTTAAAATTGTAATAAAAAAATCAAAATTTAACTTTATCAAGGGCTTTTTTATGACCATATTCGATTCTATAATTTTAGGTGCTATTGAAGGCTTTACAGAGTTCTTACCAATCTCATCTACGGGGCATCTTATAGTTGCTAGTGAGCTTTTAGGCCTAGAGCAAAATACCATTAACAAAGCATATGAAGTCATCATACAATTCTCAGCAATATTAGCTGTAATTTTTAACTACAAAGATAAATTTACTCTCAAAAAGATTGATTTATGGACGAAGGTTTTTATCGCTTTTTTACCCTTAGCTATCATTGGTTTTATATTTTCATCTCAGATCAAAGAGCTATTTAGCGTACAAATCGTGGCTATTATGTTTATAATCGGCGGTATTATATTTTTAATTGTAGAGAAGTTTTTTATACATGAAGATGAAAAAACCATTTATGAAGTCGAAGCTATTTCATTTAAACAATCGCTAATCATTGGCTTTGCTCAAATCTTTGCACTAATCCCTGGGACAAGCAGAGCTGGTTCAACTATTATTGGGGCACTTCTTGTTGGTCTTAGCAGAAAGGCAAGTGCTGAGTTTAGTTTTTTACTTGCTTTTCCAGTTATGGGAGCTGTATCTGCATATGATTTGCTTAAACATTACAGAGATTTTAGCGAAGCAAATCTAATCGTTTTAGGTGTTGGATTTGTTACCTCATTTATCGTTGCATATCTAAGCATAAAGCTTTTTTTGAAATTTTTAGAGAAGTTTACATTTGTATTTTTTGGGGTTTATCGCATTATTTTTGGTGTAGTTTTACTTTTAATTTTTAACTAAAAATCTTGGAATACTGTTTGCTTATGCTAATCATAAGGAGAGAGTATGAAAACACTAGCTATCTACAAATCAAAACTTACTCTGTTTTTAGAGAGTTTTGAGGCTTCTATTTACAATTTAAGTAAAAAAATTTTATAGAGTTTGAAGAATTATCTTTGCTAAACTAAGCGCTTTAGCACGATGAGATATACTTTTCTTGATCTCATCATCCAACTCTGCGAGTGTTTTATCATAGCCTAGGGGAATAAACATAGGGTCATATCCAAACCCTTTATCACCCCTAGTTTCTGTTGTCACATTTCCATACATCCAACCATGCACACTGTACTCATATTTTGGCGTAACTATAGCAATTGCTGCTGTGTAATGAGCAGCTGAGCTATTTACACCCATTTTCTTTACCTCATCAATAAGCTTATAAAGATTATCTTTCTCAGATGCAGCATTTGATGCATATCTAGCACTATAAATTCCGGGTGCACCACCTAGTACATCAACGCTTATGCCACTATCATCTGCTAAAACTACAATATCTTTATACTCATCTTTTTTACTAAGTGCCTTAAATACAGCTCTAGCTTTTATAAGAGCATTGCCTTTAAAGCTATCTGCATCTTCTATGATTTCAAACTCTTCCATTAACTCACTGTAAGGAATAACCTCAAAATCTTTACAAAGTGCTTTGATCTCTTTTACCTTGCCTTTGTTGGAAGTTGCCAATATAAGCGTCATGATTGATTCCTTAGTATTTACTTTAAAGTTACACTTTTTTGCTCGGCAAAGTTTGCATAAACAATCTTTTTATTATAATTGCGAATTATATACTATATTAAGGCACACAATGTTTAAAAAAGTCTTCCCCCTCTCTGCAATTCTTTCGCTGAGATTTCTTGGTCTATTTCTAGTTCTACCTGTTATATCTGTCTTTGCCTTAGAGCTTGAAGGCTCTACTCCTCTTCTTGTTGGTATCGTTGTTGGCGGTTATGCGCTTACTCAAGCAATTTTTCAAGTTCCTTTTGGAACTATGAGTGATAAAATCGGGAGAAAGCCAACTCTTCTTGTTGGTCTTTTAATTTTTCTAGTTGGTTCTATAATGTGTGCTTACTCTACTGATATCTATACACTTATGATTGGTCGTTTTTTACAGGGTGCTGGAGCAATTGGCTCAGTAATTACTGCTATGATTTCTGACTTAGTTGCTGAGGAGATTCGTGGTAAAGCTATGGCCATTATGGGTGCTTCTATCGCTCTTAGCTTTGCTCTTGCAATGGGTCTTGGTCCTGTTATTGGTGCAAAATATGGTGTTGAGTTTCTATTTATATTAACTGCAGTTTTTGCTGTTCTTGCGATAATCTTACTCTTTACAAAAGTACCAACTCCACCAAAGATTAAACATACTTACCACGCAACTACAAAAACATCAGATATTTTAAAAGATCCTAACCTTTTAAATATGATTATTATAAATGCAATGCAAAAAGGTCTTATGACTATCGCTTTTGTTCTTATTCCTATTATTTTAACAAGTGATGCTTTTGCTTGGGAGAAATCAGACCTTTACATGGCATATCTACCTGCTATGGTTTTTGGTCTTGTTGCTATGGGTCCAGCTGCTGTTTTTGGCGAAAAATACAATAAACCAAAAGAGATATTTTTAGCCTCGATTGCTCTTTTTGTTGCTTCATTTTTGATTATGGGTCTTACAACTTCAAGTTTTGTTTTTGTTGTTGGAGTAGTTTTCTTTTTTGTTGCCTTTAACATGATGGAGCCGCTTGTTCAATCAATGATAACAAAGTTTGCAAAAGTACATCAAAAAGGTGCAGCACTTGGTATTTCAAACTCTATCGCATATTTTGCTACATTTATAGGAGGAACATCTGCTGGTCTTCTTTTAGGGATTAGTGACCGTGAGACTATTGGTATCTCTGTTGGCGTAGTTGCTTTCTTATGGTTTTTATGGACACTTAGACTTCAAAATCCAACAAAATATTCTCATCTTTATCTACCTCAAGAAGATGTAGATACTACAAAACTAAAAAACTTAGAGAGTGCCGATATCGCTGAGTGGTATATTAACGATACTGAAAAACTTATCATCGTCAAGTATGTATCAGATGCAATACAAAAAGATGATCTGATATCTCAAATCTCTAAATAGTCTTCTTATGAAAGTAGAGCAAATTACCCTAAAGAGGCTTTTTGCTCTTATTTTACAAAAGAGACCCGCTCTAATATATGGACAACTACTCACCCTACTTGGTATACTAGTAAGCATACCTGTACCTCTTATGCTTCCTGTTATGGTCGATGAGATTCTTTTAGACAAACCAGCTTTTTTTGTAAATAATATAGACTATCTATTTGGCAAAACAACTCCATTTTTCTATATCGCTTTAGTAGCTCTTGGAGTTGTCTTTTTACGCTTTATCTACTATGTATTTGGGGTTATTACAACAAAAATATTTACAAAAATATCAAAACATGTAACCTTTATGATAAGAATAGAGCTCTTAAATCACCTAAGAGCAACCTCTATGAATGAGTATGAAACTATAGGAAGCGGCGCGATTACTGCAAACTTAGTAACAGATGTAAACACTCTTGACACCTTTATCATGAGCAGTGTGAGCCGTTTTGTAGCTTCTGTTTTAACACTTGTTGCAGTTGGTGTGGTAATGATTGCAATTGACCCAATCTTGGGTATTTTGATTTTAATTATTCAGCCTCTTATCATGCTACTTAGTAAAAACATGTCAAAGAAAGTTGGCATACTAAAAAAAGAAGAGAATCAAAAGATTGAGACTTTTCAAAACAATACAGCGGAGACTCTAGAGCTCTTTGGGCAGATAAAAGCGAGTAATAAAGAGTCTTTCTTCTTCTCAAATGCAATCAAAGATGCAAAAGAGATTCAAATAGCTTCAAATGAGTATGGATATAAAAGTGTTGCATACGAGAGACTCTCTTACACTATATTTTTAGTTATATTTGAGCTTTTACGTGCATCTGGGCTTTTACTAGTTGCTTATAGTGATTTGAGTATTGGTATGATGTTTGCCATGTTTGGATATATCTGGTTTATCATGACTCCGGTTCAAGATATCATCTCTATGCAGTATAGCTATGCTTCAGCTTCTGGGGCTATCAAGCGTTTAAACAAAATCCTAGCTTTACAAAAAGAGCATAGTGGTGAGAAAAAGATAGACTCAAATGAGGTAGATATCTCTTTAAAAAATCTCTTTTTTTCATATACAAAAGATAAAGACATACTTCAAGACATATCACTTGATATTAAAGCTGGTTCTAAAATCGCTCTCATTGGAGCTAGTGGAAGTGGAAAAACAACTCTAGCTCAGATTATCTCTGGCTTTTATGAAAAAAGTAGTGGCTCGCTTAAATATAACGGCGAAGATAGTGAAACTTTAGACAAAACTTCTATAAGAGAGAAGATTTTTTTAGTGCTTCAAATGCCAATACTATTTAACTCTACTTTGAGATTTAATATCTCAATGGGAGATGAGAACATAACAGATGAGCAGATACACAAAGCTTTAGAAATAGCAGAGCTCAAAGAGATGGTAAGTGGTATGCCAAATGGGCTAGACACTATCGTAGGTCATCATGGCATCAGACTATCAGGCGGTCAACGTCAACGCTTAAGCATAGCTAGAATGATTATCGCAAATCCTAGCGTTGTGCTTTTTGATGAATCAACTTCTGCACTTGACGTTCACACTGAAGCAAAACTCTATGCATCTATAGTACCGCTCCTTAAAGACAAAACTGTCATCACTATCGCACATAGACTAAGCACTGTAAAAAATGCAGATACTATCTATGTTTTAGACAATGGCAAGATTGTTCAAAGAGGCACACACGCAGAGTTAGAAGATGAAGAGGGGCACTACTTAGAGTTTATCAAGAATCAACTTCTATAGACTTATAAAGCGTAGCTAAAAACACAATTGCTCCAAGAGTGGTATTTCCTAAAACGATAGCTCCAATGGAGGCTATCAAAGCTAAAAAAAGCACCACTTTATCATTTGTAAAATACCCAACAAGCGCCACTATTAAAGCTCCAATACCAAAATATCCAAGATAGATATAAAGTCCTAAAGAGTCTCTGATAGAGCAATACAAAGATGATGACTTATTACCACACTCCAAAATAAGAGCACTATTTCTTAAAAAACCGTATTTCAGTGCCCAAAACAGAGCAAGAGAGAGGATAATATAAATCGTAACTTTTCTTAGCTCGTTATATGAAACCTGCTTAGTTCCTATATATAGCATATAAGCATATCCAAGCGAGATTAGAACCCATATATTTGAAAATAGATTCAGATATGTCTCGTTTATAAAAATAGTAAGCGATGTTAGTAAAATTATTGCAAAAATGATTTTTTCAAATCTGCCAAAGATAAATTTTGTGTATGCTTTTCTATATAAAAACACAAATGAGATAATAGAGATTGCAAACATATAAACTTCAAAGTTTCTATACCTTCCATCAAATGCAAGAGAGAGATTTAAAATAACAACTAAAACAGATGAGATATAAAAAAGAAGCATTAAAAAGGCATCCACACCTCTTGTCTTCTGTGATAAAACATCTTTAACCCCAACAACATAGGCTGCTCTATCATGTGAGATATATGCAACTGTTAAATAATAGAGAGAGAGATGTACACATATAACCAGTGTCGCCCAAATAAACTCCCAGACATCTCTTATGGTAACTCTGTACTGCTCAAGTCCAAGAGTAAATAAAATAGCAAAAAGAGTGTTAAATAGATAAAAAAGAGCTAAGTTTTTTCTGCTTATTTCCTTATTTTTTAGAACTAGAGAGAAGAGTAATACAAGAGTGATTGAGCCAAACATCAAAATTTTGTAGTTTGAAAAGTTTGATACCTCTGAACTTAGAACTCCTTTATCAACTCTATCTTTATCAAAAAGTCCCCAGAAGCCCCCAACTGCGCCCTCACTTACTCTTTTCCAAGGTTGATCAAACGCCTCAATAATGTTGTAATCCCAAGAATTTTTATCTGCTAACTTAACAAATTCTCTTATAAAAATAGCCTGATTTATCTTGCTTGGATGCGCATCTTCTCTCATTCTGCCTTCTGATGGCCAGCCAGTTTCACCTATGAGAATATTTTTATCTCCCAAAAGGGCTTCTACTTCGCCCCTTACATCCGCTAAATGACCAATAGATTTTTTTATATTTTTTGGCTCATCTTCCCAGTAAGGCAAGATATGAATTGTCACAAAATCTGTAACTTCTCTTATCTTTGGATGCTTTACCCAAAACTCCCATACATCAGCGTAAGTTACTTTAGTCTCTGGCAGCGCCTCTTTTACTTGTTTGATATAACTCACTAGTTGATTTTCACTTGTGTCCCCGCGAAGAAGGACTTCATTGCCTACTATTACAGCTTTTATCACATCTTGATTTTTACGTACAAGCTCTATAAGTTTATTTATCTCTTTTTGAGTATTGATTTTATCACTGCTGACCCATGCACCCATGTACATCATAAGTCCATTTTCTCTTGCTATCTTTGGAACTATCTCTAGCCCTAGTGTTGAGTATGTTCTTATACAAGAAGTCTGTTTTGCAAGTAGCACCAAATCATTTCTTACCAACTCTTCTGAGACAACAATTACGCCTGAAGAAGTAAGAGGAGATTCATCTTTTGAAAAAGGTGCATAAGAGACACATTGAAGTTTTGAAGATGAAGCACTACTCTCTTTTAAAGTAAAGAATTCTCCAGCTAAAAGCCAAAAAATAACTATTGTTAAGATGCTTAAAGTAAGTGCTGATATTTTTTTCATAAGTAGTATCTTTTGTGCTTTAAATTATAAACGCAATAGTACTCAATTTTTTGATGATTTGTTTTTGAAGATTAAAGCCTCTTGAAAAAGAGGGCTTTATTTTTTAAGGAAATGTATTATTTCTGAGGAACTACGTACATGTTGTAGTAACGGCCTTCAAATTTAGGCTCTTTATCCATCACTGCAACATCTTCTATCATTGTCCAAACTCTTAAAAGAACATCTTTTGCTGATTCTGGGTTAGCCATCTCACGGCCTTTTAAAAATACGCGAAACTTTACATGCTTGCCTTCTGATAAGAACTCTTTAGCATGCTTAACTTTATAGTTAATGTCATTTTCGGCAATTTTCACAGAGAGTTTAATCTCTTTAACATCAATTTTTACTTGATTTTTCTTTTGCTCTTTGAGTTTTCTCTCTTCTTGGTATCTATACTTACCGTAATCCATAATCTTGGCAACAGGAGGTGTCGCATCTGGAGCAATTAAAACTAAATCTAAACCTAACTCATTTGCCTTTTTCATAGCTTCATCAGTTGAGATAATCCCAAGTGATTCTGCTCCATCTACATTACAACGCAACTCTGAAACGCGGATATCGTCATTCATTATGACACGGTCTGTTTTTTTACTCAAAAATTTACCTCATTTATTTTAGTTTGTATAAGAGAGAGAAATTCACTCTCACCTAAGTTGTACTGCTCTCTAGTTCTTCTGTCACGCACGGCAACACTACGAGATGCAACTTCTTCATCACCTATAATCACAAGCATAGGCACTCTTGTTTTCTCTGCTGTTCTGATTCTTTTGTTTAAAGAGTCATTCTTTGAGTAGATTTCACTATCAGCCCCTAAATCAAGCAATTTGTCTGATAACTCTTTGGCATAATCGTTATGCGCAGCGGCAATTGGAACGATTGCTACTTGAGTTGGAGCGATAAACATTGGAAACTCTCCAGCGTAATGCTCTGTTAATATACCAATAAAACGCTCAAAAGAACCTAAAATTGCTCTATGTATCATAACTGGCTGAATTTTGTCATTATTCTCACCGTTATACTCTAGCTCAAATCTTGCAGGTAGGTTAAAGTCCAACTGGATAGTACCACACTGCCACTCTCGCCCAATTGCATCAGTGATTTTTATATCTATTTTTGGACCATAAAAAGCTCCGCCACCCTCATCTATCTCATAAATAAGGCCGTTTTTGTCCATTGCATTTTTTAGTGCCTGTGTAGAAACTTCCCACACATCATCATCTCCAACTGCTTTTTCTGGTTTAGTTGAGAGCATCATTTTATAATTAAACTCAAATGTAGACATGATTTTATCAACAAAATCAACTACTTCAATGATTTGCTCTTCAATTTGATCTGCTCTACAAAAGATATGCGCATCATCTTGAGTAAACTCACGAACTCTGAAGAGTCCATGAAGCGCACCTGTCATCTCATGACGATGAACAACACCATATTCAAAATATTTCAGAGGTAAATCTCTGTATGAGTGCAAGTTTTCTTCGTATATCTTGATATGTCCGACACAGTTCATCGGTTTTACACCAAACTCTATCTCGTCTATATTTGTAAAGTACATGTTTTCGCCATAGTTTTGGTAATGCCCTGATGTTTTCCAAAGATCACTTCTAAGCATCTCTGGGCCTCTTACAGGCTCATATCCACGTTTACGGTGCGCTTTAAAAAGAAGTGATTCAAGTCTTGCACGAAGACGTCCACCCGCTGGAAGCCAGATAGGAAATCCAGCCCCTACTTCTTCACGGAAAGTAAACATCTTCATCTCTGCGCCTATCTTACGGTGATCTCTCTTCTCAGCTTCTGCCATCATGTCAAGATAAGCTTTTAAAGACTCTTTATCTGCGAATGCTATACCATATATACGAGTTAGCATCTCATTTTTAGAGTCTCCTCCAAGATAAGCACCAGCTATTTTAGTAAGTTTAAAGTGTCTTATAAGTCCAATGTTTGGTAAGTGTGGGCCGCGACATAGGTCTTCAAACTCGCCTTGCTTGTATATCGATACTCTATCACTTTTGATGCGTTGCATAACTGAGAGTTTTAGATGGTCGTCTTTAAACTTCTCTTTTGCTTCATCCATAGAGATTTCATACTTTTGTATCTCGTATTTTTTCTTAGCAAGAGACAACATCTCTTTTTCAATGTTTTTTAAATCACCCTCACCAATCTCGCTAGAAGTTTTAAAGTCATAGTAAAACCCCTCTTTTACATTTGGTCCAACAAAAAACTTAGCATCAGGATAGAGAGATTTTATAGCTTGAGCCATAAGATGAGCGGTTGAATGTCTTAAAACATTTAAAGACTCTTCAGAGTTATCAAGATGTATCTGCTCTCCTTCAAACCCACACTCTTTGGCAGTTTGCATGTCGATAATTTCACCATTATGTTTTATTGCTATTGCATCCAAAATATCTTCCTATCTTTCTTAAAGTTCAGTTTTTAAAATTGCGCCGTTTGAAGCGTTTGAGACTAAAAGCTGATAACGCTTTAGCCATTTTGATTTAACCTCATTTTTGTAAGGTTTATAGTTTGCTTTTCTTTTTGCTATTACATCGTCACTAACATTTAAGCGTAAGAGGTGTTTATCAGTATCTAACTCTATCTCATCACCATCCTCGATAAACGCTATCAAACCACCCTCAGCAGCTTCTGGAGAGACATGCCCGATACTAGCACCCTTTGTAGCACCGCTGAATCGACCATCAGTTATAAGAGCTACGCTATCGCCAAGTCCCATTCCTTGAATAAGTGCAGTAGGTGCAAGCATCTCCTGCATACCTGGTCCACCTTTTGGTCCTTCATAACGGATAACTACAACATTTCCAGGTTTTACTTTATGCTTCATTATTCCAGTAATGGCTTCTGGTTGAGAGTTAAAGCAGATCGCTGTGCCTTTAAATTGTCTCATACTTAGCTCGATTCCGGCAGTTTTTACAACTGCACCCTCAGTTGCTAAGTTTCCAAAAAGGATTGAGAGTCCACCGATTTGAGAGTAAGCATTTTCATTTGTATGAATAATACTTTCATCCAAAATCACTGCATCTTTTATTCTCTCGCCAAGTGTTTCGCCAGTAACAGTAGGGTTATCAAGATAAAGAAGTCCCCCTCTTCTACTTATCTCTTTCATAACCGCATTAACTCCGCCAGCCTTGTCTATATCATCCATATGAACAGTTGTTAATGAAGGAGATATTTTAGCGATGTGAGCGACACTGTCAGCTATCTCATTAATTTTCTCAATCTTATACTCAACGCCAGCCTCTCTTGCAATTGCCAACATATGAAGAACAGTGTTTGAGCTTCCACCCATTGCCATATCTACAACAAATGCGTTGTGAATAGCTTTTTCATTGAGTACATTTTTCAGATTGTACTTGCTATCATCAGCCTTTGCCATCTCAACAATTCTCTTAGCAGCCGCTTTAACCATCTCTATACGTTTTGGTGTCATAGCCAGAACTGTCCCATTTCCAGGAAGAGCTATACCCATGGCTTCACAAAGAGTATTCATAGAGTTTGCAGTAAACATACCAGAACAACTTCCGCCACTTGGGCATGCGTTGCACTCTATCTCATACAGCTCTTCATCTGTCATTTTTCCTTCGGCATGCTGACCAACAGCCTCAAAAGCGGTCGATAAATCGATAGGCGTACCATCTGCTTTATGCCCTGCAGCCATTGGCCCGCCAGAGACAAAAATAGTAGGAACATTAACGCGGAGTGCACCCATAATCATACCTGGGACAATCTTGTCACAGTTTGGGATACAGATAAGTGCGTCAAGTTTATGTGCGTTCATAACTGTCTCTATAGAGTCTGCAATAATTTCACGAGAAGGAAGAGAGTAGAGCATTCCATCATGCCCCATAGCAATACCATCATCGACGCCAATAGTGTTAAATACGAACGGAACTCCGCCCGCTTCACGAATCGCCGCTTTAACTATTTCGCCATACTCATGCAAAAAGAAATGCCCTGGGATAATGTCTATATAACTGTTTGCTATTCCAATGAACGGCTTGTCAAAATCTTCGTCTTTTAGGCCTGTTGCACGGAGTAGTGAGCGGTGAGGTGCTTTATCAAATCCCTTTTTTATAGTATCACTTCTCATAAAAATCCTTTATATATATTTGTTATTTTTCATTATTGATGCGATTATAACATTATTTCTATTTTTTTTTATAAAAACTCTTTACAAACAAAAATAAAGTGGCTATAATTCCGCTCACTTAAAATCAATAAGTGCGTAGATGCGGGAATAGCTCAGTGGTAGAGCACAACCTTGCCAAGGTTGGGGTCGCGAGTTCGAACCTCGTTTCCCGCTCCATTAAATATACAAAATAGAAGATATCCGATATCTTAGAAATACCCTGCCCGGGTGGTGAAATCGGTAGACACAAGGGATTTAAAATCCCTCGCTCGTAAGGGTGTGCCGGTTCAAGTCCGGCTTCGGGCACCATTGTTATAAATTTTTGTTGATCTGGTGCCATCGCCAAGTGGTAAGGCCGCAGCCTGCAAAGCTGCTATCCCCAGTTCAAATCTGGGTGGCACCTCCAATTATTTATAATTACTTCATTTACAAACGTGGATCTTTGGCAGAGTTGGTCGATTGCACCGGTCTTGAAAACCGGCGAGGGTTATACCTCCCAGAGTTCGAATCTCTGAGGGTCCACCACTTTAAAATCCTTTAAAACCTCATAAAATAGGCTTCTAAACAACACTTTAAGCTTACGAAAAAAACTTCATTGTTACCCTATTGCTACCCATCTTTTACAAATTTACTTTTTTCGGTTAAAATTTTTATGTTCAAACTACTATGTTTGACAAAATTGAAGTTCCTACTTAAAAAGTATAAAATGCATGGCACAAAGAGAGAGTGAAGTCATAGTTGACACTTTCGGATTATGCATAATGAATTAAATTAATTAAGATGTAAACTTAGAAGTTTAGCGCAAAACAAGAAGCAGAGTGGTTCTGCATTATATAATAAAAATAAGAAGAGTA
>NZ_JAQVKA010000056.1 GCF_028694895.1 Sulfurimonas sp. | reverse complement strand
TGGAGCTTTTTTTGGAGCTAAAGACTCTGGTGCTGCTAATAGTTCAGATGTTGCCACAACAGCTAAACACCCTAAGCCACTCAAAGCTTCTCTTCGTTACATGTTCATAATAAACCTCCCTACATACCTATGTTAGTTTATTCTTTTAAAACTTAATAGCACTTGATTTATCTTACATAAAAGTGCATAAAACAGGGTTTTTTTGTGCTTTAAGCAACTTAAATTATCTTAATCGCTCCAGATGTTATAATATATTCTTAAAACTTCAACTTTATACTCGTCATTGCGCTCTCTTTAGAAGAGATTTCTATACCAATGTTGTATTTATTACATACTCTTTTTACTATATCAAGCCCGATTCCAAAACCACCCTCAGCATCATTGGCTCTATAAAACCTATCAAAAATCTTATCTTGAAGTTCTTTTTTTATTCCTACGCCACTATTGCTTATAATGAACTCACTATCTTGAAGTTTTATCTCGATTACTCCGCCGTGTTTATTGTACTTTATTGCGTTTGAGAGAAGATTGCTAAATAGTCTTTGCGCACTTACCTCATCGATAGTGAAAAACAGATCTTCTAGCTCTTTAGTGATTGTGAGTGATTTTTTACTTGCCAAATCTTCATAAAGTGTAAGCTCGTTTTCTATGATATTTTTTAGATTTAGTCGTTTTGCTTCTTGATTTTTGTTATCCATAAGTAGATAGGTCAAATCGGAGTAGATTTTTTGCACTCTTTTGGCACTTATTTGAACCCTGCTTAAAATTTTCTCATCAATATTTTCTCTCTTTAGCCTATCTATACTCATCAAGATAGCGGTTATAGGAGTGTTTAACTCATGAGTAGAATCTTTTATAAACTTATCAAACTTTACTCTCTCATTTTGTATGGGTTTTAAAAACATCTTTGTTAAAAAATAGCCGACAACTACAACTAAAATAATAGAAAAAATAGCGATAAAGAGAGTATCTTTTATCAGTTTTAAAATCTGCTCATTTGCGTTTTTACTCTTTAGCACCAGATATTTTACGCCATGATGGAGTTGTGGGCTCAAATCTACAAAGTAATCAAACTCTTTATCTTCATAAAAACCTTGTTCAAACTCTCTCACTTCAAATGGCTCTCCATCTATGAGCTCTTTGTTTGCACTATAAAGAGCTATCTCATATCCATCTTGTGGCTCTACGTGTAACTCCTCTGCGTGCATGAAAGAAGAGACGATTTTAGAGGAGATGCTTAGTGCAATATTTTGAATCTTCTCTTTTTTAGATGAGATTATGTTTGAAGCTTCATAGCTATAAAAGCTAAATGCAATGATGATTATCAGAAATATCGATGAACTTAGATAGAGTCCTAAAAAGCCATAAAGAGACTTTTTCTCACTAGATGTTAACTCTATAGCCGACTCCTTTTATAGTTGTTATAAAATCTTTGCCTAGGTATATTCTGATGTTTTTTATATAAGTTCTAAGTGTTGAGTCTGATGGCAACTCTGAATCTATCCAGATATTTGCCGCTAACTCATCATGTGAGATTATCTTATCTCTGTGCAACAAAAAGTACTCTATGATTTGGAAATCTTTTTTAGAGAGTTTTACTCTTTGCTCATCCTTTACAAGCTCATATGTAAGTCTATCGAGATAACTATTAGCATCAATAACAACATGAGAGGAGTTTAAGCTGTGAACCCTTAATAGATGCTCTATCCTTACATCAAGCTCCATCAAATCAAATGGTTTTTTGAGGTAATCATCACAACCCAAATCAAATCCTCTTTTGAGATCGTAGGCTGAGTCAAGTGATGTTATAAAGATAGTTGGTATGTTTACATGTTGCTCTTTTAAGAGTTTTAAGAGTTCAAATCCATTTAAAAGCGGCACATTTACATCAAAGAGCATCAAGTCAAAACGACTCTCTATTATCTTCTCATAAGCATCTTCGCCATCATAAACTGATGTTACTTCATAACCTTTTTCACTTAAATGCTCATATAGTATCTCAGACAATATAACATCATCTTCTAGGAGTAAAATCTTCATCTCACTATTTTACTATCTTTTTCTTATAGAGTATAACAAAGGAATAATAAGAAGTGTCAAAATTGCAGAAGTAACAATTCCCCCAATCATAGGTGCTGCGATGCGCTGCATAACTTCACTTCCAACTCCATGAATATACATGATGGGGATAAGTCCGCCAAGGATTGCAAAAACTGTCATGAGCTTTGGTCTTAGTCTGCCTGCAGAGCCTCTGATGATGGCTTCATGATGCGTGGATATGTTCTCATTTATCGCCTCTTCTAAGTAAATTACCATAACAATAGCGGTCTCAGCAGCGATGCCAAGAAGTGCCAAGAAGCCAACAACTACCGCAATAGAGAGGTTAAATCCAAGATAGTCTATGTATAAAAGTCCACCAAGAATCGCAAATGGAAGAGTTGAGAAAACTATAAGAGAATTTACTGCATCTTTTAGAGCAAAATAGATAAGTACAAAGATACTAAGAAGAACTATTGGGATGATAAAAGCTAGTCTATCTTTAGCACTCTCTAAGTATTCACTCTGCCCCGCAAACTCATAGTAGTAACCTTTTGGAAGTTCTATGCTTTGTAGAGCATCATGTGCTGCACTCTTATACTCATCCACGCTTACTTCACTCTTTGGCGTGATATATACAAAAGAGACCTTCATACCTTTTTCGCTCTTTATCACGCTAGGACTTTGCATGTATTTTATATCTGCAAACATATCAATTGGCAAGAAACCAAGCTTTGTTTTTACCTTTAACTCTTTTATCTTCTCTATACTCTCTCTTTGATCTGAGTTCACTCTGATAGATATAGGATGACGCTTAAGCCCATCTACAAAAGTACTCACTCCCAAACCGCCAACACCAAAAGAGATAGTGTCAAGTATGTTCTGTTTTGAAACTCCATACCTTGCTAAACTCTCTTGTTTGATATCCACGTCTAAAAAATATCCGCTATTTGATTTATCAGCAGATACATTTAGCGTAAGTGGCATAGTTTTTAGTTTCTGCTCCATTTGAGATGATATCTCTTCTAATACTCTGTTGTCATCTCCATATAGTTTGATGCCAAGTGGAGTGCGGATTCCAGTTAGGAGCATATCAATTCTGCCTCTGATTGGATAAGTCCATGAGTTAATCAACCCTTTTATCTTTAGCTTATCCTCCATCTCTTGCATCAACTTCTCATAAGTCATGCCCTCTCTCCAAAGGGATTTGTCTTTAAAGGTTATGATTGTCTCTATCATGCCAAGCGGAGCTGGGTCGGTTGCACTATTTGCTCGACCCGCTTTACCAAACACTGTGTCAACCTCTGGAAAACTTTTGATGATTTTATCACTCTCTTGAGTAATCTCTTTTGCAAGCTCAATGCTTATACCATAAGGAGTAACAGGCATATACATAAAATCCTGCTCATTTAGTTGTGGCATAAACTCCCACTTTTGAGCATTATACAGAGGATACATGTAAGCCATAGAGATAATGACAAGAGCGAGGACAAGGTATTTCATCTTTAAAAAGAGTTTTAGTATAGGAGTATATAAAAAGGTAAAAAATCTATTTATATAGTTACTCTCCTCTTTTTTGATATCTCCTTTTATAAAGAGAATCATGAGCACTGGAACTAGCGTGATAGAGAGAAGTGCTCCCATAAGCATCGCAAAGGTTTTTGTATATGCAAGTGGCGAGAAGAGCCTTGCTTCTTGACCCTCTAATGCAAAGATTGGTAAAAACGAGACCACGATAAGTATCAAAGCGAAAAATATCGGGCGACCAACTTGTTTTGAAGAGTCTATGATGATTTGTACTCTGCTTTTTGTTCCATCACTTTTGCTTAAGTGTTTGTGCGCATTTTCTATCATGACGATGGAAGCGTCAACCATCGCACCAATGGCTATGGCGATTCCTCCCAAACTCATAATGTTTGAGCCAATGTCAAAGAGACTCATAAGCAAAAAAGTAAGAAGTATAGTCAGAGGAAGAACGATAATAACAACTAGTGCACTTCTAAAGTGAAACAAAAAAAGAGTTGTGATAATGATAACGATAATAGACTCTTCAAGAAGTGTGCTCTTAAGTGTGTCGATAGCTTTATCTATAATTTTACTTCTATCATAAGTTGTAACTATCTCCACATCTTCACTCTGCAACGTCTTGATTTTGGCTTTTATCTTTTTAATAACTTCATAAGGATTCTCTTTATATCGCACCAAAACTATACCACCAACAACCTCGCCCTCACCGTTAAAATCAGCAACACCACGTCTTGAAGCGGGAATCTCCACAACCTCGCCTATATCGCCAAGCTTTAGCGGAGTAACACCATTTACTTTTAGTGTGATGTTTTTCATCTCATCAAGACTACTCAAATATCCACGAGCTTGAATGATGTTTTCATAACCATTCTCTAGCAGTACTCCACCGCCTTTGTCTTGATTGTTTTTCTTTAGCGCATTGATTATCTCATCAATTCCTATATCATATTTGACCATTTTATCTTGATCAACAAGGAGCTGATAATTTTTTATAAAACCACCAACAGCCGCCACTTCACTAACGCCATCAACACCTAAAAGACCATACTTTAAGTAAAAATCTTGATAGTCTCTTAGCTCTGAGAGATTTAGTTTGTTTGACTTGATTATATACTGATACGCCCAGCCTACTCCAGTTGCATCAGGTCCCATACTAACTTTTGCGCCCTCAGGCAGAGTTGGAAGGATGGAAGAGAGTTGCTCTAGTATCCTACTTCTTGCTTCATAAATATCTGTTTCATCTTTAAAGATGATGTATATAAGAGCATTTTGAAAACTACTCATCGCTCGAATGGTCTTAATATTTGGCAGAGACATCAAAGAGCTGATGAGTGGATATGAAACCTGCTCTTCTATGATTTTAGGAGATTGTCCCTCGTATGAAACTTGAAGGATAACCTGCGGAGGCGAGAGGTCTGGGAGCGCATCAAGCGAGATATGTTTAAGACTAAATATACTAAGAAAAGTTAAAATCGCTGAGAGTATAAGAACTAAAAATATGTTTTTTGAGCTAAACTCTATTATTTTCTCAACCATCTCCTTACCACTCCTCACTCATGTATGAGCCGTTTGTAACTGCATCACTATCAAGTAAAAAGAGTGCATTAAGTGCTACTTCACTACTCTCATCTATACCGCTTTGTATCTCATAAAATCCGCCTGAGTATTTCACTTCAACTTCTTGTGGCTCATACTCGCTTGGAGAGACTTTTTTAAAGACGTAAAATTTATCTCCTCTTTTTATAACCGCATCTTTAGGCAAAGAGAGTGAAGATGTTGGTGCGTTAGAAAAGCTTACCTTTGCAAACATATCGGGTGAGATTTTAGCTTGAGCGTTATCCAAATCTACTCTTACGTTAAACGTCAAATCATCTTTGTTTATTTTTGGATATATCTTACTTACCTTCGCAATTATTGGCTCACTCAAACCCTCTATCTGGGCACTTGCTCTCATACCTTGTTTTATAAACTCAAAATCTTTTTGATAAACTTTTGCAATAACCCACATGTTAGAACTATCTGCGATTCTTAGCAGAGTTGAGCCAGCTTTTGCATAAGAGCCTTCAACTATATTTTTCTCGATTATCTCTCCACTATACTTACTATAAAGCGGTATCGTTTGGGTCGTAGAATAAATTGCTCTCTCATCTAATTCGTAGAGTTTTAACTTCTCTAAAATAGTGGCATGAAGTGCTGGAAAATCTTTTGTAGAGGCGAGCTCTTTTTTTAGTGTATAAATCTCTTTTGAGTAGATATCAAAAAGTTTAGAGCCTTTTTTTACCTTTTTATAAAGCTCATTTGCTTCTAGGTTCTCTATAAAACCATCAAACCTTATGCTAACTTCATAAACTTTGCTCTCATTATAGGAGGTCGTAGCATAGTATGTTTTAGTTGCACTGTGTGTCTGCATCTTTGGTTTTATACTCTTTACGTTAAAAGTCTGCTCAAACGTTTTAGCCTCGCCAAGAAAAAACATCAAGAGGATTAAAAGTACGATTTTCATTTTAAACTCCCACTAGTTAGATAAAAAAGTTCCAAAAGAGCGCTCTTCATATCAAGGTTATATTTTAGTTTCTCAATCTCTAAATCAAGAAGCAGATTCTCATTTTCTATATTTTTCTCTAAAGTTACGCTGTTTGTGATGTTTGACTTATCGTATCTGTTTAACTCTTTGTACTTATATAAAATATCATCAAGATTTTTAACTCGTCTCTTTAAATACTCTACTCTTTTGTCATTAGTGTCAAAAACAGCCATAGCATTTGAGATGTAGCTCTGTTCTTTTTGAGTATTCTCAGAGCTTAGATGTCTTGTTTTTTGCACTTTTGCTTCTTCGCTTCCATAGATAGGAAGTGCAAAAGAAGCCGACACAGAGAGATAATCTTCATAGTTTTGACGGTGGTTGTAAACTAAGCCTACATTTACGTTTGAGTATTTTTTTCTCTCTTCAAGTCTGCTGGTAAGTTCTAACTGTTTTGCTTTTATTTCATATATTTTATACTTTGGAGATTTTTTTATATCTCCCTCTAAAAAATCATCCTCTATCTTGGCTCTCTCTACTAACATGTAGTCTTGATTACTTAGATATTTGAACTCATTTTTATATGATTCTAGTTTCTCTTTAATCTCCAAAATTTTATCTTCAACTACAAATATCTTTTTTTGAAGTTCAACACTCACTTTGAAAATCTCTGCTATGTTTATACTCTGCTCACTATATTTAAGAAGCAAAGAGAGGTTTGATTTTTTTTGTTCTAAGAGTTCTAATAACGTGTTAGAAGTTGAAATCTCTTCCACTTTTAGTGCCATTTTTTTGTATAACTCCAGCCTCAAATCTTCTAACTCATACTCTAAGATAAGAGTATCAGCTCTAAGTATTGCCTCTTTTAAATCAAGTTTTCCAAAAGTTTCAAACTCTTGAGTTATACCGATAAACTGAGTTTGCATAGACTCAACATCTCTTCTTAAAAAATTATCATTTAAGAGCATATCATTTAGACCAATACTTAGGATTGGGTTTTTATATGTAGCTTCACCTAAAGTGTTTTGACGTGAAGCCAAAATGCTCTGCTCTTTTGCCTTTAACATTGGCGAGAGTTCAAGTGCTTTATAAAACACATCATTAAACTCAGCGCTAAAACACAGTAGTGGCACAAAAACAAAAGAGAGCATCCTCATAAATAATCCTTAGTTGTTATGATGCATTGATGAAGCTTGGCCAAGATTTACACTACCCTTGTACTTATAATCTTTGCCTGTTTCATCTTTTACAAATAGCTGATACTGCCAAGTTCCACTCATAGCAAAGTTTATATTGCACTCAAATGAATCATCCACTTTTTTACAAACATCTTTTGATTCCATGTATGGCATCCCCGGCATCTGGGGCATAAAAAACTTTATACGTACATCTTTTGCATCTACAACTGCACCGCCGTGCTCACCTCTGTTTAACTCTACCTTGATTTTGTTCTCTCCCTCGCTTAAAACTCTTGTGCTAGAGAGCATCGCATGCAAACCATCACTATCTTTCATGTCCATAAAACCTTCAGCTTGTGCAAAACTCCAAACTAAAATCAATCCAAGAACTGTTTTCATCATCTTTATACTCCACTTTTTTATTTATTTATGGAGTCTACTGTTTTGAGTGTGTAGTAATTGTGTAGAGTATATACTTTGGCAATAAGCTAAAACATAGTTACATAGCAACTTGCGTTTAATTAAAATATAAGTAAAATATATATTCAATGTTATATTAGTTGTAAAAAAGGCAAAAATATAATTTATTTTTTTGTTTATTTATAATAAAATAAAATATGTGTTATAATCTTAACTTAATTTTATCCAGAGAGATGCTTATGAAATATGTGTATACACTGCTTATTTTTCCCCTTCTTTTTTGCACTTCATCCCTTAGTGCTTCAAATTCTATAGACCTAAGTGAGGCGCTTGAGTTACTTAAATCGCAAAACTTAGAGATAAAGGGTGCTCAGTATGATATAGAGAGTGCCATACAAGAGAAAAATACAGCTTCAGGAAACCACTGGGGTAAGCTTGATTTGATTCAAGATTTTGCGCGCTCAGATGATGCTGGAAATGTGTTTGGTTTTAAACTAAGTTCAAGAGAGGCTAACTTTGGAGATTTTGGTTTTGCTGATTTTGATACTACAAATCCAAACATACTTAATGTCGAGCCACGAGACCTAAACTACCCAGATACAAGAAACTACTTTCAGAGTAAACTAAAGTATGAGCTTCCTATTTTCACTGGTTTTAAGATATCTAGTTATGTAGATGTTATGCAAAGCGTTACAAAGATTAGAGCACTAGAAAAAACTCAAATGTTAAATGAAAAGATATATGAGACTAGAAAAAGCTTCTATGATATGGCTCTTCTTGAGGACTCTATCTCTAACTTACATGTGATACTAAAAAACATAGATACGCTTGAAGATATGACAAAAGAGATGATAGATGTAGGTTACGCAAAGAAAGTTGATCTGCTTGAAGTTATAGCAAAAAAGGGAAATGTTGAGCGTTTAATCTCTCAAATGGAGTCAAATAAAGAGCTTCTATATCACTATATAAGTTTTCTTTTAAATCAAAAAATAACCTCTATAAAAACTCCATCACTTAAAATCATCATGCCAAGTGTTACAAATGATGAGATACTTCAAAACAATCTAGATATTCAAAAAGCAAACAATGGGCTTGCTCTTAAAAAAAGTATGATTGATGTGGCTCAGTCTTCATATTATCCAATGGTTGGGGCTTTTGCAGAGGTTTCAACTGCTGATGATAGATTTTTAGATGATGCAAGCGATCATCAATCTTATACAGTTGGAGCAAGACTTACTCTAAATATATTTAACGGTGGCATTGATGGCGCAAATGTAGAAAAATCAAGAATTGATTATATGAAAACTCAAACGCAAGTTGCCCTTGCAAAGAGTGGAATTGAGCTTCAAACACAAAAGATAAGAACAGAGATAAGTAGTTTAAACAAAGACATAGAATCGTTAAGAAAAGAGTTACTTTTAGCTGATGAGATTTACAATAATTATGAAGCAAGATATAGAGAAAAACTCTCATCAATGAGTGATGTTATCATCAAACAATCAGAGCAGATTCAAAAGATACTTCAACTACAAGAAACTATCAATAAGCGAAATGAGAGAATTTTCGCACTTGAAAAACTAGCAAATGGAGAAGAAAAATGAGAAAAATAGTAATACTTTTAGTAATGTTAAGCGCCCTATTAGCAGCCGAGGGGATAACTCTCTCTGGTACTGTTATAAGTGACAATAGAAAGATGATAACAAGCCGTTTTATGGGCTTTGTTACAGATGTAAGAGTATCTGAGGGTGATAATGTAAAAAAAGGTGATCTTTTATACACTATTGACTCAAAAGAGATAGACTCGGCACTAATTCAAGTAGAACTTGGCATCTCTCAAGCTCAACTAAGTCTTCAAATGTATCAAAACCAATATACAAACGTAAGACTAAACCTAGATAGACATAGAAGACTTTTAGAAAAAGATATGGTTTCAAAGTTTGAAGTTGAAAATCTCGCACTAGCTGAAGAGAATCTTGCAAATATGATTATCATCGCTAAAAAACAACTTCTTCAAGCAGAAGCACAATTAGCAGAGGTTAAAAATCAGTACCGTTACTTAAACATCACAGCACCAAATAGTGGTGTAATAGTAAGTAAAAATATAAAAGTTGGTGAGATGGCGATGCCTGGAATGCCAGCTTTAGAGCTTTCAGATTTGAGTGATTTAAAAATATCAGCAGAGATAGCAGAAGATAATCTAGCTCTTATTAAAGAGGGTAAAAAGGTAGTTATCAATATCCCATCGCAAAATATTCAAGCTGTTGGAACTATAAGCGCTATCATTCCTAACTCAAACCCAATGACTCACTCATTTAAAATAAAAATCTCATTTAAAAATGTGTACAAATCTATCTATCCAGGTATGTATGCAACTGTTGTAATAGAGTAAGGTTTTATGATGACGCACTATAAACCAACAGATATCGCAGGTAAATTAGCTGCTGGGTTTTTAAGAAATCCTCTCACCATTGTTCTTGGTGTCTTTTTACTCTTGATTGGCTACTTAGCCCTAAATATAATGCCAAGAGAAGAAAACCCTCAAATGGTAGTGAGTGGTTCTACTG
>NZ_JAQVKA010000006.1 GCF_028694895.1 Sulfurimonas sp. | reverse complement strand
CGTGCTTAGCAGCCTCTCTCGACATCCATTTGTCAATTTCGATAATTAGTCCAATATCTTCTACAAAAGGGATAAATTTTATTGGTAAAATAAGCCCAAGGTCTGGATGATTCCAACGGATTAGTGCTTCAAGTCCTATAACCTTATCAACTCTAGCATCCATTTTAGGTTGAAAATAGACTTCAAACTCACTGTTTTGGATAGCTCTTCTTAAGTCGCTCTCAAGAGTAACTCTCTCAAGCGCTAGTTCTGTCATCCTTATATTATAGAATTGGTATCTATTTTTGCCATTACTCTTGGCTTCATACATTGCTGTATCGGCATTTCTGATTAAAATATCTCTACTATCTCCATCATCAGGAAAAATACTAATGCCAATGCTAAAAGTTGTATGTATTTTGACTTTATTTATGTTGATTGGTTCATCCATAGCGTTCATAATATTTTCAACTACTTCAATCGTTTGAGCTTCGTTTGAATTATTTAGAATGATTACAAATTCATCTCCACCAAATCTTCCAATTGTGTCTTCTTTTTTTATAATTTTCTTTAATCTTTTAGAGAGTTTTTTTAATAAAATATCGCCTACTTTATGGCTATAAGTATCATTTATTTCTTTAAATCTATCAAGGTCTAAAAAAAGGATTGATACTTTTTGCGCATTTTTAGTTGCTATATTTATACTGTGTTCAAGTCTATTAATAAGTAGTTGTTTGTTTGGAAGATTCGTTAGAGTATCATGGCGAGATCGATGCTCAAGCTCATTAACCGTTGTTTGAACCTCTTTTTCTAGGCTTATATTTCTTAGCTCTATCGTTCTTCTCTCATTTTTAAAATAGATATAGTAAGAGAGGATAATTAAAAAAATAAAAATAGATAACATAAAGAAGATCAAACTATCTCTTACTCTAGAGATAGAGCTAAAGTCGATAGTGTTTAAATCTTGAAATATAATAAAATATGCGATATCTTTATCATTGGTTCCTTTGAGATGATAGGTATTTATAAGCTTATTTTTATCTTTGTTAACATGAAATGGTATGTTGCTTATAAAATGCGATATGCCTTCGCTTTTTACAATCTCTAAATTCGCTTTATTATAGTTTGAATTTGCTACATAGTAGTCTGAGACGAATGTCTTTTTTGATGGGTCAAGTAGGAGTTTTTTATATTTTTTATCTGCTAGAAAAATAATCTCATAACCAACATCTTTCATCTTTTTATCAATTGAGTCAAAGTTAGAGATAGCCTCTATTGAGCCGATAAATTTCTCATTTTTATAGATTGGTACCATTGATTTAAAGGTTATATCAAAGAAGCCAGCACTTATCGAAGAGATTACATGTGGATCTCTCATCATCTCTATAACATCATCTCTTATAAGTGAGAGGTCGTCGTCTTTTTTTGTTATCCAGCTCCTATAAAAACTTCTACCATCTTGTGTTAAAAGCTGAAACCATGTACCCTTTAAAGATGTATTTTTGCTTAGATTTTCTGAAAATTTTTGTAAATTTAAGCTATCTATATCTTTTTGTATAAGAGCTTCTTTAATGATAATATCGTTTGCCATGGGGAGTGTAACAAACAAAAGAGCCTCTTTTTTCTCATCTATAAGTGTTTTTAATTTGTCATCTGCCTCGGCTGCTAAATGTTGATATTTTTCACTCTTTAAGGTTTCAACTTTAGAGTTTATAAAAAAGAAACCGGCAATTAACCAAATAATTGATATTAATATTAGAGGAATTGGAGAAAAAAAGTTAAGTTCTTTTTTTGAGATCAAAATGTAAACCTTACATGTAAAGATGTTTAAGCTGATATTGTACTTTATAAACAATGTTTTAACAAAAAAAAAGGTAAAATCGCACCAATTTATGTATAGTTTTTTACATAAAAAAAATAATATGACAATTTGCAATATTTTTTAATTGAAAAACTAAATTGTCATATAATAAGTCTAAATTTACTATAAAGTGAGCCTAACATGGACGCAAATAAACAAAAATCACTAGACTTGGCGATGAAACAGATTGATAAGGCATTTGGTAAGGGTGCTCTTATGAGACTTGGTGACAAGGAAATTGTGCCAATAGCAGCAATAAGTACAGGCTCACTTGGGCTTGATTTAGCTCTTGGAATAGGCGGAGTACCACAAGGCAGAGTTGTTGAGATATATGGGCCTGAGAGTTCTGGTAAAACAACTTTAGCTCTTCAAATAACAGCTGAGTGCCAAAAAGCTGGCGGAGTTTGTGCTTTTATTGACGCAGAACATGCCCTTGATGTTGGATATGCAAAAAATCTAGGCGTTGATGTTGATAACCTTCTTGTATCTCAGCCAGATTACGGTGAACAAGCACTAGACATTGTTGAAACTATCGCTAGAAGCGGGGCAGTTGATTTAATAGTTATTGACTCAGTTGCTGCTCTTACTCCAAAGTCTGAGATAGAGGGCGAAATGTCTGATCAAAACGTTGGTGTTCAAGCAAGACTAATGTCAAAGGCACTTCGTAAATTAACAGGAATACTTCATAAAATGAACTGTACTGTTATTTTTATAAACCAGATTCGTATGAAAATCGGAATGATGGGATATGGTTCTCCAGAGACTACAACAGGTGGAAATGCACTAAAGTTTTATGCTTCTGTTCGTATCGATGTAAGACGTATAGCATCACTTAAACAGGGTGAGAGCCAGATTGGTAATCGTGTAAAAGCTAAGGTTATCAAAAACAAAGTTGCTCCTCCATTTCGCCAAGCTGAATTTGATATAATGTTTGGAGAAGGTATCTCAAAAGAGGGCGAACTTGTTGACTATGGAGTAAAACTTGACATCATTGACAAAAGTGGCGCTTGGTTCTCTTATGGAGAGACAAAACTAGGCCAAGGTCGTGAGAATGTTAAGCTCAAGTTTATAGAAGATAAAGAGTTGGCTCACGAAATTGAAGAGAAGATTAAATCAGCTATGGGTCTAGGTGATCTTATGACAATGGACAATTTAGATATAGAAGATGTTGATCTTTAAGTTATCTAGAAAAAAATGATAAAATATTATACTTAATACAAAAGAGGTGGTTAAAAGATGTTTATTGATAATGTAAGTGCGATTGAAGTAATGGATTCTCGCGGAAATCCAACAATAAAAACAACGGTAGAATTAAGTGATGGAACAAGAGAGAGTGCGATAGTGCCATCAGGTGCAAGTACTGGAAAACGTGAAGCACTTGAACTTCGTGATGGCGGAAGTAGATATATGGGCAAAGGCGTTTTAAAAGCAGTAGAAAATGTAAACTCTCAAATCGCTGATGCTCTTATGGGTCTCTCACCTTTTAATCAAGCTGTTGTTGATGCGACTATGAAAGAGCTAGATGGAACTGATAACTATGGAAACTTAGGAGCAAATGCTGTTCTTGGTGCTTCTATGGCAGTTGCACGTGCTGCTGCAAAAAGTTTAGGAATCCCTCTTTATCGTTATTTAGGTGGTGCAAATGCCATGGTTATGCCAACTCCTATGCTAAACATTATCAATGGCGGAAGCCACGCTGATAACTCAGTAGATTTTCAAGAGTATATGATTATGCCTATAGGCTTTGAAGATTTCGCATCTGCTCTGCAAGCAAGCGCTGAGGTATATCACAATCTAAAAGCTATTTTAAAAGCTAAAAAACACAATACCGCACTTGGCGATGAGGGTGGGTTTGCACCAGATTTAGGTTCAAATGAAGAGCCAATCCAGATAATAATGGAAGCAATCGCAAAAGCTGGATACAAAGCTGGAGATCAGATGGCAATAGCCTTAGACGTTGCTGCTTCTGAGCTTGTGGCTGATGGCGGATATAGACTTGATAGCGAAAATAGAACTGTAACTTCTGCACAACTTGTTGATTACTATGTAGACTTATGCAATAAATATCCAATAGTTTCTATCGAAGATGGTTTGAGTGAAGATGACTGGGATGGTTGGAAACTTCTAACTGAAAAACTTGGTGATAGAGTTCAACTTGTAGGAGATGATCTTTTTGTAACTAATGCTAGTATCTTAAATGAGGGGATTAAAAAAGGTATCGCAAATTCAATCCTTATCAAGCCAAATCAAATCGGATCTGTAAGTGAGACTATGCAAACTGTACGTCTTGCTCAAAGAAATGGTTATAAATGTGTTATGAGTCATCGTTCAGGAGAGAGCGAAGATGCGTTTATTGCTGATTTTGCAGTTGCTCTTAATTGTGGTGAGATAAAAACAGGCTCTACGGCGCGCTCAGAGAGAACTGCTAAATATAATCGTCTCTTAGAGATTGAAAATGAAGTGGTTTATGGTGAGTATTTAGGTTCAGAGCTTTTTAACTAAGATCTATTATGCAAAGAGAGGAACTTTTTAGCCAAATTGAAGATAAACAGAGTATTACACAAAGATACTTTGGGTTATCATTTTCAAAGTTCTCTCTTCTACTTTTTTTAGTTTTAGGTATGGGCGTTTATATTGGGCTACTTCTTTATGGAGAAAATTCATTACAAGTTTATATGGGTTTGAGTGATTACCAAAATCACCTGCAAATAGATATAGAGAGACTTAAGACTGAAAATGCAGAACTTCAAAGAGAGTATTTTGAACTAAAAGAGATTTCTGCAAAATAGTATCTAACTTGCTATAATACATGTAAATATACTTAGGGGTTGTTTTGATTAAAGTTTTAATTATTTTTACTTTACTATTTTTAACACTAAATGCTCGTGAAAATCCATTCTTCCCTTTAGAGGGTGAAAAAGATATTGTTTTAACAACAAATGAAGACACATCCAAAGCACCACTCAAAAAAGTTTCTATCTCCGTTCCTAATCAAGCTAGAATTTTGCAAAAAGTAACAATAGAGTACAAAAATCTTGATGGCTCTATTGAGAGAAAGAGCATTTCTCTGGATAACTCTATTGATTGGCATCTTCCTATTTTTATATCACAAGATTCTTTGCAAACAGAAAATAAAACTAAAAGTGAAGCTGAAAAAAAGAGTAAAGTTGAACCAGTAATAAATAAAAAACCAGAGATAAAGATAGCTAAACCTATAAAAACGCAAGCAGTTTGCAACGATAATGTAATACTTGAATATCTGTCCATACTTGTATCTGGAAAAACATTGAAACTATCAACAAAGCATGAAGCTATAAGAAACTTTTTACTAGCAGACCCACATAGAATAGTTATAGATTTCAACAGTGATGCAGAGGTTAAAAACTATGTAAGAAAAGATATTGATTCTATTTTCAAAGAGATAAGAGTTGGAAATCATGACAAATTTTATAGAGTTGTAGTTGAACTTGATGGTCATTATAAATATAGTTTCAGAAAAATATCTGAAGGCTATCTAATAGAGCTAAAGTAAAAAGGCTCTAAAAATAGTAGTTAAAATAACACTTTATAGTTCTCTCAAGCTTCTCTTTTGCTCTGTTATCTCTTTGCTTGTAATCATAGTTAAATCTAAGTTGTGTATTTTTGGAGAGTCTAAAACCTTGTGAGAATTCAAATAAATTTTGTGCTTCTCCAACATCGTACCATCTTTTTGTAAGCTCTATTTTAGTATTTATATTGTTATATTTATCAAAAACAAATCCAATAGAGCTACCAATAGCTGATTTAAAACCATCGTCTAGGTAAAAGAGCGGGTCTGCCATTATATAGCTATAACCTAACTCATTTCCCCAGCTAAGGCCAATACCTACAGTTCCTGTAAAGTTAGCACTTGAATCTAGAGAATCTCTATCCCAACCAAATTTAGTTCTCCATGATAAGTTATCAAAAAAATAGGAGCGTTGTGCAATAGAGACAATAGATAAAATTGTTGCATCTTCAACTTCTACTTTATGTTCAGAATAAGAGAGCTCTAGGTTTAAAAACTCAATTTGAGTGCCTCTTAAAAACCCATAATTACTATCTTCTAAACTATGATAAGCAGGACGAACTCCTAAATACTGGATACTTTTGCCTTCTTTAGCGCCAAGTCCAATCATTGCTCTTATAGCTTGATGGCTTTGAAGTGGATTGTTTGGAGTTTTTATCTCTATCTTTTCTCCTAATCCAAGAGATGCTCTCTCTTTGGAGAGAGAGTGAAAAAGCTCTAAATAACGCTCTTTTGTTATCTTGCTTTTACTAAAGTTGTACTCTAAAAGCTCAATTGCGGCTTCGAAGATATACATTTTTTGCTGAGTTTCAATCTTAGTGTCTTCAACTATCTGAGTTGGAGCTATTTTTGATTTTATAAGCATAGAAGGAAAAGCTATATTCTTTTTATCAAGTAGCTCTTCGTATTTTAAAAGTAGCGTTCTTTTTGATGGTCTATATGAACTATCTTTAATAATGTTCTCACTCTTTGACGCATGAACGGTTTCAAGCGGAATCACTTGATAAGTAAAGTACTGTCTTAGATCAAGAGAAGGTCTGGCTGATTCTAAAAACCACAACATATTATAAGAGCAGTTTTCAGTGAAAAAATAGTAATAAGAGTGTGTATCGTTAAGCTCCCAGATATGTCGAACCATCTTAAGAGTCTCTTCTTGAGTCAAATCTAGGTCATACTCCCAAATATCTCTTTGCTCGCTATCTCTATACTCTTTTAATTTATCATAATAAGGAAGTAAAGAGTATTTGCCAAAGTAACCTCCAAAGAGACCTTTTATAGCAAAGACAACACCGTTTTCTTTATCTGGATTGGCATCTGCTGCATAATTTACAGCATAAGAGAGTAGTTTAGAATCATACTGAGAATTAATGCGTAAAAAGGTATGCCCAAACATCGAAGCTGGAGAGTTTATATGAGCTGATGGAAAAACAAGTGTAACTGATTTTGGATTTAATCTTGAGAGAATTTTATCATATTCGCTGCATGTAACTTTTGGTAGTTCAATATCAACAAGTTCTTCTTTAAGCCAAGCGGCTCTTGCAGGAAATCTACAAGCAGTTGCATTATCATCAAAATGAGTCTCATTTAAAAGAGAGTCTATTGTGGCATTTAGTTCGCTTTTTGCATCTGTTTTGCCATCTTTAGAGAGAAAAAAACTCTCATCATCAATCTGGCTTACACCATCTTCCATATGAAGAAGAATCTTCCAATACCGTGAATCTGCTAATTTTAACTCATCTGCTTTTTTTTTGTATAGCTCAGAAGAAGCTTCTAGAGCAAGGGATAAAAAAATTATTAAAAAAAGAAGACGATTTAAAATTGGAAGTTCCTAAGAGAGAGTTTAATCAAAACAGATGCAAAGCATCCATTTTGATGGTTTATTAAAGAGAAGTTGTAGAGATATTATCTAAAACATCAGCCATTTTTGCATTTTGGCTTGTATAGATACTGTTATAGTTTGATTGAAGTGCAGCAGAGAAAGTCGCTTTGTCAGATACTTCTAAAAGTTCTGCTAAAGTATCAACACTCTCGCCATAACCTTGTGCAATCTCTTTTGCAAGTTGATCCATATTTGAAGCAACAAACTCTTCAGCTCTATCATTCATAACGAACTGAGTTTTTTTACAACCAGAAGTTCCTGAAGTAACACCAAAAGTTTGGTTTCCAGAAGTACCGTTTGTTGTAGCTTGTAGTGCCAACATTATGGCTGTAGAATCATCTTTAATGATTATTGAACCTAAACCACAACCAGTTTGAGAGTTAACACCTGCCATCGCATAAGAACTAAGTGCTACAACCGCAGCAATACTAACTAAAATCTTTTTCATAAACATCCTTCAAAATTAAGATGCGATTATTGTATGATTTGTTTGCTTAAGTGAGTATTAGTATTAGTATTTGTTAAGCTCTTTATCCTTCCAATACTTTGTCCCTTGAACTGTTGCTTGAAGTACGAGACCATTTTGTGTAAGTTTGTAGAGCCTTACTCCAGGAGCAACTGTCTCAGCAGCATTTATTGAACCTCCAGTTTCTTCATATTTTGCAGCTGCGTCAACTTGAGCATTTGCTTCCCATCCAGAATTTACAAACCTATCGTATACTTTTTTATTCTCAAATAAAAAAACAGCTCTAAAATCTTTAACACCGAGCCCAAAGCCAAGTCCGCCAGAGCCCATATTCATATAGGTATTTATCCCAGTCGCGTTAGAGTGAGCCAAACCTTTTCCACCTTCTGCTGAGAGTAGAACAAGATTCACTCCTACATTGCTAAATGTTGCATATCCATATGAACGAAATAGTATCTCTTTTGCCTCAGGAGCGTATTTATAAAGAAGTTGTAGCGTTTTATTATTTGTTTTAATGCGCTCAACTCTCTCTATTCGATTATCCTCTTTTATCTCCTTCTTGCTTTTTCCAGACCAAAATCCTGAAAACACAACAAGTATAAGAAGTAGAGCAAGAACTAATTTTAAATGTTTCATTACGCCAACCTTGAGCAGAGGCTCTTTATTTTGTCAATAATAATAACATAATTTACTAAAATAGATAAGTTTTGAAGTGTAGGCAGATTTTAATCTAAAATGCTATTATTTTACAAACGACAAGAGGCATTTGGCCAACAAAGGATTAAATTGAAACTACAAGCAATATTTGGTGTGACTCTTCTTGGCTTAGCACTTTTAATGAGTGGTTGTGCTGGTAAGAGAATAGATGTAAAAAACAGTGGTTTTTTTAAAGATTATGATGAGCTTCATAGTAGTGATAACTATAGCGCACAAAAGAGTTTAAAAGAGTTTGATATGTCAAAGTATAAAACTATTTTAATAGCTCCAGTTCTTGTAATACCTGCAATTTCTATTGAGCAGCAAACACCTTCTCAAAAAAAGTTATATAAAGAGATTTCAGACTATTTAAGCGATGGATACAAAAGAGAGATTCAAAGCTCTAAGAGATATAAGCTAGTTGAGACAAAAGGAGCTGATACGTTAATACTTGAAACAGCAGTTTCAACTGTAGAGGTGCATTTTGAGGATGAAAAATGGAATCAGTTCTCGCCAATTGCAATGGATATTACAGTAACATCTTACAACTCATATATAGATGAAAATGTAAGAGTATTAGGTGAGAAGCGTATTGTTGATGCTGCAACTGGTGAGATACTTGCTGAGAGTATGAACATAGTAAAAGATGAGAAGATTATACTAAATAGTGATGCTCTTGAGTTTAGAGAAATCAAACCAGCTCTTGATTCATGGATAGCGCATATTAGAAATTATTTTTCAAAATAGGTTTAAAAAAGATGCCCTTACAGGTTGGTTGGAAGCATTTTGGGTTTGATGAAGTTACTCTAAAGAGTGATACCTTTTGTGCTTCTTTAAGCGGGCTTCGTATTGTACAACTCTCAGATCTGCACCTTGGTAAGGATGTAAAAGTTGATTATTTAAGTACCCTTGTAGAAAAAATCAACAAGCTAAAGCCCGATTTGTTGCTATTTAGCGGGGATATACTTCAAACTTCTGCACTACGTGTAAAAGAGCAGTTAGATTGTTTTAAAAAGCTTGAAATACCGTCTTATTATGTAAGTGGAAACCATGATATTTTTTATGGTACCAAACATCTAAAGAGTATAATGCAAGATAATGGCGTAATCTGTCTTGATAATAAAATAGTAGAGATAGATATAAAAGGTTCTATTTTGCAACTAGTTGGCTTAAGCGATAGATATGGTTTTATCCGCGGAATTAAACGTCCTATAAAGGAGCTTTTCTCCAGACTAAACCCTAAATTATCAACTATATTGCTTACACATCAGCCAAAGGATATATCACACGTAAATGGTTTTCGTATAGATATCCAGCTAAGTGGTCACACTCACGGTGGGCAGATTTATCCTTTTAGCATCATTGTTAAATATTTTCAGCCTTATATATCAGGACTTTATAGATATGAAAATACTCTTCTTTATGTCTGTAGAGGAGTTGGGTATTGGGGTGTTAATGTTAGATATAAGGTCTCATCAGAGATACCAGTTTTTACTATTAATTAATACAATAGTAGTACAATCCTATTTTAAATATTCAAGGAAAAAAATGAATAAATTTTTATCAGCTTTAATTTTGAGTTCTCTGTTTTTGAGTGCAGATTCTATTAAAATAGGTTCTGCTCTTGATACACTAGATAACTTTAAGTATGAGACGCCAACAGGGCGCCAAATGAAGATACCACAAAAAACAAAGTTGGTAATAGTAGCTTTTGAAAAAGATACTGGAGCCTTAGTTAATGAGTATCTTGATACTCAAAGCAAGTTTTATCTTTTAAAAAATAACTCTATTTTTATAGCAGATATACATAAGATGCCATCTATTATTACAAGTATGTTTGCACTACCAAAACTTCAAAAATATAAGCATCTTATATATCTGCACTATGGTGATAAGTTCCAAGATATGATTTCAAATAAAGATGGGAAAATCACTCTACTTCGTATAGAGGATTCAAAAATAAAAGAGATAACATTAATCTCTTCGCAACAAGAACTAAAAGCGGCGATCGAGAAGTGATATCATTAAAGGCTCTCAGCAAAAATCCGCTTAAAAGTCTTTTGATATTTTCATCTATTACTATAGCTGTTATGGCTATTTTCCTCATCAGTTCTGTCTCTCAAGGTGTGATTGGGATGTATTCGAAAATGATTAAGACAGATGGGGATATTATTATTACGCAAAAGGGAATCTCTGATACCTTTTTCTCAAATGTAGATATAGGTTTGATTCAAAAGATAGACAACTTAGAGCATGTAGCATCAAGCTATGGCATGATAGTTGGAGCTTCTCCAATAGGCCATATTCCAATAGCTGGAATTTACGGTACAACAGCCAACCATTTTCCTCATTACAAACTCACAAAGGGAGAATATCCAAAAGATGGTGAGGTGATTTTAGGCACAAATCTGGCAAAACAATTTGCTACAAGAAGTGTAAACATAGGAAACAAACGTTTTAAAATCTCTGGAATATTTAGCAGTGGTATAGGTTTTGAAGAGGGTGGGGTAGTTATGAATATAGGAGATGCGGGGGAACTCTTTAACCGCTCAGCTTCTTTTATCTTGGTGTCATCTACTTCGCCTAGTAAAACTGATGAGATTGTAAAGGCGTTAAGCACGCTCTCTAGCGAGATAGAAGTAAAAACAACACAAAATTTCGTAAAAGAGTATAACCAGTTTAAAATCATAAAAAATTCATCTTTTGTTATCTCAACACTTGCTTTTGCAATGGGTTTGATGGGGATAGCTTCGGTTATGAGTATGATTGTAAACTCAAGAAAAGAGGAGTTTGGAATTATGCGCGCTCTTGGTAAAAGCCGACTCTTTATTATAAAAAACCTCTTTTTTGAGACACTTATTATGAGCACTTCTGCTTATATTTTTGCACTTCTTATAAGCATTGGTATTTTAGAGATACTTCCACATATAGATATGCTCCAAGGATATGTAAACGGCACACTATCACTCTCTACTGCTATGTACGTGTTAACTTCAACTATTTTTATGGCTCTTTTAGGCTCATTAATACCCGCATGGATAGCTTCTAAAACCGATCCTATCCTTCTGATAAATCAGGGATGTGCATGATAAAAGTATCCAATGTCTCTCATTATTATGGCAAGGAGCAAGTCCTCTTTGACCTCTCGTTTGAGATAAAAAGTGGTGAGTTTCTTTTTTTGAGTGGTGAGAGTGGAAGCGGAAAATCAACACTTCTCTCTATCCTTTCAACTTTGCTTAAACCATCAAAGGGAGAGCTTTTAATAGATGACGAATCAGTTGATAAAATTAAGAACATAGACTATTTTCGCCAAAGCAAGATAGGGTTTGTTTTTCAGTTTCATTATCTTATTAATTATCTAAACATTTATGAAAACATAGCGTTAGCCGCTTTGGATGATAAAAAGCACAATATAAATGAGATACTAAAGAAGCTAGGTATTTTAGAACTCTCATCACGTTATCCAAATGAGATTTCAGGCGGGCAAAGACAGCGCGTTGCACTTGCAAGAGCGCTTGTAAATGAGCCAAAAATTATATTCGCCGATGAGCCAACTGGTAGTTTAGACTCAAAAAACTCGATAATAGTTTATGAGCTTTTAGCAGAGGCTCTAAAGGGAGGTACTACAGTTGTAGTTGCGTCCCATGATATGCGTATAGAAGAGTATGCGACACAAATAATTAGGCTAAAAGATGGACAAATTTTATAAATTAATAAATGGCGTTGTCCCTATTTGGGCTTTTATATTTTTAGGTTCTATCTTTGTCGGAGTAGTATATGCTGCACAGATGCTTGGGTTCTCTTTTTTTGATGAGACGCTTTTAAATGCACAAACTACGCGTTCTTTACATATTACACTAATGCTATATGGTCCGATTATGCTTGCTCTTTCTCTTCTTCCATTTGCTCTTTTTGCAAAAGATAAGCTAAATCTTGATGTAGCATATGAACCTCTTAGAAACTACTTTTTACTATGGCATCTATTTTTATTTATGGCTGTTGTATCTATCTCTTTGGGCGCTCAAAGAGCTCTTCCATTTTATGACTTTGCCTATGAGTTAAATTTTATATTGGCATCTTCTGGTATTTTTTATATAGTTGCTATTTTTAGAACTATCAAGCAGTATAAAGTTGTACCACTCTGGGTAAAAGTATCTAAAATATTACTTTTTATAGCACCTATTTCACTTTTAGTTTTGATGAATCCTACTTATGGGCAAGTTGAAAAAACATTAATAGGTCCTCACGGTGACAATACTTTAGGGATGAGTTTTACAATCATTCCTCTTTTTTACCTTATGATAAAGCTGCATACAAAAGAGAACTTTACTCCAAAATGGAATCTGTTTTGGATTATCCCATTGGTGGGATATGCCATCTCTGTTGCAACTCGTATATTTAGAGGAGAGTTATCATACTCTGAAGAGTGGATATATCAGTGGCTAACTTTTGCTTATGCTCCGCTGTTGATTAAGTGGTGCATGGATGCAAAGATAACTATAAAATCTACACCTTATCTAGTTGTATCTATCTGGGCATTTTTGTTTGTAATGATTCAGGGAAATATACTCTTTATTCCAGAGATACGCTGGCCTTTTCACAGAAATGATTTGATTATTGCACATGCTCATGTGGCGATTGGTCTTGGTATATTTTTTATGGCACTTAGTGTTTTGAAGTATTTTTATAAAATTCCAGATAAGTTTTTAACTTTTTGGCTTTTTGTTATAGGAGTTATTTTTATATCACTCTCACTTGCTGGATTTGATGAGGCTAATGTGTTTGCCATTAATGTTATCTCTATGTGGGAAATTCGTCTTTTTGGCGGAGTTATAGGCGTTGTCGGGTTGCTCTATTTTATTGGAAAGAAGATGAAATTTCCAAAACTATCTTATCTGCAACTTTATCATCTAAATGGCTTTTTATCTGATGGAGTTGGGGCGCTACTTCTTTTTTTAAGCGCTCCGCTACTATTTGGGATTTTAGGATTTCATTTTATTTCGTATTATTATCTAGTATTTGGGTTTATGGGCTTTGTTGGTATTTTACACCTCATAGGAGTAAAAAAAGAGACTCATTTTTTAGCATACTTGACTTCAATGGCTCGTCTTATCACAGGAACTATCTTCTTGTCTTTGTTTTATGTGGGAACAATAGATGCACTTGGGCTTCTTGTAGGGCTTTATGATATAGCATACGCTCTTTTATATCTAATCTTTAAAAGCCGTTTATGATCTACTCTATAGCACTTATTTTACTTCTTGGGTTTGAGTTATCTTACTATCTATTGATAGTTCAAACAGGTGTGGTTGCACACTATAGTTCTGATTTGATAATACTATTTCCTATGTTTATGGGCGGTGTTATTGGAACTATTTTGGGTGGTTTTTCTTGGGGAGGAATCAAAAACCCTATATATAAGATAATGACTGCCTTAAGCCTTCAGTTAGTTTTATCGTTTTTCTACCCTTATTATAATAGTTTTACTTTATTTCTTTTAGGCTTGTCTGTAGGTGTAATGGCTCCTTTGGGTATTTATCTCTTTAAAGCTAAGCAACAAAAAGAGTTGCTTTTTGCACTTGCAATTGCCTATACAATAGGTACTTATTTTTTTACCTATGATCCTAATGGCAGAATTTTTATGGCACTTATATTTACGGCAATTGCACTCTTAAGTACATTGATGCTTAGAAATTATGTTGTTGAAATAGATTCAAAGAAGATTTCACATCCATATTTACAGTATTTACCTCTGATGCTATGGATATTTTTAGACTCTAACCTTTTTGAAACTCTATCAAGGCATGAAGATTTGGATATCTGGTCTAAATATACTTTTATCATTATAATATTTCACCTCCTTGGCCTTATAGCTGCCTATTATTTTAAGATATCAAAAACAAAACAACATGTTTTTATAGCTGTTATTTTTACTTTAAGTTATATGTTTTCCTATCTTGAGTGGAGTTTTGTTTTAGCTATGATTTATCCTTTTATAATCTCATACTATAACGTGTCAGTCTTTATGACATTGAGTAAAGAAGCAAGCATAACTAAACTTGCATTTATGATGATTTTTGTTGGCTGGATAGCATCTGGTCTTGGTTTAGCGCTTGCACTCTCAAGAGCAATACATTAAAATATGTGCTAAAATTGTGCTAATTTTTGGTAGAAGGATTATATAATGAAAAAAATATTTATAACGCTGCTTTTAGCGATTCCACTTTTGGCAACCAATCTAGAGTTAAAAAGCGGTTATGTTAGTGCACACACCCAGATGCTAATGGATAAAACTATTGACCCTACAAATAACTATCTTCACGCTGATATAACAATAGAGAATAATGACATTACTACCATTAAAGGAAAGTTTTGGGTTGAGATGACTCTCTTTACAAGTGATAATATCGATAGAGATAAGAACATGTATAAAGAGATACAAACAGATAAATTTAAGCTAGCTACATACACTATATCTGATGTTAAAAAAACTGATGGTAAAGATAGTTATATTATAAATGGTACACTTGACTTTCATGGAGAGAAAAAAGAGCTTAGTGCAAATGCTAAAATAATTACTACAGATACTAACTTGAATATAGATGCTTCTTCTGTTATTTTGATGAGCAACTATGGAGTCAAAGCGCCTTGTTTGATGTTTATGTGTGTTGATGATCAAGTAGAGTTACTGATCAAAGCTACATTTTAATATAGTACAAATATGAATCAACTCCAAGAGTACTTAAGCGCTCATGAACTAAGTGAGATGCACCCATCAGATATAGCAAAAATACTTAAGCAGTTAGATGATAATGATTTTGCAGCTGCTTTGAAGCTTCTTCCTAAAGATTTAATAGGAGATATAGCACTAGCCCTTCCAGAGAGATATTTTGATGATTTTGTTGAGAACTTAAGTGTTGATGAACTAAGTCATGCCGTAACTGGGCTTGAATCAGATGATCAGGTTGATTTTTTACAAGGGATTGAAGATATTGATGAAGATATAGCTTCACAAGTCTTTGATACTCTTCATGAGAATGATAAAAAAGAGATTATAAAGCTTCAGACGTATAAAGAAGATGAAGCCGGCGCATATATGCAGCTTGAAATATTTACGGCTGACAAAGATGAGATAGTGCACGATGTAATAAAGAGATTTGCAAAGCTTAGACGCGCGAAACTTATAGAAAACGTTCAAAATCTCTTTATTACAAACGATGATAAAAAGCTTCTTTACTCTATTGGCCTAGAAGATTTACTAATTTTTAATTTCAAAAAAACTTTGATTCAAAACATAGAGGAGAGCGAAGAGAGCTTTGAGCCAAAAAAAGCACAAGATAGAGAAAACATCCGAGATGTTGTTCGCTACTTTGAAGAGTATGACCTCTCTGTTATGCCTATCGTAAACGCTTATGGAATACTCATAGGTCGTATAACATCCGATGATATTTATGACATTATTAACGAGCATGCAACAGAGCAGATGTATAACCTCGCTGGAGTTGATGATGAAGCAGAGGAGTATGATGAGGTCTTTAAAGCTGGTAAAAAAAGAGCTATATGGTTGGGTGTAAATCTTTTTACTGCTGTTTTTGCCTCAATTGTGATTAGCCAATTTGAAGAGACCTTACAAAACATGGTTGCACTTGCAATACTGATGCCAATAGTTGCTTCCATAGGTGGAAATGCTGGAATACAATCACTAACCGTTGTAGTAAGACAGTTAGCGCTTAGCGATATTTCTAAAAAAGACTCTATTAGGATTATTAAAAAAGAGGTTATGATCGCACTTATGAACGGTTTTCTTTTTGCGATAGTTATGGGAACTTTAGTTTCTTTGTGGTCGGGTATGAAGATGTTAGGCATAGTTATAGCCCTGAGTATGACGATAAACCTTTTTATTGCAGGTTTTTTTGGTGCAATAATTCCACTTTTCTTTAAAAGAGTAGGTATTGACCCAGCGATAGGAAGTTCTGTTATGCTAACTGCGCTAACTGATGTTATTGGGTTTTTAAGCTTTTTAGGGCTTGCAACATATATTTTGTTGTAACTAAAGCAAAGAGATGATAAAAAAAATCAAAAAGTATACAAATACAAATACTTTAGTTCTTTTGGGGATACTCTTAGGTGTTTTTTTTGGGCTCTTTGCACCAGAACTTGCACTCTCACAGCAGATTATAGGAGAGATTTTTATAAGCTTTTTAAAAATGCTTGTAGTTCCTCTTGTTTTTTCAAGTATATATGTTTCAATAGTTGGATTAGGAGATATAAAGAGTCTTAAAAAGATTGGAATCATAGTTATCTCTCTTTATGTTTTAACAACAGCGCTAGCCGTGCTTAGTGCCATAATAGCTATGAATCTAGTTCCTATTGGAGAGCTTATGATAGTTGATGGCTTGGGCTATGAAAAGGCTTTAGAAGTAGTGCCTTTTTCATTTAAGAGTATGATTTTAAGCTTTATTCCAACAAATATATTTCACTCCCTCTCAGAAGCTTCAATGATGCCAATTATCCTCTTTACATCTCTTTTTGCAATAGCCTCACTGCATTTGACAAAACAGAGACAGCATGAGATGGTTGGGTTTTTTACAGGTGTTATGGATGCGATGCTTGTAATGGCAGAGTGGGTTATAAAGCTAACTCCTATTGGAGTATTTAGTCTTATCTCATATGTAGTTGCTAATCAAGGAGTTGAGGTCATAGTTAATCTTTGGAAATATCTTTTAATGGTTATAGCAGTTTTGCTTTTTCATGCAGTTATAACTCTGCCTTCACTCTTGTTTTTCTTCACTCGTATAAATCCATTTAAGTATCTAAATGCAATCCGTGAAGCTCCTATTATGGCATTTTCTACTGCTTCTAGTATGGCTACGCTTCCTGTTTCAATGCGAGTTGTTGAAGAAGTTGGAGGGGTTGATAAAAAAAATGCCTCTTTTGTTCTGCCTCTTGGTGCAACAATCTCCATGGATGGCACAGCCGCCTATTTAACAATAGCAACTCTATATGTTTCACACCTATGTGGAGTAGATTTAACTCTCTTTGACCAGTTGATTTTAGGAGTAACAGTTGTGGCTCTTAGTGTAGGAGTTGCAGCTCTTCCAAGTGCCTCTTTAGTCATGCTTATTGTTATTTTCAATCAATTTGGTTTAGCGCTAGAGTATATAGCATTAATTGTTGCAGTAGATAGAATTTTAGACATGGCAAGAACATCATTAAACGTAACCTCTGATTTAGTTGTTGTAAAAATCGTTGATGAGAGATTAAAGCGTAAAAGTAAACAATAAGAGTTAAACATCTATCTCTTTTTTTACCTCTTAATGTATAATAGTCATACTAATTTTATAAGGATAAAAATGTTTAAGTTTATAGTAGCAGTGATGTTTTCACTACTCACATTAGAAGCAAGTACGGATGAGGCACTTAATGCATTTAAAAAGCAGGATTACTCAGAGGCGTTTAAACTATATGAAAAAAGTGCAAATGATGGCGACGCTAAAGCTCAAAGTGCATTGAGTTATCTTTATGCAATGGGTTTAGGCATAGAAAAAGATCTCAAAAAATCTCTTGAGTGGCTTGAAAAATCGGCTCAAAACGGAGATGCAAATGCACAGTATGATTTAGGAATGTTTTATCTAAATGGAAATAATGTAGAAAAAAATAGCAAAAAAGCTTATGAACTTCTTAGTAAATCTGCTGCACAAAACAATATAAATGCACAGTACAACTTAGCGCTTATGTACTATAAAGGTGATGGAGTAGATATAGATATCTCAAAGGCAGCAGAGCTTCTTGATGAAGCTGCAAATAAAGGTCATGTTAGTGCAGCGCAAAACATAGGACATATCTATATGCAGCTTCTAAAATTTGATGAAGCATCGAAGTGGTTTGAAAAAAGTGCCGCAGCTGGTGATGAGAGTGCGTATTTTGCACTAGCACAGGTATATTGTGAGTTAAAAGAGTTTAAAAAGGCAAAAGGATGGGCGATAAGAGCTATAGATAGCGGTAATAAAGACGCAGAGATACTCTATAAAAAATATGAGCTTGAGAAGTATTAAATAGGTATTACTTTGTATCCTGAGCCATAAATATTGTGAATCACTTCATCAGGAAGTTTTGCGCGAAGTCTTTTCATAAGAGAAGTTACCGCGTGAACTGAGAACTCTTTATCATCTTTTTCTGTATGTAAATAATCAAAAATCTCTTTTGTAGAAAAAATCTCATTTGGTTTTGAAAAAAGAAGTCTTAGTAGCATACTCTCCATCTTTCTTAGTTTTATCTCTCTAGAATCTCTCCAAAGTGTGCTAGTGTCATGGTCCCAATATATATTTTCTTCAACGTATGTACGGTGTGATTCTTCTTTTATCTGTTTTACAATATCAAATAAAATAGTCTTTAAATTTTCTGTTTTTATTGGCTTGATGAGGTATGCCTCAAGATGAAGTTTGATAGCAAGAAGAAGCTTTTCTTGTTCAGAGTGAGCGCTCATAACTATGATCTTGGTCTCTTTATCATTTTCTCTTATTTTACTTATCATCTTTAATCCATCAAGCTTTGGCATGCTTAAGTCTGTTAGAATGATTTTTGGTCTTTTTTGCAAGTATATGTCATAAGCTTCATCGCCACTTGCAGCGGTATAAATTCGGCTAAAAAATAGTTGTAAGTATTCATGTAATAGTTCGCGGAGTTCACTCTCATCTTCTGCTAGTAAAATAGATATATCTCTGATTTTTTCAACTTTCATTTTTTACCTTTATTGTAAATTCTGCACCAATTTTTTTACTCTTTTGATCATAAATATTTTTTGCACTCAAGTGGCCTTGCATATTCTCTTCAACAATCTTTTTTGCTATATGAAGTCCAAGACCAGTTCCTATTGATTTGTGTTTTGTACTAAAGTATGGGTCAAATATCTTGCTGAGATTCTCATCATCTATACCGCCACAATTATCAAAAATAGAGATAACTATATAATCACTCTCTTTATATATGGAAATAGAAATGACTATATTTGTTAAGTTTTTAATTTTAATTATGTCGTTTATGTTTGAGATTATTGAAACCAATACTTGAACAAGTTCGTTAAAAAATCCAAAATATCTATGTTCTTCTTCAAAAAGAAGAGTCACTTTAACATGAGTATTTTCTTCTTGCATATTCATAATATCTAGACTTCTATCTATTGCATCACAGATTTTAAACCAAGATTTCTCTTTATCAGGGCTATAGTAGTTCATAAAATCTTCTATCGTCTCGGACATATACATAACACGTTTTTCTATTTTTTCTAACTTTTGCGATAATTCTTCTTGACTAAGAGAAGATAATCTGTTTTTTTCTTGGAGTATCGCGATTGAAGTATTAACTATTGCCAAAGGTTGACGCCATTGATGCGCAATATTTCCAATCATTTCGCCAATCTCTGCTCTTTTTGATTGTTCAAAAATTAGTAAATCACGCTCTTTTAATGCCACTTCTTTTTGTTGAAGCTCTTTTATAGTATCTATTAATTCACGATTATACTTCTCTTCAATATATAATCCACAATCAAGATTTTTCATATCTTCAATTAGTTTGTTTATATATTTTTTCTTTATTATTGAGCCGTGTTGTGGAGCGATAAGATCAATATCTAGCTTTTCTATCTTGCCAAGTGCGTAGTTGAAAATATCTTTGCTAGGCATATACTCTTGATGAAAAAGTTTAGCTTTTAAAAAGTAAGTCTCATCTGCATAAAAATCCCAAGAGTGCTCTATACCACCAAAAATATCCCCCGAAAATAAGGTTTTTGAGCTTGGCTCGTAACTCACAAAAGCTCCAGGTGAGTGGCAATATGGAGTGGTAAGAAAATCAAGTCTAAAGCCATTGGTAGTTATTAGTTTATGATCTTCTTTATCTATTTCATAATAGTTTGATTTTATAAGATAGTGTTTTACGAGAAGAGACATTCTTGAGTGTGTAACGATTAAGAGGTCATCTCTGTTTATTAATTTTTCTATCTCAGGTACAGCAGCTGCTAAATCTGGGTCTTGGTGATGAAGGATGATATATTTTATATCTTTCATATCTATTAGAGTTTTAATTTTTCTAACAGTTTCTTCAAACTCAATCATGGAGCCTGGATCTATTAAGATAGATTCATTTTTATTTTTGATTAGATATGGGTGGCACTGGAATGGGTCATTTTTTAAATGCATACCAACCCAGTAGATGTTTGGTGCAATGAGTATAGCTTCAGATGTGTTTAGTAGCTTACTCATTTCCCTCAAACCATTGTAGTTGTTCTCTAAGTTCAACAACCTTGCCAACAACTATAAGTGCAGGAGTTGGAACATCTTTGGTTTTTTCAACTATATTTTCTAGAGTACCAACAACAACGCTTTGATCTTTTGTTGTACCTCTTGAAATTACAGCACATGGATAATCTTTTGGCTTGCCTAGCTCAATGAGTTTTTTACTTATCTTTGGAAGGTTATGAAGACCCATTAAAAATACGATTGTATCGTCTGTTATAAAGGTATTCCAAGGAATCTGAGACTCTTTTTTGTTTGGAGACTCATGTCCAGTTACAACTCTAAAACTTACAGAAACACCTCTATGAGTTACAGGGATACCAGCGTATGCAGGTCCACTTATCGCAGAGGTGATTCCTGGAATTACATCAAAAGTAATGCCGCGCTCTTTAAGATATAGGGCTTCTTCTCCACCACGTCCAAATACAAAAGGATCTCCCCCTTTTAGACGAACAACAATGTCATGTTTGAGTGCATTTTGATAGATAACTTCGTTTATATCATCTTGAGGAATTATATGTTTACCATCTTCCTTGCCAACATAAACAAACTCACAACCATTTTTTGCTTCTTGTAAAATATCTGGATTTGCTAGACGATCGTAAATAATTACATCGGCTTCTCTAATTACTCTAAGTGCTTTAAGTGTAAGTAGCTCTATATCTCCAGGACCAGCTCCAGTCAGATGAACTTTGCCCATTATTTAGCCTCTTTGTATAGAAATATGCCAGATGGCTTTGTGATATTAAACATTTCACGAGCCAAATACCACTCTTTAGTGTTTATAACTGCTACTTTATTTGTGTCGTTTACAGATACATAAAGATTAGGACGATCTTCTGACCATCTAACATGTAGAACTTTTCCATCAAATTCAAATCTTTTAATAACTTCAAGAGTTTTGGTATCTATGATTTGCATAATTGGAAACTTGTCTCCACTAAAAGTAACTGCCATATATTTTTGATCAGGGCTAAGAGCCGTAAAAACTGGTAAACCCTCAACTTCAATATTTTTAACAAATTTAAAATCAGATGTATATACTAAAACCTTATTGTTTCCAACAGCAGGAATAAAAACATTTCCTTCACTAATGCTCCAAAAACCAAAGTGAGGAACTTTGAGCACAGGTTTTCTATCATCTAGTAAAATATCTATTTTTGAGTACTCCATTGTGTCTAGATTTACAACGCCAAAGAAATCACTCTTAAAAAATCCAGTAATAAAATTATTGTTCTTAATCATTGCATCAAAAGGCATAACTCCAACATTTTCAAACTCTTTGAATATTTCAAAGTCAGGAAGGCCTTTACCCTCATTTTTATCTTTTAAAACAGTGATTTTGTCATTATTCATTTGAGAGAAAATAAGATAATCTTTATATTTTTTGATACCAACATTTTTAGAGCCAGTCTCAAAAGATTTTATAGGATTTAAATCTCTATCAAGAATATCAACACTTTTTTTAGCATAGTTTGCAACAGCAATGTAGTTTTTCTCAACTGTAAAACCAATCGCACTATCACTTGTTTTGTACTCTTTTAAAACTTTCTCATTTATAGGATCAAATTTTATTATATATCCATCACGAGAGATCACATAACCATCATTATCATAAAACTTTACAACACCATGATTCATGTCATGCATGCCTTCTATATGGCCTTTTGTCATGCCTTGCTCAATCACAGCAAGTGATTTGTCTTCTCTCTCAACAACAAAGATTTTCTCATCTGTATTGATTGATGCAAGCACTGGATTTACTCCTTTTGCTTGGATAGTTGTAGCAATAGCCACCACCAAAGAAACACTTACTAAAAATTTACTAATATACATTAATCTCTCCTTCTCTCTTGTTCAGTTAAATAACATGATGGATCTTCACTCCATAAGTCGCCAGTTATAGCATACGCTCTAGATCTTGAACCGCCATTACAGATATCAATCTGCTCACAATCAGCACAGATACCGCTTATCTGTTTTCTTGGGTGGATACGAAGCTGATCTAATAGCTCGCCACCTTGCCAAACATCGCCAAAGTTTTTCTCTATTATGTTTCCAACTGTAAGTGGAAAAAATGGATCTGGACGAACATCGCCTTCGCTATTTATGTTCAATAGTTTACGCCCAGCACTATTTCCACCCCATGAAACAAGACGATCCCGCATCTTATCTTTTAAATCTGGGTATTTAAGAGCAAATCTATTTAAAAAGAGTATTGCGTCTTGTTCCATATTTCCAGTTACTATCTCTATATCTCTACCTGTTTCATAATACTCGAATGCTTTATCTAGTATAAACTCAACACTCTTTCTTCTTTGCTCTTTTGATAAATCCATTTTAAGATTATCAAGCCCACGGCCAGAATATACAAGATGAGAAATATATATTTTTGAGATTTCCTCTTTTTCTGCTAAATCAAAGATATACTCTAAAGAACCAAGTGTCTCTTTTGTTATAGTAAAGCGGATACCAACTTTACCACCATGCTCATTTGCAAGGCGAACAGCTTTAAGAGTCTCTTTAAATGCGCCTTTTAAACCGCGGAAATGATCATGTGTCGGCTCATCACCATCTATACTAATACCTACATAGTTAAAAGTGTCAACTATACGTTTAACATTGCCTTTTGTAAAGTATAAACCATTGCTTGAGAGGTAAGTTATAATTCCATTATCTCTACAGAAATCTGCAATCTCAAAGAGATCTTTTCTAGTAAGTGGCTCTCCTCCAGAAAAAATTATAAACTTTACACCATTTGCTTTCATCTCTAAAATAGTCTTTTTTATCTGTGCAGTTGTTAGAGTATCTACTTCATCAAGAGTTGATTTAGAGTAACAGTGTAGGCAAGATAGATTACAACGGTTTGTAAAATTCCATATAGCAATAGAGCCATTAAGAACTCTCTCTGGTTTATCTTCTAATACGGAGTGGATAAGATTTGATAACCTAAACATTTAATTGCCTTTGTATGTGAGAATATACTTAGCTATATCTTCTCTTTCTTTATCAGTTAATTTTAATTTTGTCATAACAGTTCTTTTATAGCCAAATGCTTTATACATTGATTCTGGATCAATAATGTACGCTTGTATCTCATCTGATGTTCTCTTTTGTGCTATTTCTTTAAATGGAGGGCCAAATGCTTCTGATGTTTGATGATGACAACCCCAACAGTAAGTCTCAAAAACTTTCTTACCTTCTGAGTCTTGGGCAGATAAAAATGAAGCTAATAATAGCGCTATTAATAATTTTATATTCATATATTCTCTTTTTACTTTCTTTTTATTTTAGCCTAAATAAGCTTGAATTATGGCTTATAAATGTCAAAAAAAGGTTATTTCATAATTTATGTAAAGTGATGTTTGATACAAAAAATTTATTTGTTACCAGATAGTAATGAGTAGTTATAAGAGGATTCTCCCCCTATATTAGGGAGAGAAAAAGTGCTAATTATGCACCTGGAATAGTTTGTCTGTGCTCGATAGAGTAAGTAAACGTAGGAGTTGTTAAACCAGTAATGTATTTAACAAATTTACCTGTTTTAGCTTCATAAATACCAATACGTCCAGCATTCCACTCAGAAATCATAGTCCAGTGACCGTGATTTGCTGGCTCAGCGTGAAGTATACGAGGTACTACAACAACACCTTTATCATCTTTTACAGTTGGAACAGACCATTTGTAAAGTACTTTATGAGTTACAGGATCTGTAACAGTACCCTCAGATGTACCCACAGTGATGATTCTATCTAACTCTAGAGTTTGCTTGTTAATCAAGTGAACTTGATTCCAAGAACTTGGTCCACCAAGAACGTTATCCGCCCAAATAAACGGAGTATGCTCAGATGTTCCAACAAATAGTCCACCACCACCAGTTGGGATTTGACGGATAACATCGAAATGATTATCCCAAATTGTTACTTGACCTAAGTTCATGTTAACAGTAGCACCAAGTTGTTGGCCTAGACCCTCATTAAACCAAGAAGAACCTTGACCTGGGTGTGGTTTAGATGCTGGACCTGTGTAGATTTTTGTTACTAAAGATTTAGTTTTAAAGTCTACAACACCAACAACGTCACTTCCTTGATAAGCGATAAATAGGTAACGACCAATCTCTTTTCCTTCATTTAAGAAACCATCATGAAGAATGTCTCCAATGTTTGGAATATCTCCAACGATTGGGAAAGTTGGCTTAGAATAATCTACGATATAAACGTGACCACCATCTTTAAGTGCAAATGCAAAATAAGGACCATATGGAGTGTCGAAAATACCAGCTACACGAGATGAATCAATATCACCATTTGGCTTAATAACGCTTGACGTTGGATAAACTTTTAATGGCTCAAGAGTCATAGCATCCATAAGTACAGCACCGCCTGGTACATAGTTTCCAGCCATTAGGTATTTACCATCTGGTGAAACTGCAAGACCACGAGAGTCTGATCCAACTTGAACTTCAGCAATTTTTTGCTGACCTGGAGTATTAAGGTCAAACATTGTTACTAAACCTGAACGAGAGATTGAGTAAGCATAACGAGGCTGACGCTTGTTTGTAACAGTTACGTGAACTGCGAAACCAGCTGGGTGTCTAGATAAAATTTTACCACTTGTTCCATCAACAAACGTAACACGCTCAGCATCACGCTCAGTTACGAAACAAATATCTGTATTTTTCTTAACATCAGAAGGGTCTGGATATTTTGTGAAAAATGCCATTCTGTCATTAAGAGGTTTCCAACCAGCTTTAACTGTATCAAGAGTTAATTGCTTAATTATTCTACCTTTAAAGTGTTGAATATAATCAACTATTGCATCAGCTTGATCTTTAGTAATCTTATCTTTAAATGAAGGCATAGCAGTACCTGCACGACCATTTAAAACTGTCTCAGCCAACTCATAAGAGTTTTTCTTAGCAGTAATGGCAGGACGTAAGTCAGAACCAACACCACCCTCTAGGTTAGGACCATGACACCCTTGGCACTCTTTTTCAAAAACAGTCTCAGCATCAAAAGCAGCTGCTTGAGCTAACATCCCTGAACCAATAACTGTCATCGCAGTTACTGATAATACTAATTTATTTAATCTCATTTTATTTCTCCTTCTAAAATAGACAAATCAACGGATCTTTTTAGATCCGGAACATATTGAAACTTCAAGGCCCTGTTGGGCCCTGATAGTGTTTCGATAACTAGTTACCCTCTTCTTGCTCTAAACGAGCTTTTTCTTGCTTATAAATCCAAAACATTGGAAGTATAATTACAGTGTGCAAGAAAATAGTTAGAGTCATTGGCCCTTGAGATAAAGTAGCAAAGAAACTTGGTACTACATCTACAAATGGCTCAAACATTGCGTTCATCATTGTGTATCTCCTTATCTTACGTGGTGAGTAGCTTTACCGATACTCAACAAATCTTTAATTAAGAATATGAAACCTACAAAAGTAATAACACCCATTATAAGTCTCCATACTAAACCTTGTACTAACCAAGTTGTGCTTTGAGCATCAAAATAACCAGCCCATGTAGCACCCATTTGTGCACGAGATATAATAACGTCTGAATAACCAGCGAGTGTAAGTGCTACAGTCATACCAACAACACCACCAACAACCATGCTTACCGCCCAAATAGACGACTTAGTGTGGTTAAGTATTTTGATATTGTTTTTACCTTGAACAGCTAAATACATCATACCAATAAGAATCGTTGCATAAGCTCCAAAGAACGCTAAGTGTCCGTGAGCAGATGTAAACTGTGTTCCGTGAGTATAAAGGTTAACTTGTGGCATTGTGTGGAAGAATCCCCAAACACCAGCACCTAAAAAGTTACCAAGTGCATTCATGATAAACCAAGTAAACGCTGGTTTATTATTTACAACAGTATGTGGTAAACCTTTTGCATCCTCTTCACCTTGCATTTTACCCCAGTCATAAAGAACGTGGATAAACATCGCAACAAGTGGTAATGGCTCTAGCGCAGAGAATAGTGCTCCAATTTCCCACCAGTACTCAGGTGTACCAATCCAGAAGTAGTGGTGACCCATACCAAGGATACCTGAACCAAATAGCATAGATACTTCGATCCATAACCACATTTCAACAACTTTACGGTGCGCACCAATCATAGTGATTAGACCATAAGCAGCTAGTGCGCCAACGAAAACTTCCCAAGTAGCTTCAACCCAAAGGTGAATAACCCACCACCACCAGTATTGATCAACAGAAATATTATCAGTATAGAACATACCAGTTAGGTAAAGACCAGCAAAAGCAATCATGTCTGCCATAAGAACAGTAACGATACCAGAACGGTTACCTTTAATACCTGTCATGTAAAGGTTTGCAACGAAACCTAATGCTACAATTGTAATACCAATATCAGCCCAACGTGGAGCTTCAATATACTCTCTACCTTCATGAATAAACCAGAGTGATGTCTCATCAGCAGGCCCAACTTGAACGAATAAGTATACAAGAACAACAACTGTTACGGCTGCAGTAAATACCCAGAAAAGTAATTTTCCAAGACCAATACCAACAGTTTCAATTCCAGTTTCATCTGGTAATAACCAATAAACAGAACCAAACATAGCAAAAACCATCCATACAACAAGTGCATTAATGTGTACCATTCTAGCTACAGAGAAATCTAGGATTTCAAACAAGAAACCTGGCATAACATACTGAGTAGCCGCTATGAGACCAAAAAGTAACTGTGCTCCAAAAAGAATTGCTGCAACTGTAAAATACCATGTTGCTAATTTTTTAGATTCAGATTTTGAATAACTATTTGCCATTTACTGCTCCTTGAATTTTTCCAAAGTTTCTTGGGAAACCATTCGTATCTATAGATGATAGATGCTTTAAGAAAGCAACTAAACCTTTAGCCTCTTCAGCAGTAATACCAAGATTTGGCATCATACGAGCATGAGTTGGATATTGAGATGGATTTTGTAAAAACTCCGCCATCGCTTCTTCTTTAGTCTCTTTAGATGTCATTGCTTGCATTGAACCTTCTGGCCCCCATGCTGGATCTAACCAAGCTTTTGTTAAGTCTGGAGCGTAGTATCCACCATTTCCAAGTAGAGTATGACAGTTCATACAGTTCTTAGTTTGAGAAGCTAGCTTACCAAGGTGAAGTAAGCTTTCCGCTTCTTCTTCAGACCAATCATCTCTACCAAAAAACTTCTCTTTTTCTTGGAAAGCTGAAGTTCCTTCTGAATTCATTCCACCAATTACTGGAATTTCATGCTGACGCTTCTTGTTGAATTCATAAGCGATTTTGTAATTAATAACTGTAGGTCCTGGAACCCTTTTAGTTACACCATTTTGTAAGTCTGTATCAGTTCCCATTGATATTTGTGCACTTGTGTCAAATGTCAACCAAATAAGTAGAACTGAAGCAAAACCTGTAACCCAGCCTGCTGTGCGTTGCCAGAAGCGATTATCGCTCCATACGGATTTTTTAGCCACTATAACCTCCTATAAATTATGGGTCAATATATATAAAAATTAATGTTCATTTTCTTGATGAACATGATCTTGCATGTAATAGACTGCATGTGGAAGCAGTAACAATCCAATTGCAGCAACAACTAAAGCTTTAGCCGTAAGTTCGTTTACATGCATCAAACTTCCCATTAAATACAAGCAATAAGCAGTTAAAATCCAAAAAAAGTAGCCAAGAGGCATCATCCAATTTTTCAGAAGCTTAACTTTTACAGCCGTATATATACCAACATAGAATCCTCCAAATATTAATACAAGAGTAGAAGATATAAAGATTGTTAAAAAATCATCAACAAGAATATCTCGCGACATCAAAGCTCCATCAACCATTTTATTTCTCCTATGTTCGTATTATTTTTCAGAATCAAGAGAAGTTTAGTCTGAATTACTTTAAAAGCTGTTGACATATATCAATTTTTTTACGTAATTAAAAAATTAAGGTTTGTTTTATTATTTATGTAACTAAACGAAACATTTTTAAAAAAATACATAATTTTCAGTTACTGCTAATATGTTTTGTATATATTATAAGAAATGAAGAAGCGATGAAAGAGTTAGTGCAAATACCATAGTTGTGCCAACGAGCACTATACGTTTGTGCTTCTCTATAAAGTCATATTTTTGTTCAAGATAGTCACTTAGCCAAATACCTGGAAAAATTGAAAACATTAACATAGGAACGCTCATTACACCGATTATTATTAAATCTTTTACTACCATTTTTATATACTCTTAATATTAAATTTAATTTTGTAATTAATATTATATCATTGATTAATTAACTTTTTAATGATAGAATTAATTCAATACAAAACAAGGGGAAAGATAGTATGAAAAAAATTGTGTCGATAACTGTTGCAACACTTACATTAATGAGTGGTTGTAGTACAACAAAAGAAGTTTCAGCAGGTTTAGAAACAGGGGATGCAACTATTTGTAAAACAGCTATATATGTAGGTGATCGTAGTACAAAAAGCGTTTTAAATGCGGTAGAGAGTGCAGGCGCAAAAGAGGGATGGAGAATGACAGGGTTTAAAACAAACTCTATTATTGCTGAGAAGGAGATCGGATCTGAGACATACTCAACTACAATAGTGATTGCAAAAGAGCATATTATGTGTGATAAAGATAAAGCATCTCAAAATGATTTAAAGGCGCTAAGATACGCAATTATAGATGAGTTACAAGCTAAAAAGTATTAATCTTTAATCTTCTACACCTTTTGCCTAGCACTGATGCTAGGCAAATATCTTTTTTTAAAAATCTTCACAGCCAAAACTTCTTTTCATCGTATAAAGCACTTTTGTTACCTCATTTTAATAATATCATTATATTATACGAACTAAAAATATTATAAAGAAGAGAACAAAGATGGATTTTTTTAAGTATATACATGCAGTAGGAACAGGCGAGAAAACTAATAGAGATTTGAGCCATGCAGAGGCAAAGGATATGATGGAACGTATCTTAAAACAAGATGTTTATCCAGAACAAGCAGCAGCTTTTTTACTTGGATGGCGACTCAAACCTGAGACAAATGAGGAGTTTAAAGGAGTTGTTGATGCTTGTGATGGGTTTATAAAAAGAACTCCAATAGCAAATTCAATAGAACTTGGATATCCATTTGATGGGAAAGTAAATAATCCTTTTATCTTTCCTCTTGTAGCAAAGGCACTTAAAAATTTTGATCTAGAACTTGTGGTTGTTGGCGATGATTTAGCACCGGCTAAACCTGGAATTACACTCAAAGAAGTAGCAACAAGTATAGAGTTAGAGAAGAATATCCACTATTTCGATAGAGCAGATTTTTTTAAAGAGATGCACGACATAACGCCAATGCGCATGCGCTTAGGACTTCGCACAGGTATTAATACTATTGAAAAACTAACAAGGGTTGCTTCTAGCGAATTTGCAATTACGGGAATTTTTCATAAGCCTTATTTGAGTAAATATGTAGAAGTTTTTTCAGATAAATATAAAAGATTTGCGCTTATTCAAGGAAATGAAGGGACTCCTGAGCTCTTTAGTAAAGGTAGATTGTGGCTAGTTAATGGAGGCGAGGTTGAAGAGATGATAATTGACCCTGAGTATTATGGTATTAATTATACAAAATCTTGGGAGAAGATAACTCTTGAAGAGTCAATAGAACAGGTTAATAACCCATCTAATGAATTCTTAAAACTAGCACGCTTAAATGCTGCTGTTTACCTATTTGTTACACAAAAAGCAAAGAGTATTGAAGAAGCTTACGAAAAACTAAATGGATAAATTCTCAAGCCATATAAAAAATATTTTACATGGCTTCTTTTTGGCAATTGGAACGACGATTGCCGAACCATCAACAATTTTACCACTTATTGTAAATTACTTTGGCGGAAGTTCTATGCTTGTAGGCTTTTTTGCCTCTCTTCTTAGAGGTGGAGGAGTACTTGTACAACTATTTGCAGCTTTTCATGCTCAGAGTTACAAGCTTATGATGCCATATCTTCGTAAAGTCTTTTTTATAAGATTTTCATCATGGTTTTTCATTGGTATAACTATTATAATTTTTGGCGAAAATCATCCAGATATAACTCTTGCTTCAATAGGTATAGGACTTTTTGTATTCTCCTTTAGTGCAGGTTTTGCGGCTATCTATTTTAGAGAAATAATGGCAAAAATATTTTCTCATAAATTTCGCGGTAAAACAATGGCTTATAGACAGTTTTTTAGCGCAGTTGGCGGGCTACTTAGTGGCGCTTTGGCTGCTTGGATACTTGAGTCATTTGAAGCTCCACAAAGTTATGGGTATCTTTTTATAATTAGTTCTTTTGTTATGGCACTTGGATATATATCATTCTCTTTGGTTGATGAGCCAATTAAAGAAGAGATCTCAAAAAAAGAGAGTAGTTTTGGTAAATTTTTAAAAAACTCTTATGCTATATTAAAAGCGGATAAAGGCTTTCAGATTCAAGTAGGCACATTTTTTTTGGCATACGGATATTTAATAGCGCTACCATTTATAATACTTGACGCTCAGCAAAAAATAGATTTAGATGGTGTGGCAATTGGTTGGCTTATAACAACGCAAATGGTTGGTGCAATGCTTAGCAATTTTTTATGGGGAAGCCTTAGTAGTAATGGACAAAATATCTTAATCGCAAAAGCAGTAATTTTCTTTCAAATAATTGCAATTAGTTTAGCGTTTAATGCATCTTCTCTTTATGAGTATATAGCTATTTTCTTTTTAGTAGGTGCGTCTATGGATGGAAGTCGTATAGCTTCTAGTAATCTTGTCCTTAAAATTGCTCCAGCAGATAAAAGGCCGATATATATAGCTCTTCAGATGAATATAGTATCTTTGGGGATGTTTTTCTCAATTTTAGGTGGCGTTGTTTTACACTTTTTTAGTTATTTTGTACTTTACTGGGTATCGCTTGGCACACTTTTTATAGCACTGCTTTTATCACTTAAGCTAAAAGAGAGTGCTTAAAAAGTTTAGATTCCAAAAAACTCTTTAAGAAAAGCTCTCTCTTTTTCATTTTCAATCATAATTCTAGCGACGCTTTGGTTGTTCTCACCCATAACTATTAGCTCGTTATTCTCAACTACTAAGTGTTCTTTGCCCCATGTTTTTTCAAGTTCATCGAGTCTGTGAAAAAAATCACTTGAGTCAGGCTTCTCTTTTTTATCGCTTCTTTTGTCTAAAATAGTAAGCCCACCAATTCTCTTTTCAATATAGTAGGGACTATACTCTTTTATAGCCAAGTAGATACGATCCTCTTTAGGATCTGGAACAGCTCGCTGCATTGAGACGATTCCTAGTATTAAAAAGGCTGTGAAAAACCCAAATATTAAAGCTTTCTTTACGTTCATTTAATTACTCCATCTTTTTATATAATCTTCTGCTCGTTTTTTAAACATTTTCATTCTATCTTTACCTTTTGGCAGAGTTTCTCTTAAACTTTTCATCTCTTGTAAAAAAGCACCTATATCATCTGGAATTAGATTTAAAAGATACTTTTTTATCTCTTTTGCTAGTGCAGGAGAAGCACCAGATGTTGATACTGCTATTGTTAAGTCATCTTTTTTGATATAAGAACCAAAGATAAAATCACTCTGTTTTGAAGAGTCAACGCAACTGCAAAGGCAATTGTACTGTTTTGATTCTTCAAAAATCTTCACTTGAAGAGAGATGTCATCAACTGCAACAATAACAATATCAAAATTTGTTATATCCCCTCTGCTGTATGCTCTTTGCATAACGCTAAGATTTCTCTCTTTAGCTAATGCTTTTGTCTTCTCAGATAACTCTTGTGCAATTATAGAGATTTCAGAGGTAAAATCTAAAAGATGAACAAGTTTTGTATGGGCAATCTCTCCGCCTCCAACAAGTAAAACTCTTTTATCTTCAAGGTTTAAAAAGGCTGGAAAATAGCTCAAAACTTCTCTTTTTTATCTCTTTAGTTGAGTGGTATAATATCATACTTTTTTAAAATCTCTTGTTGATGGAAATCAACTAGGATTAATTGAAATTAGATTACAATCAAACAAATTAATTAGAGAAATGGACAATACTATAGATGAAAGATGAAATATTATCGCGTATTCAGAAAAAATTTCCATTGGTCGCGCGACCATTTAAGGTAATAGCGGATGAACTTGGTATGAGTGAAGATGAAGTTCTTGATATTTTACAAGAGCAAAAGAAGGCTAATATTATACGTCAGACATCAGCAATCTTTGATACAAAGAGACTTGGATATGTCTCTTCGCTTGTTGCTTTTAAAGTAGCAGCTGATAAAATAAGTGATGCTGTAAAAATCATTAACTCTCACCCTGGAATATCACATAACTATGAGAGAAATCATGATTTTAATATCTGGTTTACATTAGCAGTTGCTCCAAATTCTAAGTTTGGGCTTGAAAAAACACTTGAGATACTTGCAAAAGCGACTCAGGCTGAAGAGTATATTATGCTTCCAACGCTTAAGCTCTTTAAGATTAGTGTTAAGCTCAACACTACTGGTAAGGACGAAAAGAAAGAAGAGGTTAAAAAAGTAAAGCATACAGATATTGAACTTACACCTCTTCATCATTCAATAATCAGACTAGCTCAATATGATATAGAGATGGTAAAAGAGCCTTTTGGGGCGATGATAGAAGAGTTAAATATCGATTATGATACATTTTTTAAGATTTTAAACGAACTTCAAGAAGCAGGTGTTATGAGAAGATTTGCTTCAATCCTTAACCATAGAAAAGCAGGCTTTAGTGCTAATGCTATGGTTGTGTGGGACGTAGATGAAGAAAAAGGAGAAGCAGTTGGAGAGAAGGCTGCCGCTTTTAGTGCAGTTTCACACTGTTATCTTCGCCCAAAATATCCGAATTGGCCATATAACCTTTTTACTATGGTGCATGGTAAAAACGTTGAAGAGACAAGCGCAATTATAGAAGATATGGCGTCTGAAATTGACTCAAAGAGTTATATGCCACTTTACAGCTCAAGAGAATTCAAGAAGGTTAGAATAGAGTATTTTGCTCCAGAGTTTGAAACTTGGGAAAACAGATATAGCAATTTATAAAATTAAAGGATAGATATGGGACTTTTTTTTGAGTTAGAAATAGTTTATTTAGTTATAGGAGTTTTCTTCCTAGTTATTGCAGCAGTTGTTACAACTAGAGATTTTATGCCAAAAGGTGCTTTTAAAAAGGGCATGATAGGCGTTTTAGGTGCAATTATTTTAATGGTTGGTTTTCACTACACAATTACAATAAAAAGAATACATGGAGTTGAAGAGATTTTCAATAACGGAGAAACTGTTATTTGTGAAAATAAGATGCATAGAACAATTGCAAAATCTGTACTTTTATCTAAAAGCTTGGGTTGGAGACTTGAGGACCATCTATTTAAACATGATGAGTATGAGAGAGATTTTCATAGCTCAAGATGTGTCGATTGGATAGGAAGTGATGATATTTATAAAGATGAGAATAAAAGCGAATGAAAGAGGCTCTTAAGAGATATGGATTAGCAATAATTTTTCTTCTGGCTATATCTTTATTGATGCTTCTTGCGACATTGGGTGTAGAAAAATTAGGTAATAAAATGTTTGAAGGAACGGGAATTGAGATGCAACCAAGAGGGGAAAATTTAGTAAGATGAGTTTGAGCATTTTTTTAATCATAGCAATAGTTTTAAGCGTAGCGTTTCATTTTTTAGGTGTTTATACAGGTGCTAAAAAAACTGTTTGGCTTATGATTGTAATTTTTTGGGCTGGAAGTTTTAGTTTGGCAACAAGTGAAGTAAAGCCGCTTGGATACAAAGAGATAGAGAAGATAAAGGGCGTCTATAGTGATACTGACAAACTAATCGAAGAAGCAATGCCTGAAGTTTCTGTTTATGAGATGATTACTATCAAAAAAAGTTTTAACACAAACAAATCTAAAGATGAGAAAAAGTAAAAGTATAGGTATTGTTGGCTGTGGCTGGCTTGGAAAACCTCTTTGTTTGAAGCTTCAAAAGAGTTTTAACGTAGAGTGTTTCTCACGAGAGAAGACTCCTGATAATGCCTCTTTTTGGCAGAGTGATATTATAATTATCGCTATTCATACAAAAGATAACTATCTCACAACACTTCAAAAAATAGCAACGCTTACAAATCCAACCTCTGATGTTATTTTAATGAGTTCAACCTCTGTTTATAAAGAGTTTGATGAAGATGTTGATGAGAGTGCCTCTATCACAAAGCACTCGCTTATAAAAGAAGCTGAGGAGTTACTACTAGGCTCAAGAGAGAGAGTTTTGATTTTAAGACTTGGCGGCTTGATGGGAGAGGATAGAGTTGCCGGTGTCTGGAAGAGCGTGTCTTCTTTTAGCGATGGTTTTGTAAACTATATCCATAGAGATGACGCAATAGCAATCATAGATAAAATGATACACGAGGGAGTACGTATCGGAGTTTATAATCTTGTCGCACCGATGCATCCATCGCGCAAAGAGATACATCAGAAAAATAGTAAGAAGCATGAGAGAGAAGTTGGAGTGTTTGATGGATTTTCAAAACGTAGAATCTCATCCAAAAAAGTTATGGGTGAGCTTGGATACACTTTTTTGCACCCAAATCCACTTGAGTTTTGGAGCTAATTACTTCTAGCTAATGCTGCGAAGTCTATCTCCTCTTTTTGTTCTTTGTCATCTTGAGCTTTTTTATCATCTTCAAAACTACCTGTACTAAAGATGTACTCACTGCTGACTAGTACACATCCCTTCATACCTGGAACACAGGCTTTTTTGATAAGTTTGCAGTAACCATTGTAGTCATGCTGGCATGTCCATCCCATAAATGGCCTCCTATCTTATAAATGTCGTATCTAATTATGCTACAATTTTTTAAAATACAAAATAAATTTTAAATCAGAGTTTTTATTTAAGGGGGAGCAATGAATTATAAGAAACTAGATAAATCAACTGTATTAGATTATATTTCAGATGTTAAAAGTGTTATGAACTACTTTGGCCAAGATGAGTTGCAAGCCGATGAGATAGGAGATGGTAACTTAAACTATGTATATAAAATCACCTCGCTTCAAGACCCAAAAAAAGCTCTTATTTTAAAGCAAGCTGTTCCATATCTACGTTGTGTTGGAGAAGAGTTCCCTCTTGGCAGAGAGAGAATGAACTATGAGATAAGAGCACTACAAAAATTTTACGCAATATTTCCAAGTTTTGTTCCAAAGGTGCATCATGCAAATGAGGATATGAGTTTGGTTATTATGGAGTATTTAGACTCACATATCATTATGAGAAAAGGTCTTTTAAATAAAGTAGAGTATAAAAATTTTAGTGAGCAGATGTCTACATTTATGGCTGCTACACTTTTTTATACCTCCTCTTTGCACTTAAGTTCTTCTGATAAGAGAGCGCTTATTGATAGGTTTAACTCTAATGTAGAACTATGTAAACTAAGCGAGGATTTGGTTTTTAGCTTTGCTTTTATGGAGCATGAAACTAATATCAATACAAAAGATGATGAATGCGCAAAGAAACTTTTTTTAGATGTGGAGTTTAAAGAGAAGATTTTAGAGCTAAAGTATAAATTTATGACACAAAATGATGCACTTTTGCATGGAGATTTGCATACTGGCTCAATTATGATTAACGACTCTGAGACTTGTGTGATTGATCCTGAGTTTGCTTTTGTTGGGCCTTTTGGTTTTGATATAGGTGTGCTACTTGCAAACTTAGTAAGTAGCTATGTTTATCACAGCGTAGTTACAAAAGATGATGCTTATAAAGAGTGGCTTCTTTTGAGTATAAAAGAGTTTCTATCAAAATTTCAAGCTAAGTTTTTAAACTTTTGGAGTGAGTCTGCTAGCTCTGCACTATTAGTGGATGGATATTTAGATAATGCTACTATTGAATTGTACAAAGTGAAATTTATAAAAGAGATTTTTAGAGATAGTGTCGGTTTTGCAGCTTGTGAGCTCTCCAGAAGAGTTTATGGCGTTGCTGGAGTAGAAGAGATAAGAGGAATAGAAGATGTTAACTTAAGAGCTGAGGCCGAGGGGATAGTTTTAAAAATAGCAAGAGAGTTTTTAATGAGTTATAAAAATATACAAAATTGTGATGAGATATTGGAGATAGTAAAAGATGCAAGGTAACTACAAAGCGCTATGGCTAAATGATGACCTCTTTGATGAGTGTTTGGAGGTAATCGATCAAAGATTGCTCCCTTTTATCTATGATACAAGACACCTAACTACAACCGAAGAACTTGTGACTGCTATAAAAAATATGACTGTGCGTGGGGCAGGAGTTATAGGAAGCGTTGCGGCTTTTGGAATATATATCGCAGCGATAGAGGTTGAGGGCGATTATGAGTTACTTAAAGAAAAAGCGGCACTTATAAGAGAGTCTCGTCCAACTGCAATAAACCTCATGTGGGCAGTTGATAAGATGATGGAGCTTTTAAAAAACTCTGAAAATATCATAGAAGATGCAAGAGAAGCTGCTATAAAACTAAATGATGAAGAAGCGTTAGAGAGTCAAAAGATAGCTGAGTTTGGCTGTGATATAATAGAAGAGATACTAAAGAAAAAAAACAAAACAAAGATAAACATTTTAACTCATTGTAATGCTGGATGGTTGGCTGTTATAGATGAGGGAACAGCGCTTGCACCCATCTATGAGGCAAAAAGAAGAGGAATTGATGTTCACGTTTGGGTTGATGAGACACGTCCAAGAAATCAAGGAGCTTCACTTACCGCGTGGGAACTCTCTAAAAGTGACATTGAGCATACTATCATAGCCGATAACATGGGCGGACTTTTGATGCAAAGAGGCGATGTTGATATGGTAATCGTTGGAGCTGATAGAGTTAGTGCAAATGGAGACGTGGCAAACAAGATAGGAACTTATCTAAAGGCGTTAGCAGCGCATGATAACGATGTTCCTTTTTATGTGGCGATTCCTGCTTCCACTTTTGATTTTGAGATAATAGATGGCGCAGTAGAGATACCAATCGAAGAGAGAAGTGGCGATGAGGTTAAGTTTATAAGAGGAGTGGATGAAGATGGAGTTTTGCGAAGAGTGCGTATAACTCCTGAGGATTCGCCTGCAAAAAACTACGGTTTTGATGTAACACCAGCAAGGCTAATTACAGCTCTTATAACAAACAAAGGTGTTTGCAGAGCAGATTTTAATGAAATAAAAGAAAAATTTAGAGGATAAGATATTGAAAAGTTTATGGGATAACAAAGAAGCGCAAAATTATAAAACAGATTTGGATTTGAGGGTTTATAGCTCAAGACTACTTGGGAGAGATAGCTCTTTAGTACTTCATGGTGGAGGAAATACCTCTGTAAAATCAACTGCTACAAACCTTTTTGGCGAGTGCGAAGAGATTCTTTATGTAAAAGGGAGTGGTTGGGATTTGGCAACTATCGAGGCTGAGGGTTTTGCTCCTGTCAAGATGGATATGCTATTAAAGATGGCGGAGCTTGAAGAGTTAAGCGATACAGATATGGTAAAGTATCAACGTCTAGCCATGACAAATCCATCTGCACCAAATCCCTCAGTAGAGGCTATTTTACATGCGATTATCCCTTTTAAGTTTGTTGATCACACTCATACCGATGCGGTTGTAACTATCACAAATACTCTTGGTGGCCAAGAGAGATTACGTGAGCTTTATGGTGATAGCGTTTTTGTTATTCCATATATCATGCCTGGATTTGTTCTTGCGAAGTTGGTTTATGAGATGACAAAAAATGTTGATTGGAGCAAGCTAGAGGGAATGGTTCTGCTAAATCACGGACTATTCACATTTAGTGATGACGCAAAAGAGTCGTATGAGAAAACTATAGAACTTGTTGATAAGGCAGAGAAGTACCTCAAAGATAATGGTGCTGAACTGCATATAGAAAAAAGCAGTGCCGATGTGGAGATACTTACTCTTGCAAAAATCCGAAAAGAGGTCTCAAACCTAAGAGGCAAGGCAACTATCTCAATCTTTAATGATAGTGATTTAGCGCTTCATTTCTCAAAACAAAACATCGACAAAATAGCCATGCAAGGCCCTTTAACACCTGATCATGTTATAAGAACAAAAAGAGTTCCTGCTATTTTGGGAGATGATTTTAAGAGTGATTTAGCAAACTATACACAAGCGTATAAAGCCTATTTTGAGGCGAATAAAACAAACGAAACAATGTTAAACCCTGCCCCAAATTATGCGATTTTAAGAGGCAATGGAGCACTGTCTTTTGGAGATAATGCAAAAGACGCAAATATCATCAAAGATATAAATGAGCATACTTATGAGGCAATCCTAAGAGCTGAGAAACTTGGCGGATACAAAGCACTAAGCCCTGCAAAAATCTTTGAAGTAGGTTACTGGTCGCTTGAGCAAGCAAAGCTAAAAGGTGGTGCAAAAGCGTCTGAATTTAGTGGAAAGATTGCTCTTGTAACTGGGGCGGCTAGTGGTATAGGCCTAGCAATCGCTAAGATGCTCAACGCAAAAGGTGCAGCAGTAGTTGCTCTTGATATAAATGCTGATGTTGAGAAAATATTTAATAAAGCCGATGCGATAGGCGTACGTTGTGACCTTACATGTAGCGATGATATCAAAAAAGCAATCTCAAAAGCCATCATGAGTTTTGGTGGAATCGACATAGTTGTAAGCAACGCTGGAATCTTCACACCGAGTGAGAACCTTGATGAACTGAGTGATGATAACTGGAAAAAAAGTATGGATATAAATCTTACTTCACACCAAAAACTGCTCAAATATACAGCACCATTTTTAAAACTTGGAATCGATGCAGCTGTGGTTATGGTAGCTTCAAAAAACTTTCCAGCTCCGGGAAAAGGTGCGGCGGCTTACTCAGTTGCAAAGGCTGGACAGACTCAACTCGCACGTATCGCAGCACTAGAACTTGGTGAGTTTGGAGTAAGAGTAAACACTATCCATCCTCATGCAGTTTTTGATACAGCTATTTGGACTGAAGAGGTTTTGGCAAATCGCGCGAAAGCTTATGGCATGAGTGTTGAGGAGTATAAAACGAACAATGTACTAAAGACTGAAATCTGCTCAAATGATGTAGCAGAACTAGTATGTGCAATGGCTGGAAAACCTTTTGCAAAAACAACAGGCGCTCAGGTTGCAATTGACGGCGGAAGTGATAGAATAATTTAATTCTATCTACTTCATGTAGAGCATTCTTTTTATATTTTCAGGCATGCTCTCAAGTGCAAATACCTTTTGATTTTTTATATAGCTTGGGTATTTGAAATCTTTTGACGTTACTAGAGTGTATAGTTTTTTTAGATGTTTGTTTTCGATGGTTTTATACTTTATATCCATCTCTTTAGCGATTCGTAGAAAAAATATAAGCAGGGTTGCTTGCACTTTTTCATTTACCGAGTCACCTTTTATTACTGCATCAAACTCCCCGCGCATTGTTAAGACATTGTACTCGCAAAGTTCATCAAGTTTATCGGGGTCTTCTGTGCCTAAGTACTCCAATATATCCAAAATAAGATTTAAAAACAGAAGAGTTGTCTTGTCCATAACCATGTTGTGTTCTTGAAGTTTTGTTCTATATGCCAAAATATGGCTCTGCGCATCTTTAAAATAAGTTACCATTTTAAAGCCTTTTACAATAAATTTTTAAAAACATATTTTAGCGATAAAAGACTAAAACACGCCTTTGTAAGTGGTTTTAAAGTAGAAACTTTATAGAATAAGAAATATTATAAAAGGCTAAAAAAGATGAAAATAGCGATAGCAGGAACTGGATATGTTGGGCTTAGTAATGGAATCCTTCTATCACAACACAATGAAGTTGTAGCCCTTGATATCATCGCTACAAAAGTTGAAATGCTAAACAAAAAAATCTCTCCTATTGAAGATAAAGAGATAGAGGAGTATCTAAGACGTGATGATTTAAACTTTCGCGCGACGTTAGATAAAGAGGATGCTTACAGGGGTGCAACTTATGTTATTATCGCGACACCCACAGATTATGACACGCAGACAAACTACTTTAATACAAAATCCATCGAGTATGTAATTGCTGATGTTTTGAGTATAAATCCAGACGCGGTTATGGTTATAAAATCTACCGTTCCAGTTGGTTATGTAAATAGCTTAAAAGAGAAGTTCAAAACTCAAAACATCATCTTCTCACCTGAGTTTTTAAGAGAGGGTTTGGCTCTTCATGATAACCTTTATCCTAGCCGAATCATCGTTGGAGAGCAAAGCGAGAGAGCTAGAGTTTTTGCAGATTTATTAGCCGGTGGAGCGATTAAAAAAGATATACCAATCCTTTTTACAGACTCAACAGAAGCTGAGGCGATAAAGCTTTTTGCAAACACTTATCTTGCCATGAGAGTAGCCTACTTTAACGAGCTTGACTCTTATGCACAAGCTCATGGGCTTGATACTAGACAAATCATACAAGGCGTTGGGCTAGATCCAAGAATCGGGACGCACTACAACAACCCATCTTTTGGATATGGTGGATACTGTCTGCCAAAAGATACAAAACAGCTCCTAGCAAACTACGCAAATGTACCATCGAACATGATAGAAGCTATTGTAAAATCAAACAGCACTAGAAAAGATTTTATCGCAGATAGCATTTTGGCAAAAAAACCAAAGATAGTTGGCGTATATAGACTTGTGATGAAGAGTGGGAGTGATAACTTTAGAAGCTCGGCTATTCAAGGAATCATGAAGCGTATAAAAGCAAAAGGTGTTGAGGTTGTTATATATGAGCCGGTACTTGAAGAGAGTGAATTTTTCAACTCAAGAGTTATAAAATATTTGGATGAATTTAAAAAGATAAGTGATGTTGTTGTGGCAAACAGACTAAGTGA